>JBILAD010000056.1:0-7267 GCA_044354355.1 Candidatus Planktophila sp. | reverse complement strand
CAAAACACGATGAAGACTCATTTGCGCAATGTCTATCGCAAGCTAGATGTAGATGGCCGCCATACCGCTGTAGAAAAAGCAAGGAAACTGCTTCTTATCTAAGCAGTCTTTAATCAATGGCTGCCATATAGGGTTGTGGGTATGGGTCCAGCTTTTAATCGCATGTGGGCATCTAGCATTGTTTCCAATCTCTCTGATGGAATTTTGATTGCTGCCGCACCATTGCTTGCAATCACCTTAACTGACAGCACGGTTTTGATTTCAGCAATCGGTGCCATGGTGATGCTGCCTTGGCTGTTATTTGCCATCCCCATTGGAGTCTTAGTCGACCGGGTTGATCGCAGATTTATTTTGGCAGGGGCAAATGCCACACGAAGTGCCGTAGTCGGTTTATTGGCAGTTCTGATTGCTACAGACCACGTAACAATTTATTGGTTGCTTTTTGCCTCATTTGTAATCGGCGTGTGCGAAGTAGCAGCTGACACAACGGCGCAATCTTTGATTCCTCAAATATTGGAAGAAAAGAACTTTGAAAAAGGAAATTCTCGGCTACAAATTTCCGAAACGGTTATTCAAGGATTTGTTGGTGCACCGTTAAGTGGCTTCATATATGCCATCGCTATTTCGTTGCCATTTTTTATCAATAGCCTTGGTTTAGCTGTTGCGGCGTTACTCGCGTTATCGATTCCGATCAAGTACCTACAAGATGTGCGAACTGATGATGTAGACACAGAAAAAAGAAAGTTTGTCGCAGATATGAAGTTTGGAATTCGATATCTGTTTAAGGAAAAGGTCTTGCGCAGGCTTGTCGTAACAACGGCCGCTATAGGTCTGTGTTATTCAATGGGTACAGCAACCATGGTCTTGTTCATTATTGATGAACTCGAACTACCTAAACAATTTTTTGGCGTGATTCTTACTATTCAGGGATTGGGGGCAATTGTTGGCGCAACTATTGCGCCGCGCTCGTCCAAGAAATTTGGTCGAGGAAATGTGATGGTCTTTGGCATAGTTTCAAGTTCAATCGTCTTATTGCTGCAAGGATTTTCTCCAAACATTTCTATCTTTGTCGCCCTCTCAACTTTTGGGGGCTTTGCTATTTCACAATGGAACATTTTGTTAATGGCTACTTATCAAACTGTTATACCTACCGAGCTATATGGACGTATTCATGGAACGCGCAGAACTTTGGTGTGGGGAATGATGCCGGTTGGGTCTTTGCTGGGTGGGGTCCTGGCCCATTACAGCTTGCGCTTGCCGATATATGTGGGCGGGGTCATTGCAACCGTCATTTCTTGTGCATCAATCGGTTTCCTGCTCAATATTGCCGGGACTGCTAAGCCGGCAATTGAGAGGGCTAAATCTGCCACGTAGGGTAAAAAATCACCCTACTTACACCATTTTCTTTACGCTAACGTTATAAAGCCACGCTTGTGCAGATTGTTCACCTATTGCTCATTTGCCGTTCACTAAGGCAGAATTCGGCTACCAAAAGCGCCTTTGTGGGGTAGGTCGACTCTCCACAGACGCTTTTCTTTAACCCTCAAGGAGGAACTATGAAGTTCACACGTAGCGCAAAGTTTGCGCTCGCAACTGCGGCATCAGCAGCGTTAGCGTTCACACTGCTAACACCTGCACAGGCTGCAACTCGTTCAACGATCATCCTCAGTTCAGCAGGAGATATCACATCGTTGAACTCATCTACACAAGATGGAAATACGACATACAACGGTATTCCAGCCTCATTAACTGGCATGGGATTTCTCTATTACAACGATGATACAGAACTTATAATGAATACAAAGTTCGGGAAAATGCAGATTGTAAAAAAGACTGCAAATGATTTCCGAATTAAGTACACAATTGCACCTGGACAGCAATGGTCTGATGGCACACCAATCGATGCCAACGATCTTCTTCTATCGCACATCATTTCATCATCTGAGTACTCTGCAGCGGCTGGATTGGGTGACCCACGAATCGCTAAGGTAGTTCCAGCATTCGATAGCGTTGGCTACGGCGGCACATACGACGAACACGTTGTAGGTAATCCAGTAGTTAGCGCAGATCGCTTGAGCCTTACTGTTCGATTCGACAAGCCACTTCCAGACTGGGAGCTATTGGCTCCAGGACCATCACCAGTACACGCAATGGTTCATTTGGCTGAAGGTAAGAAGGGCTTGCAATCTGCATCAGCAAACATTGCTGCTAAGAACAAGTTCAAGAGCTGGTTCCTATCAAAGAATCCGAAGATGGAAACAGTAGGAAAGATCTTCACGAAGTCCTACGATGTAACAAAGGTAGATGCATCAACAAACGCTCTACTTCTTGTTAGCAACGGTGGATTCATTGTTTCTAAGTTCACTTACGGTGATTCAATGACTTTGGTCAGAAACCCTAAGTACTCATCAGGTCCAGCGATGCAAACTGTTAACCCAGTCAACACTGTTGTAATCAAGATCATCAACGACAACACAGCGATGGTTCAGGCTCTTCGTAACGGTGACATAGATGTGTACTACAACTCCAACCCAACAGTTAATGACAAGTTGGCACTTGAAGCTCTACCTAATGCGATTACAAAAGCAGCGGGTGGCGGAACCTATTCACACCTTTCACTTCGTACCGCACCAGCTCCTGGCGCAACCCCTTACACCGGTATTTTCGCTGGTAACAGCGAGAAGGCAAATGATCTTCGCAGGGCATTTTTGCTTGCAACTCCTCGTCAGCAAATTGTTGACACATTCGTCAAGCCGATTAAGTCTGATGCAACGACCTTGGATACTCAGTTCATATTCCAAGGTACATCTGCATACAAGACAATCACAGGTGGATCTGGTGTAGAGCAATTTACTGAGGGAACTCAAGCACAACGCACTGCAAAGGCTCTAGCACTTGTTAAGAAGCATTATCCAGATGCTTCTGCAACAAACCCAGGACCTACAATTAACTTCTGTCACGCAAATACAACTTTGCGAAATGGCATCGCCAAGTTGATGGAAGCTGAAATTACAAAGGCTGGATTTAAATTCGTCGACTATTCAAGTCCGGATCTATTCGGCCTGAAGGATAACCAGAGCTCTAAGTACGATGCTTTTATGTACGGATACCAATTGACCTCAGTCAGTCAGTCAAGTGCAACTGGTAACTACAAGTCCACCGGTACAAACAATGTATTCGGATGGAACTATCCAGCTCTTGATACTATTCTGGAAAGCCTTGAAGGTGACATCCTTACTCCTGCAGAAATCACAGCAAAGCGATTAGCTGCAGATAAGATCATCATCGACAATGCTATGGGCCTTCCTCTCTTTGCAAACTCAACGCTTTCTTCATACAGCAAAGCGCTAAAGGGCATCAAGATCGCACCAATTGGTAATGTGTTCACTTGGAACTTCTTCGAGTGGTCATTTGCTTAACAAGTACTAAAAGGCAGTAAAAACAATGGCGGGGGTGCTCTTAGGAGCACACCCGCCATTGTTTTAATGCTACGATTTGTCACGTCCAGTGCACCAAGTGCAGTTAACACATTTACTTCAGGGCCGAAGGCAGGATAATTAATTGTTAGCATATATTTCACGACGCTTTGGCATGATGCTAGTGGTCGTATTTGGATCAAGTTTTTTTGCCTACAACCTTCAGGCGTACTCTTCTGATCCGCTTTCGGCATTTGGTGAGAGCACTGCGATCAATAAGGATTTTCTAATTCAAAAAATGATTAGAGATCTACAGCTAGATGTTCCTCCTCCAATCAGATATTTCTCGTGGTTGCGCGGAATTATTTCAGGGCTGTGGGGAGATTTAGATCTAGGAATGAGCACAATCAATATTCCAGTTTCCGAGATTATTGCTCAAGCAATCCCAGTGACTGTGCGACTTGTCATCACCTCAACTTTTCTTGCAATAATTCTTGGCGTAACCGTAGGAATGATCACCGCGATGCGTCAGTACAGCCGTTTTGACTATGTCATGACATTTATTTCATTTCTGTTGTTTTCATTACCAATTTTTTGGGTTGCAGTTCTTCTCAAGGAGTTCATGGCGATTCAGTTCAATGACTTTTTGGCAGACCCCACAATTCCTCCGCAAGTCATTGTTATTGTCGCCTTGATCTTTGGCGTGGTGATCGCAGGATTTGTTGGTGGAACTAGAGCAAACTTCTTCTCTGTTATTGCGGGCGCAGCAGTATTTGCAGGTGTAGTGCTCACCTACGTGAGTTCTTCCAATTGGTTCTTGGAGCCATCACTCGGAATCTTTGGCGTATTTTTCTTGGCGTTAACAAATGCGGCAATCGTGATTCAGCTGATTTCTGGGCTAGATAACAAAAAGGGATTGCGCGCAGGTTTCGGAACAGCAATTGCTGTCGCCATTCTTTACTACCCATTACAAGCTCTGATGCCCGCCAATTCTTCTTTCCTAAATGTGATCGCTCTGTTTGTAGTGACAATTGGTACCGGCATAGCGATTGGTTACTTCAATAGCCCTATAGATCGTCGTGTTTATATGCGAATTGGGCTTTTTACTGCCCTGCTTTCAACCTTCCCGATTCTTGTTGACAGGTTTTTGCGCGAGTTTGCGGGATACATGAACTCCGATGCCATCAATCGCAGACCGATTCCGACCTTGGGTCAAGGCAATGACCTACTTACTGAGGAACAGCTCGCGAATTTTTGGATATCCGGATTAGATATTGCGACACATCTATTGTTACCAACGATTGCATTAACCTTGATTTCATTTGCAGGCTATGTCAGATTCTCTCGCGGAAGCTTGCTAGAAGTTTTGAACATGGATTACATCCGCACCGCCCGTGCTAAGGGTCTGAGTGAGCGAACAGTGATCGTTCGTCACGGCATGCGTAATGCAATGCTGCCATTGACAACAATCTTGGTTAATGACTTTGCTGGATTGTTCGGTGGCGCGATTATTACCGAGGGTGTGTTTGCCTGGAAGGGTATGGGTCAAGTATTTAACAGTGCCATCAGAAATTACGACCTCAACCTTTTTATGGGTGTATTTTTGATCTCAGCGTTTTTAACAGTTTTCGCTAACTTTGTCGCAGACCTACTTTATGGTGTTGTTGATCCTAGAATTCGGATAAGGAAGTAAGTGCAATGGCTGATATGAACCTCGCAACTGAAAAAAATGAAAATGAGATCTCATCTCGCGACACCGTTGGGCTGACCCAAAGACAGATCATTCTTAAGAAATTTGTTAAGCATAAAGCTGCGATGGCCTCTCTTATTCTCCTCATCTCCATTATATTTTTTGTCTTCACTGCATCTGGATTTCAGTTGGGAAAAAATGCAAGCACAATAAATATCCCTGGATGGTGGCCGTACTCAATTACTGATATTGATCCAGAGGGTGCGATTGCAGCCGCTTGTAACGGTGGTGTAAATGGGTGTCCAACACTGGACCTTTCGCCTTCATTTATGGATGGCGATGGAATACAGATTGGTCAGCATCCATTTGGAACTGACATTATCGGAACTGACTATTTCGCACTTGTAATGCGCGGGGCGCAACAATCCATTTTAGTTATGTTAATTGTGGGGATATTGGGCGTTACCATCGGCACAATAATTGGTGCTATTGCAGGCTACTTTGGCGGCATTGTTGATGCGGTTTTAATGCGACTTACAGATATGTTCCTAGTTACCCCAACCATCATTATTGGTTCGGTGATTGGATTTAGATTTGGAAGTTTTGGTGTGATTCCGCTGGCCTTACTCCTTGGATTCTTTGCTTGGATGGGTCTGGCACGGTTTGTTCGCTCTGAGTTCCTTTCCTTGCGAGAGCGAGAGTTTGTCGATGCCGCCAGGGTTGCGGGAGCATCAGATCGAAGAATCATTTTCAAACACATTCTTCCTAATTCGATTGGTGTCATCATTGTTTCCGGAACCTTGTTGATGTCAGGTGCAATCCTGGCCGAATCAGCACTGAGCTATCTTGGATTCGGTGTTAAGCCACCTGATGTTTCACTTGGATTATTAATTAGTCAGTACCAAGATACCTTCACCATTAGCCCTTGGTTGTTCTGGTGGCCAGGTTCTCTCATTGTTACTATTGCACTGTGCATTAACTTTATTGGTGACGGCCTTCGTGATGCCTTTGATCCACGTCAACGCAGACATCTATCCCTCAAGGATCGCATGAAGGCTAAAGAGCTCAGCGGGAAGAGCAGCTAGTGAAGACGCTTAATTCGCTCTCGAATCATGTAAGCGGCCTGTCCGCTAAAACTGTCCATACTTCCGCTCATAGTTTCGGATTGGGTATGACGGGATTTGGAAAGAGGGATGTTACTTCCCAGCATGCCAAATTTTTGTTCAGCAATCCATCGTCGCTTTCCACTAGCAGGGGCAACCCAAACAGTGGTTTTACCGCCAGTGTGAATAATTCTGAGAGCCCATTGCGTCTCAAGTTCGAGCACATCCTTGTAGGCGATCGATTCAGTTCTAAAAGGGTTTACAACCTCAAGAGCGTGATCTCCGAAAACAAGTTTGGGTTTAATCCAGATTGCACAAGCAATTGCGATCAGCACAGCACAAATCGCCAGTTCGCGGGAGATTTCAAGAGCGCTGTCATTGACAGCAAAACTATTAACAGCAAAAAGACAGATCAGCAGAATCGAAAAGCCAGCCCACGCAAAATTGCTTCTGGGGCGAAAAGTTTCATACATACACCCATTATTGCAGGAGAATCCCAATGACACAGATCAATACCGGTAACCCGACATCGTCACAGGCGGTTCTAGAGGTAGATAACTACAGCGTGGACTTTTGGGTTGATGGAGTTTGGTACCCCGCTGCAATAGACATGAAATTTCAGGTACAAGCCGGAAAAGTTCTTGCAATCGTAGGTGAATCAGGATCTGGTAAATCAACGACCGCAATGGGTTTGATGGACCTTTTGGCATCAAATGCGCGAGTTTCTGGAAGCGTAAAGGTCCGTGGCGAAGAAATGATCGGAGCTAAGAAAACTCTGCTTCGCAAAATTCGTGGACGAGATGTCGCATATATTTTCCAGGAGCCGATGACAGCCCTGAACCCTGTGTACACCATTGGTTTCCAGATTGTCGAAACTCTACGTAGCCACTTCGATATGGGCCCAAATGAGGCTAAAACTCGTGCCATCGAATTGCTGACAATGGTAGAAATTCCAAATCCTGAAGGCTCTTTCCAAAAGTATCCTCATCAGCTTTCTGGTGGTCAGCGACAGCGCGCGATGATCGCGCAATCACTTGCATGCGATCCTGCACTACTTG
>JBILAD010000055.1:0-7442 GCA_044354355.1 Candidatus Planktophila sp. | reverse complement strand
AGGTACCGCGGTCTTTGACCCAAATGGTGATCCAGTAGGAAAGGTGCGAGATGCTGTCGCGACCCTTCGTTCTACAAATCAACCACCTCGAATTCTTGGATTAGTTGTTGAAGTTCCATTGCGTCGTCGTGTCTTTGTGCCAATCACACGCGTGACATCTATTGAAAGTGGCGCAGTTGTAATTACTGGATTGCTCAATATGCGACGCTTCGATACTCGTCCTGGTGAAATTCTAGTTCTTGGCGAAATGCTAGATCTTTCAATCACCTTAATTGAATCTGGCGAAGCTGTTGTAGTCGAAGACATGGCAATGGAAGAGACGCGCACTGGTGATTGGTTTATAAATCGCGTCCACATCATGCGTCGAGGTCGAGGACTGCGCCGCAAAGGCGCAACATCAACTGTTGCATGGGAAGATGTCACTGGATTTGCAAGTACTGACCAAAGCCAAGGTGTTGCAAACTTAATGTCAACACTTGCCAATCTGCGCGCCGCCGACCTTGCCGCTGTATTACAAGATCTAGCGCCCAAGCGTCGCATTGAAGTTGCAATCGCACTTGATGATGAACGTCTTGCAGATGTGCTTGAAGAGATGGATGAAACAGATCGAGTTGCACTCTTAGCTGAACTTGAAGGAGAGCGTGCTGCAGATGTTTTGGGTGAAATGGATCCTGATGATGCTGCTGACTTGCTTCGCGAAATTGGCGAAGAACGAGCAAACGCACTTCTAGACTTAATGGAACCTGAGGATGCAGAAGATGTTTTGCGTCTGATGAACTATGAAGATTATTCAGCTGGCGGAATGATGACGACTGAACCAATCGTGCTGACAGCAGATTCAACGGTGGCTGATGCATTAGCTGCTGTTCGTCAAAAAGAGATTTCTCCTGCACTTGCTTCACAGATCTACATCTGCCGCCAGCCAGTGGAAACACCAACTGGGCGGTTCATGGGAGTAGTTCATTACCAGCGTTTGCTGCGCGAGCCACCTGCAACTTTGTTGGGCTCTATCGTTGATAATGATTCAAAGGGAGTCAATCCTGATGCTTCTTTGCACGAAGTTTCCTCATATCTAGCTAGTTACAACATGCTTTCACTGCCTGTAGTAGATGCCAACGAGCGTTTGCTTGGAGCGGTAACAGTTGATGACGTGCTCGATCACTTATTGCCAGAAAACTGGCGACATGATCACCGAGAAAAATCACCAGTAACTTTTAAGACTGAAACGCTGTAAGGAGGTCGAAATATGGCACGCAATTATGGATTAGATACTCCACGCGAGACCCGTCGTTCGCTTCGTCCTAATTTCGACCCAGAAACTTTTGGTCGTTTGTCAGAACGTTTTGCCCGCTTCCTAGGTACTGCGCGCTTCCTCGTATACATGACCTTCTTTGTCATGTTTTGGGTTCTGTGGAACTTTTTTGCACCAGTTGATCTTCGTTTTGATGATTATCCATTCATCTTCCTAACGCTGATTCTCTCTTTGCAAGCCTCATATGCTGCTCCGCTGATTCTTCTTGCACAAAATCGCCAAGCAGACCGTGATCGTATTCAGCTCAACGAAGATCGCGGACAAAACGAACGCTCAATTGCAGATACTGAGTATCTA
Source organism: Candidatus Planktophila sp. (assembly GCA_044354355.1). GTDB lineage: Bacteria > Actinomycetota > Actinomycetes > Nanopelagicales > Nanopelagicaceae > Planktophila. The sequence goes on along the minus strand of JBILAD010000055.1, from coordinate 5,833 downwards.
ACGCGCGAACTTGCCGCATTGCGTAACTCTTTGGGTGAGGTTGCAACCCGAGACTTTGTTCGTAGTGAACTTGCAGATTTAGTAGATGAACTTGCAAAAGAACTACGTAGAGATACCCAATCGGACCCCGAGTAAAGATTTATTTCGCTTCACGATTTTTTCTGCTATCTCTGAAATCGCAATAGCTGCAACAGATGTTGGGTCTGCCTCAATTATCGGTGCGCCATCATCTCCACCAGTTCGCAATGCCGGACTAAATGGAATCTTTCCCAGCAATGGAACATCGCTGCCCACTAATTGAGAGAGGCGACGAGATGTTTCTTCTCCCCCGCCTTCACCAAACAATGACATCGGCTCTGCGCATGTTGGGCAAGGAAACTCGGACATATTTTCAATAACACCAATTACATGCTGATGGATTTGGTGGGCAATGCGACCTGCACGCTCTGCCACCTCAGCTGCTGCAATTTGTGGTGTGGTAACAACAACAATTTCTGAATTAGGAATTAACTGGCCTAGTGAAATAGCTAGATCACCCGTTCCAGGTGGAAGGTCGATCAGCAAAAGATCTAGATCGCCCCAGTAAGCATCAGAGAGAAGCTGCTCCAGCACACGGTGGAGCAGTGGGCCTCGATAGGCCACAGGGTCTGAACGCTCAGGCTTAAACATTTCCATTGAAACAACTTTGACCCCATACGACTCCAACGGGATAAACATTTGATCAATTGCAGTTGGTCGCTGGCCCATCAAGCCCATTAATCGAGGGATGGAGTGACCATAAACATCGGCATCTAATATTCCAACAGTCAAACCCTTTTTAGCTGCTGCAACTGCAAGGTTAGCGGTGACAGATGATTTTCCGACTCCACCTTTTCCAGAAGCGATTCCGATGACGCGTGTTAGTGAATCAGGTTGTGCAAATGGAATGAATTTTTCACGACCACCACGAACAATCTTTTTAACATTGTTTCTTTGTTCTTCAGTCATAACACCAAAAGTTAGATCAACAGATGTCACACCATTTACTGCAGTAATCGCAGATGTAACATCTGTGCGCAAGCGATCTTGCATCGGACATGCAGAGATCGTGAGTAATAACGTGAGAGATACCACGCCACTTTTTTCCTGTAAATCTTCGACCATTCCTAGATCGGTAATTGGATGGCGAAGTTCAGGATCTTGAACCTTTGCTAATGCTTCAGAAATCTGCTCAATTAAACTCATAAGAGGTCAGGATCAATCATTGCCTTCGGACGGTTTACTTTTGGCTTAGCTGTTCCTTCATCTAACAAATCTGCAACCTGCTTTTTCAAAAATGTTTTTGGATTGAGATCTTTAGGTTGTAAATCCTCAAAACCAGGCCCTAGATTTTCGCGAAGTTCAGAGGTTGCAGTCGAAGCTAATCCACGTAGTTTCTTAACCCATTGGGCGGCTTCAGCAGCTAACTTCGGCAATCTTTCAGGGCCAACCAACATCATGCCCAAAATTGCAAGGCCCAATATTTCGCCCGCACCAAAGTCGAAGAACATAGCGTTAGCCTACGGTACTTACTTCTTCGCTGCGATCAGAGTCAGTGTGACTGTTTTTTTGACGCCATCTCGCAGGAATCCAAGGGTGACGCGATCCCCCACATTCTTTGCTCGAACAGAAACTATGAGCTCTTCTGGTGAGTAGATCTCTTTTCCATCAATCTCGATGATGACATCTCCACCACGCAAGCCTGCCTTCTCTGCTGGACTCTCTGGCAAGATTCCCCGCCCAGTTGTTGCAACCTGGGCTCCATTTTCTGTGTAATTCATGTTGAGCGAGACACCAATAACTGGATATGTTGCAACGCCATTTTTGATCAACTGATCAGCGGTCTTACGTGCCTGATTGATAGGAATTGCAAAACCCAATCCAATTGATCCAAGTTGCGATGTTGTGCCCAGGGATGCAATTGCAGAGTTCACACCAATTACCGCACCTGTTGCATCAACAAGAGGACCTCCGGAGTTTCCTGGATTAATTGCTGCATCAGTTTGAAGTGCATTAATAAATGAGCTCTCGCTATCTGATTCACCAGCAGTCACGGCACGGTTCTTTGCGCTAATGATTCCAGTAGTAACTGTTCCGCTTAATCCCAGTGGAGAACCAATTGCAATGACTAAGTCTCCAACAGCAACGGCGTCACTATCTCCAAATTGCAAAGCTTTAAGTCCGGATGCATTAATCTTCAAGACTGCTAAATCATATGACGCGTCGCGCCCAATCACCTTGGCAGAATAGAAAGTTCCATCACTTAATGAAACTTGAATGCTTCCGCCGGTTTGTGCTGCTTTGCTGATCACGTGGTTATTTGTCAAAATATAACCACTGCTATCAATCACAAATCCCGAGCCAGTGCCTGCGCCACTTATTGATCGTGTGCTAATTGAAACTACTGATGGCAAAACTCGTTGAGCAATACCAGCTACCGAATCTGGAGCACGTTGAATTGTGCTTGTTGATGAAACAAGTTGGACGCGATTAAATAGATCTCCGCCTCCTGCATTAACACCTAAAACACCACCAATACTTCCGGCCAGTACTGCAATAAGTACTGCGCTGCCCTTAGAACTCTTTGAGGCTGTTGGTGGTTGCCACCATGCAGCTGATGCGGCTTGAGTCTGTTTTTTGCGTGGAAAAATCATGGTCGTATCTTTACACCTTGGTGGCTATAAGTAAGCCGTCACCGATTGGAATCAAAGAACTCACCCAATGCTCTGAGTCGTTCTTGATAATTTTCCCAGCATCACGCAAGGCAACAGTCTTTGGATCCCGCTGCGTAGCATCGTTAACTTTGCCGCCCCCATAGTAATTATCAATAACTAAGGTTCCCCCACTGCGCAAGATTCGGTGAGATTCACTAATGACATAGCTAAGGTCTTCAGGGTTATGACGTAGAACAACTAAGTCATATGCACGATCAGTTAACTTTGAAATCACATCCACAACGGTGTTAGTAATCAAGCGATAACGGCTCTGTGTGATGTCAGCATCAGCAAATGCTAATTTAGCAATTTGTGTATGTTCCATCTCATCATCAATTGATGTAAGGGTTCCACTTTCTAGCATGCCATCTAATAACCACAATGAGCCAACGCCTGAACCTGTTCCAACTTCAACAACAGATTGTGCTTTCAATGTAAATGCTAAATACCGCAAAAATGCACCAGAACCGGGTGTTGTATCAGTTGTTCCTAGTTCTACGCCGCGAGCACGAGCCTGGGACTTGAAAAAATCTTCGGAAATAAATCCTTCAGCAAATTGATGTGTATCTACTTTCATCACAGCGAGGTGATCCACTCAGTTAACAAGCGAACACCAAATCCTGTGCCTCCCTTTGAATTCTCACCTGCATCGACCTCGCTGCGTCCGGTTCCGGCAATGTCTAAGTGGACCCAACGACGTGAACCAACAAAGTTTTCAAGGAACAGCGCCGCAGTAACAGAGCCTGCGGAGTACTTAGCTTTACTGGCGTTGTGATTGAAATCAGCAATATCGCTACCTAATGAATCTTTGTAGTCATCAATTAACGGCATATGCCAAACACGATCACCTGATGCTTCGCCAGCTTTAGATAGTTGCGCTGCAAGAGCGTTATCTCGCGTATACATCGCAGCATATTGGCGGCCTAATCCAAGAGATATGGCTCCTGTAAGTGTTGCAATATCTACTAAGTAATCAGGATCTAGATTTAAATCTGCATATGCAAGTCCATCTGCCAAAACTAAACGACCTTCTGCATCTGTATTAATTACTTCTACTGTTGTTCCACCGTAGTGTTTGATGACATCACTTGGGCGCTGAGCAGTGCCTGAGATAGCGTTTTCAGCCATCATCATTAATGCAGTAACCCGAACATTTGGTTGTAAATCTTCTAGAGCTGTGAGCGTTGCAAGAATTGCAGCAGATCCTGCCATGTCACTCTTCATCGCCATCATGGTGTCGTATGGACGCTTTAATGAAATGCCGCCTGTATCAAAGGTAATGCCCTTGCCAACCAAAACTACGTGGGGCAATGCATTGACTGATTTCTTCTTTGATTTTGGCTGGTATGAGACTTCAATCATTCGTGGTCCAGGTTTAGGTGAAGATCCACCGACAGCACGTAATCCACCAAACTCTTTAAGTTCAGCTCCTCCAAGCACCTTTACCGTTAAACCAGTTCCTTTTGCATAGAGCTCGGCTTGCTTACCCATCCATGCCGGTGTCTTGATATTTGCAGGTGTATGAATTAGATCGCGAGCGCGGCACATTGCTCGCGCAATGACTGCTGCATTTTCTACATCTTTTTTGTCTTTGCTCGCAACAAATAACTGTGGCTCTTCTTTTTTCTTGTCAGTCTTTAGATTCCAGACCCACGCACCTAGCGCCATAGAAATTGCATGTCCTGTCACTTCTTTGACTGCACATGCAGAATAGACAGAAAGATTCTTTCCACGCACTTTGCGACCAACAGATGCACCGGCAGTTCGAAGGGCAGAACCACTTTGATCACCAACAGAGACTAGAAAGATTCGATCAGTTGGAGAATCTGTGGCACTGACTGGAATCTCGAAAATTTCACCCGCTTTAGCGGTAGGTCCAAAGAAAGATAACTCGTCAACTAGATTTACACCGAAGAATTTTTCGATCTCAGCAACCAATGGTCCAACACATTCAAATTCACCATCGATGTTTTTAACATATCCGATTGCAATTGAGTTGGCCGATGAAGCCGCTTTGATATCTAGCGGGGCGGCGATAGGTAGTGCTGACATGATTGGTAAGGCTAGTGCCTTGGAAACGAAATTACTTCTTAACTAGTGCGACTGCGGCGTGTAAGGCAGCACTGAGGTTGTTTGCTTCTTCAGCGTTCATTTCAACGACCAAGCGGCCGCCACCTTCTAGAGGGATTCGCATAACCAAAGAGCGAGCTTCCTTTGTAACCTCCATTGGACCATCACCAGTACGGGGTTTCATGGCTGCCATGTGGGGACTCCTCTAATCGGTTGAATTACTCTTTTAAAGCAAGGGGGTAAGTATCTCGCACTATGCACCGTTGTGCGAAATCGGGGTGAGGCATCAAATACCCAAAATCGCGCTCAATCTGGCCTTGCCTTGCTTGATGATCGCATCTGCCGAGCGCTCTGGAACCCCTAGCATCGCCGCAATCTCGGCTGCCGACATTGATTTGAGATAGTGCATAGTCAGAATGATGCGCTCTTCATCTGGAAGCGAGGCAAGCGCATCTGCGAGAGTCTGCCTTTGCTTGCCCATTGGCTTAGTTTACTTCGTTTGCTTTACTTTCAATGGCGCAAATGGCGGCCAAGCTTGGTCAGTGAGATTCGCACCCCAGCGTATAAACCAGGTGCGATAAGTAGGAATAGCGCTCGCGGAGCCAAAATCTCTTCAGACCAATCAAATCGAGTTGTATCTGCATCAATTGCTACTAATTCAAATCGACCAGTTCCCTTAATGATCTTTCCAGTATGTAAAACATCGCAAATGTGTGGTGGTTGCCACGAAGTAACAACCATATGGTCCATCACTCCTAATTTACCGATTCCTGTAAAGGCAGCAATTGTTGTTCCAACACCTTCGCGAATCTGCGATGTCACGTCAACCTTTGTCTGCAACATCCAATCGCCCTGTGACTCCCAATCGGCAAGAGCTGCCCACACTCTTTGAATTGGTGCCTTAATGACAAGGCTCATTGCAATGTGATTACTTCTCATGCACTACATGCTTTCAGTGCATCATCAACATTAGTTGTCCATTGCACGATCTCACGCATTCCAGGCTTGATGAATTTCTCTTCTTCTAAATG
>JBILAD010000054.1:0-7490 GCA_044354355.1 Candidatus Planktophila sp. | reverse complement strand
CGCACAAATACCAAACACACAGGTCGCATAGATATTCCTCGCGGACCAATTGGTGAAGGTATTCATGAATTAACAGTAAACATTTTTCCTTTAACTGAAGGTGATCTTGTAATAGTTCTGATTTCAGATGAAAGTGAAGCTCAACGTGTTCACGAAGTTCGTCGTGACTTTGTTGCAAATATTTCCCATGAGTTAAAAACTCCAATTGGTGCGCTCTCGCTGTTAAGCGAAGCGGTACTAGGTGCAAAAGATGAGCCCGAAGCGGTCACGATGTTTGCAACTCGCATGCAATCAGAGTCAAAGCGTTTGACTGATCTAGTACAAGAAATTATTAATTTATCTCGAATTCAAGATTCCGATCCGCTGCAGGTAGCTGAGGAAGTAGAAGTTGGATACCTTGTAAAAGAGGCAATTGATCAAAGCCAAATCAATGCTGATAATAGACACATCACAGTTACTTTTCAGGAAGAAAAGAATCTGTCTGTGTGGGGCGATCGCGATCAATTAACAATGGCGGCTCAAAATCTCATTGATAACGCAATCAACTACTCCCCAGAAAATACTAAGGTTGCCGTAACAAGCAAGCTGGTTGATGGCATTGTTGAAATTTCAGTAACAGATCAGGGCATCGGAATACCAGAAGCAGATCTTTTAAGAATCTTTGAACGTTTCTACAGAGTAGATCCAGCCCGCTCTCGCCAAACAGGTGGAACAGGCCTTGGTCTCTCAATTGTTAAGCACGTTGCATCAAAGCATGGTGGCGATGTGAAGGTATGGAGTGCGGAAAATATCGGAAGTACATTTACTTTACTTTTGCCTATTTATAACAACCAAGCGGAGGCCAACTAATGTCCAAGATTCTCATCGTTGAAGATGAAGCATCATTTTCAGAAGCACTGGCATTCCTGCTGGGCAAAGAGGGATTTGAGACTTTGGTGGCCGAAGATGGCCGCAAAGCACTGGAGATCTTTGCCAAGGAAGGCGCTGATCTGATCCTTCTAGATTTGATGATTCCTGAGGTCTCTGGCGTTGAGGTGTGCCGAACTATTCGCACAACCTCACAAGTTCCAATCATTATGTTGACAGCAAAAGATGCTGAAATCGACAAGGTTGTAGGACTAGAACTTGGCGCAGATGACTACGTAACTAAGCCTTACTCATCTCGCGAATTGATTGCACGTATTAAGGCGGTATTGCGCCGTGGCATCACAGATGATGGCTCAATTCAAGATCAAGATTTAATGGAAGTTGGTCCTGTAAAGCTCAACATCGGAAAGCACCAGGTTTCAGTAAATGGTTCACCTGTTTCTCTTCCTCTCAAAGAGTTTGAACTACTTGAGTTCTTGATGCGAAATTCAGGCCGTGTTCTAACACGCTCACAGTTAATTGATCGTGTGTGGGGCGGGGATTACTACGGCGACACAAAGACTCTAGATGTTCATATCAAGCGTCTTCGCGCAAAGATCGAAGCAGATCCTGCAAATCCAGTTCTTATTCAGACTATTCGTGGACTTGGATACAAACTAGAAAACATCTAGTGAGCACTTTTTCTAATCATTCGTTGGTGAAACTTTCCGGGTTGTCGTGTACTTGGAGTGTCCTCGCCCATTTTTACAAAACCTAGTTTTTCATAGGCGGCTATCGCACTGTAGTTATCTATCCACACGCCTAATCCTTGAACCTGCCAACCCTTGTCTTGTTTATCAACAAAGTTCATCATGGCCCTGAGTAAACCTTTACCGCGATAAGCAGGATCGCTCCAACATCCACCGATCCAACAGGTGGCTCCGAAATCACCGTCTAGCTTTTCAACTGACATAACCGCTGCATCAATGCCATCAATTGATGCAATTAAAAAATCTAACTTTTCAAATTTCACTCTCCAAGCAGATGCATCTTCAGCACTTTCAATTTCGTAGGTTCCTCCAAATGCCTCTGGATTAACTTTGAGTGATTTAAGTCTGATTACACGCAGGCGCTGCCACTCATTTGGATGAATGATCTCAACCTGAACATTGTGGCTCATGCGCAAATCATGCCACCTGCATGCAGCATGCTGTAAATGAATACACTGCTTAAATGTTGGTTACATGGTCCCAGGCAGCAATCAAGGCCCGCACCCTTGTCCTCACCATATGGATTGCCCTGACCGCTTTCGGATTATTTGGTGCTTCTAACTTAGATCAATACCTAACTACTTCATTAACCGTCCCTGGTAGCTCTTCAGCTACCGCAAATGAGATTCTGAACAATAAGTTCAATGAGAATACTGAAGGCACCTTCACTGTGATTTTCAAATACAAGCAGGCAAGTGCTGATGAGATTACCGGCTATAAAGAAGCAGTTTTCAAGGCTGCGCAAGTTATACCTGGTGCTGAAGTAACAAATGAAAAAGCATTTGCCGGAAGTCTGTATTCAAGTATCGGAACATCATTTGATCTCAAGGAAGCCGCCTCTTATACAAAAGCCTTACGAGAAGCACTTGTTCAGCAAGGTCTATCTGGTGCTCTAGTGACCGGTCCCCCAGCAATTAAAAGTGATGTTGTTCCGATACTTTCAAGCGATTTGCACAGAGGTCAGTTGATTGCAATCATTTTGGCAATCCTGCTTTTGATTGCAACACTAGGAATGACGTGGGCGATATTAATACCCTTGCTATTTGGATTGGCGACAATTTCCACCTCACTTGGAATTATCTATTTGCTTGCACAAAAATTTCTAATGGTTCTTTATGTTCCAAATATTGTTGAGCTCATTGGATTAGGCCTTGCAATCGATTATTCATTATTGATGGTTCATCGATATAGACGCGAATTAGAGCAAAGCCTGGATCCAATTGCACAAACTATGAAGACTGCAGGCCGCACTGCGGTGATTTCAGGATTCACCGTTGCATTGGGTTTGGCAACTTTGTTATTGGTGCCGGTTCCATTTGTGCGATCAATAGGAGTTGCTTGTTTAATTCTGCCCCTCGTATCAATCCTTGCCGCAATCACCTTGCAACCGATTCTCTTGACTATGTTGGCAGATGTACCGAAGAATGGCTTTAAAGGAGTTCTAGACTTTTCCTTTGATCGCTTCACCAACCTGGCAATTGCTAAGCCAGGCAAGGTTTTTGCTTCAACTCTGATCGCACTGTCGATCCTTTTGTCAGCGCTAATGTGGTTGAAGGTAACCCCAAGCTCGCTCAGCGCAATTCCCGCCCATCTAGAATCTGCTCAAGGGCTCAATAGCGTTACATCCAAAGTGGGCATCGGAGTAATTACTCCTCACGAAATACTCATTGATCTTGGCCGAGATACCTATTCGGCAGATATCGATGCAATTCGTTTTGAGTTTGCCAAGGAAATAGCTAATAACCCCGAGGTCTTCACTGTAGCAAGTGGTCAAAAGTGGCCCTACATAGATCAATCGGGACGCTACTTAAGACTCTATGCATTTGGACAACATGATCTTGGCTCTGAGCAAACTCAGCAATTAGTTAAAGAGCTCCGTGAAAAATATATACCTAACGCAGGATTTCCGAATGGAACAACAATCTACCTAGGTGGTGCACCAGCACAAGGTGTTGATCTACTTGGTGCAATTGAATCTTCTCTGCCCCTCATCATCTTGGTTATTGTGCTTATTTCATTCTTGGTTTTGGTCAGAACCTTCCGATCAATAGTTCTTGCAATCAAAGCAATCATCCTTGGCTTGATTTCAATAGCTGTCTCATTTGCAGTATTGGTTCTAATCTTTAGATTTGGAGTTGGCACATATCAACTCGAGCAACTAGAGGCATGGGTTCTTATCCTGCTTTTTGCTATTTTGTTTGGGCTCTCGATGGATTATGAAATATTTATTGTTTCAAGAATGCGTGAGGCCTGGGATCGTGGAGTGAGTAATGAAGAGGCAATCCGTGAAGGTATGCGCAACTCCGGCACGGTGGTAACAGCAGCTGCATTGATCTTTATCGCCGCTCTAACTGGATTAATCACAGGACACTTTGCTGGATTGCAGCAATTGGGTATAGGCCTTGCTGCGGGTGTATTGATTGATGCAACAATCATTCGTGGATTGCTATTACCTAGTGCCATGGTGCTACTCGGAAAATGGAATTGGTGGTTACCCGGGCAAGGAAAAACCCCACCTCTCACCTAAATAAGAGATGGGGGTTTTGGTCCCGGTTAAATGCTTACTTAACGATTTTTATTGCAAAGTAAACAGTTGGAATTTGATACCCCAAAGCTAATCCTGGAAGATCATTTTCTGAGGAAAGGACAGGAACCATGCCATAGGGAGTGTTAGCAAAAGATGGTTGCTGTGTGTACAGCAAAGGACGCATTGAAATAATGTGTGTTCCAACGCCTCCTAAAGCCTTCAAGTGGACTACTAGGTAGCCATTTGAATTAAATCCACATCCATATCCCACATAACTATTGTCATAGGCAACAGCCAAAGTGTTATCCATTTGGGTCCAGCCAACGCCCTTCATGCTGAGAGTAAATTCTTCGCCTTCCTTGAATGTGTATGTAGGAATGCCTTGTCCGCCACGTTGGAATGCATCTACAGAGCCGGATAGATCTGCCTTTGCAACACCAAGTGTTAGAACTTTTCCATTTTTATCAAGAAGCGGCTGAATGCTTTCTTTAACATAAAAGACTTGCTGTGCTTCAACAACATTACCCAATTTGATTTGAATAACGTGATATCCGCCTAAATGGTCTGGAATTGTGACCTCTTTGTTAACAGTCCCATCTGTTATATCTACAGTTCCAAGAGGAAGTGGGTTATAGACCCAACAAGTACCGGTTGTGCAGTTAACGCGATTGCCTGTAACTGTTGACCACACAATTGTGTGGACACCCTTTGTGGGAATTCCTGAAACTTTAATGGTTGTTTTGCTTCCGACAATTCCACGATCAGGAGTCAAACTCATGACCGCTTTAGTTTCAGGATCTAACCCTGCATCTGTCAAAGTCGTGCGTTGATCGACAGTTGGTGTCATCAATTTTGGATAGATCATATAAGGCTTGAAAATTCCATTGTCTTTTGTGACTGTAAAACTTCCCATTTCACTATTAGCAAATGGAACAGGTGATTGCATTGCGTTTAGATACGAGAAGCTAATAGCTTCGTTGGCTTGTATGTAGTGCTTGCCAACTGGGCCTGTTGCAAGAATCGTTGTTGTTGCAGTTCCCCGGGTCCAACGAGCTTGCATTGATCCTGTGTACTTACCGTCGTAATACACCGCTGATCCTGCTGCGTAGAGGGATGGCCCAAGGCCGGTGTAAGTAATGGTTATTGGTGTGCCAATAGGCCCACTTGTTGGGGAAATCTTGAGCGTACGGGCGATTTGTAATCCCCCATGTGCCAAGGCGACATTGTTGTTTACCGCGTAGATGTCATGCACTCCACCAAAATCAGAAGGGATTTTTGTCTTATATACAAATCCGCCGAGTGCATCCGTTGAAATAGTTGCGATGACGACATTGAACTTTGTGTAAGAGGTACCCATGTAATTGACAGTATTTGGCTGAACATCTGCGATCCATGTGGCATCACTGGTTGACCATGTAAGGGTTACTGGAGTATTTCCAGGAAGTCCCTTGCCGGTAATTGTGAAGGCATCTCCAAGTACCAACTGATTTGGTGTTACTTCAAGATTGACCATATTTGCTGGTGCGGTAAAACTCTGGGCTGTTAATCCAGTAAATGGAAGGGCTGGCTTAACAATTTCTTTTGGGGCAACAAGCTTGACTGGATTATCTGCTGCTTGAGCAGGAGTGATGAATCCTAAAGTTAGGATTAACACCGCTCCTACTCTCGCAACTGTATAACTCTTACGCATTTTCTCTCCGATCGTCTAATTAAGTGATATTTACTTTGTGGCTATTGGTGCTGCAAACAAACTCAGTTGCGAATTAGCAGTGAAGTTTGAAGACCAAGTACCTGTTGCGCCCTTTAGTGGTACCGACAAATTGACTGTGCGGTAGTAGCTAATACGCTCATATACGGTGCGGCCTGATGGATACAGCACACGCTTTCCGTTTTCTAATTTAGGAATCAACTTTGTTGATAACACCTTCATAGTGTTGGAATCCTTAGCAAGGATTGTGACCTTGTAGTTGATGACACCGATAGTGCTATACAAAGGTGCAACACCTGTCTTGAGAATGGCTGTCCAAAATGCAACTCCACTGTGGTTTCCATAAGACATTGGCACGGGATCTTTAATGCCAGCAATTTCAATAAATGCCTTTGATGTATTAGTAGAGTCCATTACCGCTCCGCCTTGATCAGCGTTATTGGCATAGACACGAAAAACGATTGTCTGACCAACCATGAACTCATTCATGATGGCACAACCGTTAAAGCGTGGTGCAAGTGCACCTGTTGAACCTGATGCTAGAACTGTGTCAACATAAATGTGAATCGGTGAAATAGTTCCCTGAACCGGTATGCCGATCTTCACGTTAAGGGTATTGCCTGTTGCCGGTGCAAAATTTGTTAGATCTGTTGGAGTAAATGCGCCAGTAATTACTGTTGTTCCTGATGCTGCTGGCAGCCAAGAGCACTTAGCAACGTAAGGCGCAATTGATGTTGTTGGCACAGCTTCACAGCCTTTTACGACTTTGCCGTTAACCGAGAATGCAACTACTCCAGTTGCACTTGCGGTTCCGTTTATCACGATTGGCCCTAGATCAAATACTCCGTTACCACCTGACATGATTAACGTTGATGCAGCAGGTGCTGCATAAGCTGCTCCGCCTGTAACCGCCCCACCAGCAATTGCTAGGGCTGTAATTGCTATTCCTGAAATTAACTTTCTCATTACTTCTCCTTCATTGGTTGTACCGGGCTTACTAATTACTTGGTTTTGATATTTCCACTTACATCCATAGTGAAAGCAGCTGTTTCCTTTGCTCCACCTTTAACACTGAAAACTCCTGAAACCTTGAGGGTTCCTGTTGCTCCTGCGTATTTACCTGTGCCGCCTGTAATCTGCGCGTTGCCAGTTACTTTGATTGTTGTTGGAGCTGATTCATCCTCTGCGCAACCTTTAGCTGATGTATCAAATGAAACGTTAAGTGTGTTTCCACCACCACCGATTGATCCTTTTGCATCAAATGAATCGCAAAGACCGGCTGGGGCTGCTGCTGCAGTTCCAGACATATCAGTTAAACCCAGAACATTTCCTGTTCCCTTGCCAGTAACAGATGTAACTTGAAGATAAGTATCGCCCCATACGATTGCAAGGCTTCCTTTATATGTTCCGCTAAATGCAACAGTTGCTGCAGCTGCAGGTGCTGTTGGCTTGGTGGTTACCTTTGGTTTCGTTGTTGTATAACCAGAGGGACACTTTGGCTTAGCAGCAGTTACCTTTTTAACTATTGTGCCTTTGTAACACGTAATAGTTTTATTGGCTGCGGTAGCTGGTGCGGCGTTTGCAAAGACAAACATTAATGTTGTAAAAAGAACAAGCATCTTTTTATTTCTTGAATAAT
>JBILAD010000053.1:0-7527 GCA_044354355.1 Candidatus Planktophila sp. | reverse complement strand
AGGTTTTCGCGCAGTGCGCAATAACCCGCTCGGTTTATGGCCAAACAATTTGTTAGGCCCGTCGCACTCAAAATCACCGACCACAATTTCTTATGGACCGAGGTGGTTATGCCGACCGAAGCCGGTGAGTGCTGAGATGTCACCAACCCGAAGGTTGGTGCAGGGGAAATCTTACCTGAGCGTGAGCGTGGAAATTACCGCCCAATTAGGCGCAAAGCTCCCCAGGCGGTGATGCGAACAACGGCTTCAAGGGCGATAGCAAAGGACATTTTGCTCTTTCCATGGGTTCTTTCAATAAAGGTAATAGGAACTTCAGCAATAGATCCCCCACGAGCAATAGCCCGTCGAGTCATCTCAATTTGAAAGCAGTATCCCTCACTACGGATTGTTGAGATTTCCATTGTCTTGAGTAATTCAGTTGTGTAAATTCTAAAACCAGAGGTTGTGTCTTTAACACCAAGAGATAACAGCACATTGGCATATCTGTTAGCTGATTTGGACAAGTACTCACGAAATTTGCTCCAGTTTGAAATCCCACCATCTGCAACCCAGCGAGAACCAATCAATAAGTCGGCACTGCCTATCCACTCCATCATTCTTTGCAGATCATTTATTTGATGTGAGCCGTCGGCATCCATTTCAATGATGTAGGTATATCCACGCTGGATTCCAATTGAAAACCCTGTCCGATATGCGCTGCCTAAACCTTGTTTACCTTCACGTTCAATGACTTCGACATTGTGCATCCTGACCAGGTCAGCGGTTCCATCAGGTGATCCATCATCGATAACTAGAACATCAAGATCAAGGCCTTTTAAGCCATCTAGAATTTTCCCGATACTTTCAACTTCGTTGTATGTTGGAATTACTACTAAGGATGCTCTCATGCGCGTGGGTGTGCTTGCTTGAACGCTTTTTGTAAACGTTCAGTAGATACGTGGGTATAAATCTGGGTTGTGGCCAGTGAAGCATGTCCTAAAATTTCCTGAACAGTGCGCAAGTCTGCTCCACCTTCAAGAAGATGAGTCGCAGCTGAATGTCGCAAGGCGTGTGGTCCCATGCGCTCGATTCCTTCAATAGCTTGTAATGCGTTATATACAACAGTTCTTACTGTGCGCTGATCAATACGCTTTCCACGCGCTCCAAGAAATACTGCCTCTAGCGATTGTGAATTCTTTAGTAGATCGCGACCATCTTTGAGCCAAACACCTAATGCCTTCATCGCTGGATTACCCAATGGAATTGTGCGTTCCTTATTTCCTTTACCCAGCACCCTGATTGTTTGTCGCTCATAATCAACATCTGTTAGATCAAGCCCGCATAGTTCAGCAACGCGGGCACCGGATGCATACAACATCTCAACCATCGCCACATCGCGCAGAGAAATAGGTGTTTCTTCTTCAGCGGCCCGGGTGGCCATTGAATCCATTGCTATTTTTGTATCATCAATGCCTAAAACTTCAGGCAATGTGCGATGACCTTTGGGCGTGGCCAAGGTGGCCGCAACATCTTTTTCTAAATACTTATTCTTTACTGCCCACTTCGTAAACAACCGCACAGAGACAGCCCGGCGTGACAAAGTTGTGCGCGCTCCCCCTTTGACTTGCTGGTTAGCAAGCCATGATCGCAAATGAATTAGCTCTAGTTGCGCAATACTCTTTACGCCGATTTGTTCAAGATGTGCGATCAAACTTTCTAGATCACCAAGATATGCACGAATTGTGTGTGCTGAGAGGCTTCGTTCAACTTCTAAATGGCGAGTAAAAGCTGCTACTAGCTTTTCGTATTCATCGCTCACAGTGTGAGTTTACTCGGGCTTACGTCCTTGACGCAGTAAGCCAAAGGTAACGGCATCTTCAAGTGCCATGGCAGATGCAGCAATAACGTTCTCGTGCACACCCACAGTGTTCCACTCGCCTTTGCCATCTGTAGTTTCGACTAAAACGCGGGTAACAGCGCCAGTTCCGAGTCGGCCTTCAAGAATACGAACTTTGTAATCTGTTAGCTCTAGCGTCGATAGCTCTGGATATAGCTTGAGTAATCCTGTGCGCAGGGCGTTATCAAATGCATTCACAGGACCATTTCCTTCACCCTTGCATGTGATTTCTTGTCCGCTAGCAGTGACCGTGACTTCAGCCTTAGTAATAATTGATTCATCCGTTGCACGTTCAACCGATGTAACCCAGTGATTGATTGTGAAAAATGAAGGGCGCTTTCCTGACATTTCCTCATGAACTAACAACTCAAAGGAAGCATCTGCTGCTTCGAATGTAAATCCGCGTGATTCCATTTCCTTCACACGATCAACGATGCGACCAATCAGTGCTTTATCGCCACCAAGATCAACGCCAAGCTCTTGTGACTTCAGTTCGATTGATGCTCGACCTGCCATGTCAGATACCAACATACGCATGTCATTGCCAACAGATGATGGATCCTCATGTTGATACAACGATGGATCAACCTTGATTGCACTGGCATGGAGCCCTGCTTTATGTGCAAAAGCTGAAACGCCAACGTAAGGCTGGCGCGAACTTGGTGCAACATTTGTAATCTCGGCAACTGCATGTGAAATTCTAAAAGCCTCTTTAAGCGCATCAGTAGGCAGAACTAGTTGCTGCTTCTTTAATTCAAGGTTTGCAATAATCGATACTAGATCAGCATTTCCTGTGCGCTCTCCATAGCCATTTAAGGTTCCCTGAACATGAGTTGCACCTGCAGCAACTGCTGCCATTGAGTTTGCAACAGCGCACCCGGTGTCGTTGTGGCAGTGAATACCTAAACGAGCATTACTTGCAGTGAGAACATCATGAACAATTTGTGAAAGCTCATCCGGCAACATCCCACCATTGGTGTCACACAGCGCAATGACATCTGCCCCAGCTTCTGCAGCCACTCGCACAACTTCTAGCGCATAAGCACGGTTGCTGCGATAGCCATCAAAGAAGTGCTCTGCATCCAGAAATACGCGTTGACCTTCGGCGCGAAGATGAGTCACAGAATCCCGGATCATCGCAAGGTTCTCATCCAAGGTTGTTTTTAGGGCTAGATCGACGTGTCGATCAAATGCTTTTGCAACGAGTGTTACAGCAGGTGCTCCACTATCGCGCAATGCACCCAACAAAACATCATCAGCTGCATTTGCATTAGGTCGTCTCGTTGCACCGAAAGCAACAAAAGTTGCATTCTTTAACTTCAATTCCTTTTTAGCTAGTGCAAAAAACTCAGTATCTTTTGGATTAGCTCCTGGCCAACCACCTTCGATAAAGCCAACACCTAGATCATCAAGATGACGTGCGATATTGAGCTTGTCATGAACGGAAAGATTTAGTCCCTCTTGCTGGGCACCATCGCGCAGGGTTGTGTCATAGATATGAAAAGCATCATTTACTGGCATTACTTAACCGCACTCATCCAATTGTGCGCATCTGCAATATTTCCATGCTGAACTCCAAGTAGATGATTACGTATCTGCATGGTGATTGTTCCTGGTTGTCCATCTCCTGTTACCCAAGTACCCATCGCACTCTTTGCTTGTCCAACTGGAGAAACAACTGCTGCTGTTCCGCATGCAAAAATTTCAGTGATTTCACCTGATGTCACGCCATCTCGCCAATCATCGATCGACAACATAACTTCATCAACTTTATAACCAAGATCTGCTGCAACTGACAAGATTGAATCGCGAGTAATACCTGGTAGCAATGTGCCGGTTAGTTTTGGTGTGATGACAGTTGCATCGGCACCTGTTCCCTTTACAAAGTAAAGGTTCATGCCGCCCATTTCCTCAACCCATTTGCGTTCTTTTGCATCGATCCACACAACCTGATCGCAACCCTCTTTTGCTGCAGCCTTTTGTGCAATGAGGGATGCCGCGTAGTTTCCACCACACTTTGCCTCACCAGTTCCACCTTGTGCTGCGCGCACATATTCAGTTGAAATCCAGACAGAGACTGCCTTTGAAGGATCAAAGTAGGCACCAGCTGGTGTTGCAATAAGAATGTATGAAGCTTTATTTGTCGGGCGAACGCCTAGTCCAACCTCTGTTGCAATCATGAATGGACGGATATACAAAGATTCGCCAACCTTGTTTGGTACCCAGCCAGCATCTTGTTTAACAAGTGCTTCAACTGTTTCCATGAATAGTTCAACAGGCATTTCTGGAAGAGCTAAACGCTTGGCAGAGTTAGCAAAGCGCTTTGCATTAGCTGTTGGACGAAACAAAGCAACAGTTCCATCTGGCTGGCGGTATGCCTTCATGCCTTCAAATATTTCTTGACCGTAATGGAAAACTGCAGTCGCAGGATCCAAAGAGATCGGCCCATATGGCATTAGATGCGGTTCGCCCCAGCCATCTTTTTCACTCCATTCACACATCACCATGTGGTCGGTGTAGTACTTACCGAAACCACCTTCAGCAACTAACGCATCACGCGTAGCAGCATCTTTGGCATGTGGATTAAGAGTGATTTTCATGAGATTACAACGCGCTTGCTAGCGCATCTCCCACTTCACTTGTGCTGCGCTTTTGGTCACCACGAGCTAGAAGATCTGCGGCAACCACGCGCTCAACATCGCGCGCAGCATCTGCAAATCCAAGATGATCAAGCATCATTGCAACAGACATAACAGTTGCAGTTGGATCAGCTACATTCTTTCCAGCAATATCAGGTGCTGAACCATGCACCGGTTCAAACATCGATGGGAACTTGCCAGTTGGGTTGATGTTTCCAGAAGCTGCAAGTCCAATACCACCACAGATTGCTGCAGCAATATCAGTCAAGATATCTCCAAATAAATTATCTGTAACAACAACATCAAAGCGCTCTGGATTGGTAACAAAGAACATAGAGGCTGCATCAACGTGCAAGTAATCAGTTGTGATTGCTGGATACTCTTTTGCAACTTCATTAAATGTGCGAGTCCACAAACCCCCGGCACGAGTTAACACATTGTTTTTATGGACCAAGGTCAGTTTCTTACGATCACGCTTAGAAGCACGCTCAAAAGCATCACGGATTACCCGCTCTGCGCCGCGACGTGTATTCAAACTCTCTTCAGTTGCGATCTCAGCATCTGTTCCTTCAGCTAAAACACCACCAGCACCAACATATGGGCCTTCTGTGCCTTCGCGAACAACCACAAAATCAATTGCAGCCTTTGTAGCAAGAGGTCCTGTGACACCTGGCATTAATCGGGCTGGACGCAGGTTGATGTAGTGGTCAAAAGCAAAACGAAGCTTGAGTAATAAACCACGCTCTAAAACACCACTTGGAACAGTTGGATCCCCTACTGCTCCCAACAGAATTACATCCGCCTTTGCAAGCTCTGCCAATGTTGCATCAGGCAAAACTTCTCCTGTGCGATGCCAAAACGCTGCGCCAAGATCATATGAAGTCTTCTTGAATTCAACTCCATACTTCTTTGCAACAACATCTAAAACCTTAAGGCCTTCATTAACAACCTCAGGGCCGATGCCATCGCCTGCAATAACTGCCAAATTAATAGTTGTCATTACCCCACCAAAGTTACGGAGCGCACTACTTCTGCTCCTGTTTCCTTCTTAACTGCAGCAATGATTTCATCACTAATAAGTGAGTCAACCGTGATCGCCATCAATGCATCGCCGCCAGCTGCACTACGTGCAACCTGCATGCCTGCAATATTGATGCCGGATTTTCCAAGTGCATTACCCACAGTGCCAACAACTCCTGGCTTATCTGAATAACGAAGGAACAAAAGGTTTTCAGTTGGTGGAAGATCGAGATCAAATCCATCAATAGCAATAATCTTTTCAACCTTACGAATACCCATCAGTGTGCCATCAACGGTAACGATCTTGCCGTCGGCAAGTGCTGCGCGAAGTGAAATCATGCTGCGGTATTCAGGGCTTTCAGGATCTGTTGTAACAGAAGAGGTTACGCCGCGCTCTGCAGCAAGTGCTGGAGCATTGACATAGGTAACATCTGAAAGTCCACAACCAAGTAATGCACCCTTAAGCGCACTAGTTGCCAGGATTGATGAATCATGGCCTGAAATATCGCCTCTAACAGTTAAGTCCATGCTTACTGGAGCTTCACCTGCGATTGCTGTTGCAATCTGAGCCATCTTTTCAACCAAAGGCAAGCTTGGACGAATCTCTTCGTGAATAGCTCCACCTTTAACGTTCACCGCATCAGGAACTAGTTCGCCAGCTAATGCTTTACGCACTGAAACAGCAACTGCAATTCCGGCACGCTCTTGTGCTTCATCAGTTGATGCACCTAAGTGAGGTGTTGCAACTACTTGATCAAGAGTAAATAGCGGTGAGTCTGTGCAAGGTTCAGTTGAGAACACATCAAGACCGGCACCTGCAACGCGACCTTCGGTGAGTGCATCAAATAATGCTGCCTCATCAAGAACGCCACCACGAGCAGCGTTGATGATGCGAACAGAAGGCTTTACCTTCTTGAGCGCCTCAACACCAATCAGGTTTGCAGTTTCTTTAGTCTTTGGAAGGTGAATCGTGATGAAATCTGAAATCTTCAGTAATTCATCTAATTCAACAAGGCGCACGCCAAGCTGAGCCGCGCGAGCTGGCTGTAGATATGGATCATATGCAACTACATCCATTCCAAATGCCTGCATGCGGTGGGCAACTAATTGTCCAATGCGACCAAAGCCAACAATGCCTAGTGTCTTCTCGAAAATTTCAGCGCCTGTGTACTTTGAGCGCGCCC
The DNA here is from genome assembly GCA_044354355.1 of Candidatus Planktophila sp. Classification (GTDB taxonomy): domain Bacteria; phylum Actinomycetota; class Actinomycetes; order Nanopelagicales; family Nanopelagicaceae; genus Planktophila. Next base: position 808 of record JBILAD010000053.1, on the reverse strand, counting down.
ACTTTCCATTACGCAATGCTGCGTGTGCTGGAGAAATGAAACGTGCAGATGCCATTAGCAATGAGATTGCTAACTCAGCAGCTGATACGATGTTAGATGTTGGTGCATTCACAACCATGACACCTGCTGCAGTTGCTGCAGGAATATCTACGTTATCAAGCCCAACACCTGCGCGAGCAATTACCTTTAGACCTTTTGCTGCAGCAATTGCTTCAGCATCCATCTTGGTTGCAGAGCGAATCAGTACAGCATCGACACCTTTACCAAGTGCTGCTAGAAGTTCTGCGCGGTTTGCACCATCACAGTTAACTACTTCAAAGTCAGGACCTAGCGCTTCAAGTGTTGCTGGGCTGAGTTCTTCAGCGATTAAAACAATAGGTTTAGCCACGCGCTGCGCTGCCTTCTTTGTAATCGTCGCCCTTTGACTGCTTCATCCAAGAGAACATTTTGCGAAGTTCGCGGCCAACAGCCTCGATTGGGTGTGTTTCACCCTTTGTGCGAAGTGTCTTAAATTCAACTCCGCCTGCTTCTTGGTCATCAATGAAGCGCTTTGCAAAGACACCACTTTGGATGTCTGCAAGAACAGCCTTCATGTTTTCCTTAACATGTGGATCAATAACACGTGGACCAGAAACATAATCGCCGAATTCAGCGGTGTCAGATACTGACCAACGCTGCTTTGCAATTCCGCCTTCATACATAAGGTCAACAATTAACTTGAGCTCGTGCAAGCACTCGAAGTAAGCAACCTCTGGCTGGTAACCAGCTTCAGTGAGTACTTCGAAACCATACATAACAAGCTGAGATG
>JBILAD010000052.1:0-7567 GCA_044354355.1 Candidatus Planktophila sp. | reverse complement strand
ACTTATAACGATAAATAATTCGACCCTTTGTTAGGTCGTACGGACTCATTTCCACGATCACACGATCGGCAGGAAGAATACGAATGTAGTTCTTTCGCATCTTGCCGCTTATGTGAGCAAGGACTTTATGTCCGTTAGTTAGCTCCACGCGAAACATTGCGTTAGGTAAAGCCTCAGCTACGGTGCCTTCCATTTCGATGGCGCCATCTTTACTAGCCAAGCTGTACCTACATTTCTGTTTTAAGCGTGAAACAAGCGAACTCGTAGTTTAGGGCGCAGGCCCAAATAAGGGAAATCGGCCCTTTAAAACTACATGGTTGTAATTCAGCCCACAGATCAGTTGCGTTTTACGCTGAAAATCGAAGTCCCAAGCAGCACCGCAAGGCCGATAAAGACCGCCCCTGCCCCAGAAGCTGCAGCCAATGAACCTGCAACCGCCGGCACTAAGAATTGCCCAAATCGATTACCCATCAATCGGGCTGAGACTGCCAATGCGCGCTCAGAACTCTCAGTCTTTTGGGAAACAAGTGACATCGTTAAAGGTTGGCCCACTCCTAATGAAAATCCTGCAACAAAGACAATGGCACCGAGCGTGATGGGCGTGTGTGCAAATGCCATCGCAACGCAGCAGAGTGTGGAAATTATGGTGCTCCACCAGAGCAATTGGAATGTACTAAACCTGTTGCTTAAACGTCCTAAAAACAAACGTGACAACATCGTTGTGCCAGCACGGATTGCAAGGATTGCACCGATTGCATATGGTGAAAAATTGTTTTCAGTTCCAAACAATGGCAAGAAAACAACCAGCACATCAGCCACAGATGAAATCGCAAGTGAGATATAGATGGCAGCCATAATCCCTGGACGCTTCACAAGCTTGGCTGCTGCCTTAAATGTGCCTTCAGAGTTAACTTTGCCTTCAACCGTTGGCTTTTCATTGCGCCATCTAATGACCGGGACAAGAGCAATAATCGTTAGTACAACACCAAGTAAGAAAGCATTTGATGTTGACTTCGGTAATGTTCCATTTGAGCCAGCCACGATAGATGCAATGATCGGTCCAAGCATGTGACCAACAGATGCACTGAAAGTATAGAAGCCAAAGTATTTATCGTAACTCTCACGTGGTGCACGCAGGGCCACCATCGATTGACCACCGACCATACACGCCAAGTGAGCTAGCCCCGCGGCTGCAGTTGCAATGCCCAAAGTTATAAGCGAGTCAGAAAAAATCAGCGCAGCAGATGTGACCATCATTGCGAGTGTTCCGTAAATTACAAACTTTGCTTCACCTAGCTTGCCAACCCATGAACCAAACTGCAGCGCAAGTAATACTGGAAAGAGTGCATACAAGGCAGCGATCAAACCCACTTGAGCAGCATTAGCATCTAGCTCGATCGCACGATAGGTAATCATCGGGCGAAGAACATAAATTGTTGCTTGGGTCAGGGTGGAGGACAACAGAAGTGGCTTAGCCCAGGGAAGAAGCTTTTCTGCTGACATTTACTTCTTTACGGCAAACTGCTTCTTAAAGTTCCACACAAGTGGGCCAATGATGACTAATAATAAAATGCCATAAATAACCTTAGGGAAAACTCCAGCAATCAAAATATGCCAGTCTCCTTGGCTAATCTGCAGCGCTCTCTTGAAGTAAAGCTCTGATAGTGGCCCCAGAATTGCACCAATAATCAACGGTGTGATTGGCACACCAAATCTGCGGAATAAGAAGCCGATGACACCAATTACAAGTGCTACCTGCAAATCAAATGTTGAGTTATTCAACGCATATGCACCCAGAAGTGCGAATGTTGTAATACCTGCATACAAGTAATGAGATGGAATCTTTAGCAACATCACCCAAAAACGAATGAGTGGAAGGTTGAGAACAAGTAACAAGAAATTTCCCACAAAGAGTGAGGCGATTAAGCCCCACACAATCTCAGGATTTGTCTGGAAAAGCATTGGACCTGGTTGAATATTAAATGATTGGAATGCAACAAGAACTACCGCTGCAGTTGCAGATGTTGGCAGACCCAATGCGAGCATCGGCACCAAAACTCCTGCAGCATTTGCATTGTTTGCAGCCTCTGGTCCCGCAACACCTTCAATAGCACCTTTGCCAAACTCATCCTTATTCTTCGACAATGCTTTTTCAACACCGTAGGACAAGAATGTTGGAACCTCTGATCCACCTGCAGGAATTACACCCAAAGGAAAACCAATTGCGGTTCCACGAAGCCATGGCTTCCATGAACGCTTGAAATCTTCTCGGGTCATCCACGCTTTTCCATTAAGCTGCAAAACAGATGCTTTGATCATTGTGTGACGACTAGCCAAATACAAAGTTTCGCCAAGTGCGAAGATGGCAACAATTACTGTGACAGTTTCGATTCCATCAATTGCATTGAGATTGCCAAAGGTAAGTCGAAGTGCACCTGATTGAAGATCTGCACCGATCAATCCGATAACCAGGCCCATCGATAGTGCGACTAAGCCTCGAAGACGTGATGTGCCGAGCAAGGTGCCTACTGTTGCAAAAGCTAAAATAATTAACGCTAAATACCCTGCTGGCTGAATTGTTAGAGCAAACTCAGCTAATACTGGTGCGCCAAAAGCTAGAAGTATTGTGGCAATAGTGCCCGCAACAAATGAGCCAATAGCAGCTGTGGCAAGAGCAGCACCTGCCCGGCCAGCCTTGGCCATCTTGTTGCCCTCCAAGGCGGTGATAACAGATCCACTTTCACCTGGAGTATTGAGCAAAATAGATGTTGTTGATCCTCCATACATCGCACCGTAAAAGATTGCAGCAAACATGATCAGCGCTGATGTTGGATTGACAGTTAAAGTAATAGGAAGCAATAAACCAATAGCTAGTGCAGGCCCAATTCCAGGAAGAACACCAACGAGGGTTCCGAGGAATGTTCCTAAGAGGCCAAACATCAAATTTGTTGGTGTAAAGACGGTTTGGAAACCATCCATCAACATTGCGAAATTATTTCCCATTGCTAAGAATCCCATCAAAGAAACCTGAAGGCAGATTAATATTTAAGCCTTTACTAAATGAGAAATAAACCACTAGGGCAAAGATTGCACTAATGCATAAATCTTTAAGAATCTTGCGAGATCCGAAGGCAAATGCCACACCCCAGAAACAAATGGTAGCTGCGATTACATACCCAGCGATCTCAAGCAAAACTACATGCAGTCCAATTGCAGCGGCGACAATGGCCATCGTCTTTAAATTCAAAGGAGTAAATGGATCTCCTGGTTCATCACCATCTGGCGTTCCGTGATTTCCTCGTAAAACACTTACTATTAATCCCAATCCGACCAGAGTTACAAATCCAGCCACCATGTACGGAAATGTTTGTGGGCTAACAATTGAGTTGTCTTGTGGAATCTCCATACCGGCAATATCCCACGCAACGAAAATGCCAAGCAGGAAGAAGGAGCTGGCAAATGCCAGCTCCCCCTTTCCGTGCTTAGTGACCTTGTTGAGAATCAATTAGATTCCAAGACCCTTCATAACTTTGTTGATTTCTGGAATGTGCTTCTCAAGGAATGCCTTGAAATCAGTTCCAGCTGAGAACTCGTTGTCCCAGTTGTTCTTCTTGAGCTGTTCCTTCCAAGAAGGTGAGATATGCATAATGTCTATCACCTTGATGAAGTTGGTGTAATCAGCCTTTGAAATGTCCGCTGGAGCCATGATTCCGCGCCAGTTTCCGTATACAAGGTCATAACCCTGTTGCTTAAATGTCTTTCCCTTGAAGCCTGGAAGCGCCTTTGAAGATGAAACTCCTAGAACACGTAGCTTGCCTGAAGAAACAAAAGCATTGAATTCAGATGATCCTGAAATACCAACCTGTGTTGATCCGCTGAGAACAGAGGTAATAACTTCTGGTCCACCTGAAAACACAACATAGTTAAGCTTTGTTGGATCAATTCCTGCTGTTTGTGCAAGAAGACCGATTACCTGGTGATCAATTCCGCCTTTGCTACCACCGGCAATTGCAACACCGTTTGGCTTAGCCTTTAGATCATCCATGAGTTGGTTAAGTGTGCGGTACTTTGAATTAGCTGGAACAACAATTGCATCGTATTCACGAAGAACCTTAGCAATTGGTGTTGAAGCAAGAAGATTCAAAGGTGACTTGTTTGAGTACAGTCCACCAGTCATTGCAATACCAGTTACCAATGCAGCATCTGGCTTGCCCTTGATCTCTTGGAAAGCACCAAGTCCAACAGATCCGCCAGCACCTGGCTTGAATGTTGATGTGTACTCGCCAAGCAAATCTTCAGCCTTCAATGTGTCGCTGATTGCATTACTTGTGAGTGAGTAGCCACCTGGGTTAGCTGGAACTGTCCAGTCAATTTTATTTAGTGGCTTAACATCTTTGTACCACCACTTTGTTTGGCCCTTGTATGAACCTGTTGGTACAACCATGCATGTTAAGTCTGAGCCTTCTACGCCGCGTCCCTTAGCAACTTTTTTAGTTGCAGCCGATGCTGCGGTGCAGTCATCTCCAACTATCGCCTTATCTGCTGGCTTAACAGCAGCGTTAGCTGGAAGTGTTGTGCCTGCTAAAACAGCAACTGCAGTTGCCGCAACAGCGAAGCGAATAAAAGAGTTTTTTCTCATCGATGAGTTCTCCATATTTTCTTGCCCTCGAGGGTGAGGGATAGGGAGAAAGTATTAGATTTTTCTGCAATAAGTAAGCACTTGAGGTCTCAAAAAGGTAACAAAATTTCTTATTTAGAGCAGTTCAGAGACCTCTACGCCAAGCCTAGATAGCTCTGATTTGCCGCCATCAAATGCTGTTAAAACAAAGGGCTTTCCATCTGGCATAACGGCATAGGTGTGTTCAAAATGTGATCCGCGCGACATGTCGGCAGAAACAACTGTCCAGTTATCTCCCAAAACTTTAGTGCGAGCAGATCCACGAGTAATCATGGGCTCGATGGCCAAGACAAAGCCAGGGATGATTTCTGGACCGTTGCCAGCTTTTCCAAAGTTAAGAACGTGTGGCTCTTGATGCATCTCTGTTCCGATTCCGTGGCCACCATACTCTTGCAATATTCCGTACGTGCCTTGAGATTTTGTGTATTGCTCAATTGCATAGCCAATATCAGAAAGCTTTGCACCATTCTTGCCTGCTGCAATCCCCCGCCACATCGACTCTTCACACACATCCATCATCTTTTGATCTTCAGGATCGATGTTTCCAACGCCTACTGAAAAAGCCGCATCGCCATGCCAGCCTTGAACTATTGCGCCGCAATCAACTGAGACAACATCACCATCGTTAATTACACGATCACCAGGAATCCCATGAACAATTTCATCATTGACTGAAACACAGATCGTTGCTGGAAAGCCGTGATAGCCCTTGAAGTTTGATGTTGCACCATTTCGCTTAATAACAGCCTCTGCTACTGCATCGAGCGCACTTGTCATCATGCCTGGCTTAATTACTTCTCTGATTGCTTTATGAATTTCAGCAACAACTAAGCCAGCTTTGCGCATGGTCTTAATCTGTGCTTCGGTTTTGATTTGAATTGCCATGATCAGAAACTTACTGTTCGACGCGACTTAGGGCAGAGATTGCATGTGCTGTTATGTCTTCAACATTTCCAACTGCTGTAACTGAAATGAGAAGGCCTTCGTTGCGGTAGAAAGAGATGATTGGGGCAGTTTGTTCTGCATAAACTTCTAAGCGTCTAGCAATAACTTCAGCCTTGTCATCTTCGCGCTGATAGACCTCGCCCCCACATGTTGGGCATTTATCCACGCCAACAGATGGTGCACCACAATCACGGCAGGTGCGACGTGATGAAAGTCGTGCAATGATTTCTTCATCTGCAAGTGAAAACTCTAGAACAGCTTGTAGAGGAGTCTTCTTGTCAGCCAAGATCGCGCGTAAAACTTCGGCTTGAGCAACATTTCGTGGAAAACCATCCAGCAGAAAACCATTAGCCACATCAGCATGAGTCAGGCGATCTTTGACCATTTCATTTGTTACAGAATCTGGAACAAGTTCTCCGCGATCCATGAATCCTTTTGCTTGATTTCCTAGTTCAGTTCCGGCCTTCAAATTCGCACGGAAGATGTCTCCGGTTGAAATATGCGGAATTGAATAGTGCGCTGCAAGGAATTGGGCTTGTGTTCCCTTACCGGCACCTGGTGGACCTACCAGGACGCAACGCATTTACTTAAGGAATCCCTCGTATGAACGCTGTTGTAGCTGTGACTCAATCTGCTTTGCTGTATCTAGACCAACACCAACAACGATCAAGATTGCAGTTCCACCGAATGGGAAGTTTTGCGTTGCACCAAAGAGAACAAGTGCACCGATTGGAATAACAGCAACTAAAGCCAAATACATAGAACCTGGCGCTGTGATGCGTGAGAGCACATACTGCAAGTACTCAGATGTTGGCTTTCCGGCACGGATACCAGGAACGAATCCACCGTACTTCTTCATGTTGTCTGCAACCTCATCTGGGTTGAAGGTAATTGCAACGTAGAAGTAAGTGAAGAAAACAATTAACGCTGCATACGTCAGAACGTAAATAATGTTGTCGCCGTTTACAAAGTTACGGCTAATCCATACTGCCCAACCTGCTGTACTTCCGGTGAAGTTCACAATCAGTGAAGGAATATAGAGCAAGGATGATGCGAAAATTACTGGGATAACACCAGCCTGGTTTACCTTAATTGGGATATATGTACTCGTTCCACCATATGCCTGACGTCCCACCATGCGCTTTGCATACTGCACTGGAATTCGTCGTTGAGCTTGCTCAACAAAGACAACAGCTGCAACTACCAAAATACCAACAGCTAGAACAAAGAGGAAAGCGAACAATCCCTTTTGCAATCTGATTGACCATAGCTGGCTTGGGAATCCTGCTGCGATAGATGTGAAGATCAAGATTGACATACCGTTACCAACACCGCGATCAGTGATGAGCTCTCCGAGCCACATAACTACTGAAGTTCCAGCGGTCATAACAACGATCATTGTGATGATGCGCTGCCATGATGTGTCAGGGATGATTGCAAGTGAACACCCTGAAATCAAACGACCTGGTGTGCGAGCAACTGCAATCAAACCTGTTGATTGCAAGATTGCCAAACCAATTGTTAAGTAACGTGTGTACTGAGTTAACTTAGCTGTTCCAGATTGACCTTCCTTCTTCAACGCTTCGAAGCGAGGAATCACGACGGTCAAAAGCTGCACGATGATTGATGCGGTGATGTAAGGCATGATTCCCAAAGCAAAGACAGAGAGCTGAATTAATGCTCCACCGCTAAACAAGTTAATCAAGCCAAACAATCCACCAGTCTCAGCAGAGGCCAAACACTCTTTGACATTTGCATATGAAACGCCTGGTGTTGGAACAACTGAACCAAAACGGAACAAGGCCATGATTGAGAGAGTGAAGAAGATCTTCTTACGAAGCTCCGGTGTCTTAAAGGCCATACCAAATGCTGAAAGCATTGATCTTCTCCTCTTTCCCTATCGTGTACTAAGTATTAAAGAACGTTGGTCTTGCCGCCTGCTGC
>JBILAD010000051.1:0-7568 GCA_044354355.1 Candidatus Planktophila sp. | reverse complement strand
CTGACTTGTTAGCTGCAAGGAACTTCTTTAGTGCGAACTTAACACCGTTAAGCTCGTTAATTCCTAGTGCTGCTTCTGGTCCTGTTAGTGGACCCTGGTATGCAATCTTTAGCTTGCTTGAGCAAGCAGCTGATGCTGACGGAGCAAATGCAACCAATGAAGATGTTGCGATAGCTACGGCAGCTACAACCGCGAGAACGCGATTCTTTTTCATATGTAGTGCCTTTCCTGTTCTTGTGTCCCGGGACAGGGAGACGGAAAGAGTAATGCCAGGGGTGAGCATTAGACAAGGCAGATTCCCGCCTGAATTGTTTCGGTTTCGTTATAAAGTGGGATTTCAGTATCAATTAATGAGATGGAACAAGGGCTTACTTATCAGGCACCGCGTTGGGATTTATGACCGCTTCGGCCACATCCTTCATAGAAAGACGACGGTCCATGGCAGCTCTTTGAATCCATGAAAATGCCTCTGGCTCTGAAAGATTGAGAGCTTTCATCAAAATGCCCTTGGCGCGATCAATCAATTTTCGAGTTTCAAGACGATCATGCAAATCTGCAACCTCATCAGCTAAAGATCTCATTTGCAGATGCCTACTAATTGCAATTTCAATTGCTGGCATCAAGTCACCAATTGTAAATGGCTTAACCACATATGCCATGACCCCTGCATCACGAGCACGATCAACCAACTCTTTCTGAGAAAAAGCGGTAAGCATCAAGACTGGTGCTATTTCAATAATCTTTTCAGCAGCAGAGATACCATCAAGGATCGGCATCTTCACATCAAGAATTGCAAGATCAGGTTTGTGTTGGATAGCTAGATCAATTGCTTCTTGACCATTAGTAGCTTGTCCGACAACCTCATATCCAGCACCTTGCAACATTTCGACAAGGTCCATACGGATTAGCGCTTCATCTTCTGCCACAAGGATACGAACGCTCATGTTCAAATAATCCCTTCACGATGTACTTCTAGAGTGCCCCGAGTCGGACTTGAACCGACACTGTGCAGTGTTTGAGACTGCCCTCTCTACCGTTGGAGTACCGAGGCCTTTGATGAGGCAATCTTAGCGGTAAGCGGCAACCACTCCACCAACTGCATCTCCTACGCGGTGAACGCGCATTGCATTGGTTGAACCAGGAATTCCTGGAGGTGAGCCTGCAACGATGACGACATTTTCGCCCTCACCTGCTCGACCAGATTGAATTAATAATGTATCTGCCTGCTTCACCATCTCATCAGTGTGCTTAACCATTGGAGTTACCTCTGGTTCAACACCCCATGACAACGCAAGACGGTTATATGTGCCGACATCTGGAGTAAAGGCAAGGATTGGAATAGGTGAACGCAAGCGAGCCATACGGCGCGCTGAATCACCTGACTGAGTGAAGGTAACTAAGTACTTAGCACCAACAATTGCGCCCACTTCAGCTGCTGCACGAGTAATAGCGCCGCCCTTTGTCTTTGGGGTTGTTCTCAACGCGCGAATCATCTCAAATCCGCCTTCCTCTGTGCGAGCAATAATGCGTGCCATTGTTTCAACCGCTTCAATAGCAAAAGCACCAACAGATGTTTCACCTGAGAGCATCAAGGCATCTGCACCATCTAGAACTGCGTTAGCACAATCTGTTGCTTCAGCCCTTGTTGGTGAGGAGTTAGTAATCATTGAATCCAACATTTGTGTTGCAACGATTACCGGCTTAGCTGCCTCACGTGCAAGTTCAATACAACGCTTCTGGACTAGAGGAACCTCTTCGATTGGAAGTTCAACACCCAAATCACCACGAGCAACCATGATGCCATCGAAGGCGTTAACAATCTCTTGTAAGTTTTCAACAGCTTGTGGCTTTTCAATCTTGGCAATTACCGGAACGCGAATTCCAACCTCATCCATGATTGCGTGCACATCATCAACATCGGCTGCGTTTCGAACAAAAGAAAGCGCGATGAAATCTGCACCAGCACGAAGCCCCCAACGCAGATCTTCCTTGTCTTTTTCAGAAAGTGCCGGAACGGAGACAGCAACACCAGGCAAGTTAATTCCCTTATTGTTACTGACAGTTCCTGGCTGAATAACTTTTGTAACTACATCGTTGCCTTTAACTTCAACAACTTCAACAGTTACCTTTCCATCATCAATAAGAATGCGATCGCCCGGCTTGCAATCTCCCGGTAGGCCTTTGTAGGTAGTGCCAACGCGATCTTTTGTTCCTTCAACTTCATCGATTGTGATTGTAAAAATATCTCCACGCTCTAGATCGTGTGGCCCATTTGCAAAGCGAGCAAGGCGAATCTTTGGACCCTGAAGGTCTACAAGAATTGCAACAGGTGTGCCAGCTTCCTTAGCCGCAGCTCTGACGCGATCTAGACGAGTTTGATGCTCCTCATAGCCGCCATGGGAAAGATTGAGCCGGGCCATATTCATGCCTGCTTCGATGAGCTCCTTAACTTTCTCAGGAGATTCAACTGCAGGACCCATCGTGCAAACAATTTTCGCTCTACGCATGTGTCAACCTTAAACCATTAGTGGGCGGTCAGTTGGCGCAATCGGCACCGGAAGTTGAGTACGTCCAGTGAGATATCTATCAACTGCTGCTGCTGTGCTTCGTCCTTCAGCAATTGCCCACACGATCAATGATTGACCGCGTCCAGCATCGCCTGCAACGAATACCCCTTCTTCACTTGATTGGAAATCCTTATCGCGCTTGATATTGCCACGATCATCTAGCTGCACTTCAAGTTGTGTGAGCAAAGGTGACTTTTCTGGCCCTGTGAATCCCATTGCCAAAAATACAAAGTCACACTTAATTTCTTTCTCTGTTCCTGGTACTGGTGCAAACTTTCCATCTTTAAATTCGGTCTCAACTATCTTGATCGCACGAAGATTTCCATTCTCATCCCCCAAGAACTCTTCTGTGCTAACAGCAAATACCCGGTTGTCATTTTCTTCATGCGCGCTAGAAACGCGATAGATCATTGGATATGTCGGCCATGGTTGTCCTGCTGGACGCTCTTCAGTTGGACGAGGCATGATTTCCAGTTGAGTAACACTTGCTGCCCCTTGGCGAATAGAAGTTCCTAAACAATCTGCTCCAGTATCGCCGCCACCAAGGATGACGACATGCTTTCCAGTCACATTAATATCTGGATTTTCAACTTCGCCAAGTGCCTGCTTGTTACCCCACGGCAAGAACTCCATGGCTTGATAAACACCTTTGTATTCGCGTCCCTTAATAGGAAGATCTCGCCACTGAGTTGCACCAACTGCTAACACAACAGCGTCATACTTCTTACGTAGATCAGAGCCAGTTAACTCGACACCAACATCAACACCTGGACGAAAACGTGTTCCCTCTTTTTCCATTTGCTCTAGGCGACGATCAAGAATGTGCTTTTCCATTTTAAACTCTGGAATACCGTAGCGAAGTAGCCCACCAATTTTGTCGGCGCGATCATAAACAGCAACTGTATGACCAGCACGAGTTAGTTGCTGGGCTGCAGCAAGTCCTGCGGGTCCTGAACCAATTACTGCAACAGTTTTGCCTGTTAAGCGATCAGGTGCCATTGGCTTCACATTGCCACCATCAAATGCTTCTTCAATGGTTCTGAGCTCAACCTGCTTAATTGTTACTGCATCACGATTGATTGCAACAACACAAGCCGTCTCACACGGTGCTGGACATAAGCGCCCAGTGAACTCTGGAAAGTTGTTAGTTGCATGTAAGCGATTAACAGCTTCTTCTTTATCGCCTCGCCAGATTAAGTCATTCCATTCAGGAATCAAATTACCCAGTGGGCAACCGTTGTGGCAGAAAGGAATGCCACAATCCATGCAACGGCCAGCTTGCTTTTGTAGATGTTCAAAACTTTGTGGTTCATATACTTCGCGCCAGTCTTGGATGCGAACATCAACTGGTCGACGAGTTGGAACCTCGCGCGGGGTTGTCATAAATCCCTTTGGATCAGCCATTAGCTGCAACCTCCATCACTAGTGCATCTGCCGGTAAACCTTCTCGAACCGCTTTTTCCATCGCAGCGAGCACACGTGCATAGTCACGCGGCATGATCAAAGAGATTCTGCCAAGGCTCTTCTCCCAATCCTTTAACAATGCAGACGCAATCTCAGATCCCGTTTCAGCATAATAAGAAGAAATATGTGATTTAAGAAGTTCTCTTTGATCATCTGGAACAGCCAAGACATCGACCATGTCAGCATTTACATTTGCTGTGTCAAGATCTAGAACAAAAGCACGGCCACCAGACATACCCGCTGCAATATTGCGGCCTGTGCGACCCAATACAACAACAGTTCCACCAGTCATGTATTCACAACCATGATCGCCAATACCTTCAACAATTGCTAATGCGCCAGAATTTCTCACACAGAATCGCTCACCCACCACACCACGAATAAAGATTTCACCTGCTGTTGCGCCATACCCAATAACATTTCCAGCAATCACATTGTTCTCAGATTTAAAGCCAGCTTTTTCATCCGGGCGCACAATTACTCGTCCACCAGAAATGCCCTTGCCGACGTAATCATTTGAATCACCATACAAGCGAATCGTTAGACCCTTAGGAATAAATGCACCGAGTGATTGACCAGCAGAACCATGCAATGTCACATCGATCGTGCCTTCAGGCAATCCTTCAGCGCCATATGCACGAGTGATCTCTGCGCCAAGCATCGTTCCCACTGTGCGATTAACGTTGCGAACGGGAAGATCAATTCTGACCGCTTCGCCCTTTGCAAGTGCCGCTTCAGAAAGCTTGATCAAGGTGTTATCAAGTGCGGCATCTAAGCCGTGATCTTGCTTGATTGTGCTGTGCAGCGGGCTATCAACATCTGGGCGAACTAACAAAGGCTCAAGGTTTAATCCGGCAGCCTTCCAGTGATCAACAGCCTTTCGTGTGTCAAGGAATTCAACATGTCCAACAGCTTCAAGAAGTGTGCGGAATCCAAGTTGTGCCAAGATTTCACGAACCTCTTCTGCAATGTATTCGAAGAATGTTTCGACAAACTCAGGCTTACCAGTGAAGTTTTTGCGAAGCTCAGGGTTTTGCGTTGCAACTCCAACAGGACAGGTATCCAAGTGGCACACACGCATCATGATGCAGCCAGAAACAACAAGCGGAGCAGTTGCAAATCCATACTCTTCTGCGCCAAGTAGTGCAGCAATTACAACATCGCGGCCTGTCTTTAACTGACCATCTGTTTGAACAACAATGCGATCTCGAAGTCCATTAAGAAGCAATGTTTGCTGAGTTTCAGCCAATCCCAACTCCCATGGCGCGCCTGCATGCTTAAGGGATGTAAGAGGTGATGCACCAGTTCCGCCATCATGGCCTGAAATCAAAACAACATCTGCGTGTGCTTTAGAAACTCCTGCAGCAACAGTTCCAACACCAACTTCTGCCACCAACTTCACATGAACACGAGCATTCTTGTTTGCATTCTTCAGATCATGAATCAGCTGTGCAAGATCTTCGATGGAATAAATATCGTGATGTGGCGGTGGTGAAATCAAGCCAACACCTGGTGTTGAGTAACGTGCTTTAGCAATCCATGGATAAACCTTGTTACCAGGTAATTGACCACCCTCGCCTGGCTTTGCACCTTGTGCGATCTTGATTTGAATGTCATCGCTGTTGACCAAGTAATTACTTGTCACACCGAAGCGACCAGAAGCAACCTGCTTAATTGCAGAACGCTTTGAATCACCATTTGCCATTGGGATGTAGCGCTCTGGCTCTTCTCCGCCTTCACCGGTATTTGATTTTCCACCAATGCGATTCATTGCGATTGCTAAGGTCTCATGTACCTCGGCAGAAACAGAACCGTATGACATAGCACCCGTTGAAAAGCGCTTAATGATCTGGCTTGCAGACTCAACTTCATCAATAGAAATTGGCGTATTAACGCCCTCTTTAAATTGGAATAATCCTCGAAGTGTCATCAGGCGGGTGCTTTGCTCATTGACTCGATCTGTATAGCGCTTGAAAACGTCATAACGCTTATTGCGAGTTGAGTGCTGCAATGTAAATACTGTTTCAGGATCAAATAAGTGTGGTTCGCCCTCACGTCGCCACTGATACTCCCCACCAATAGGAAGGCGCTTTGTTCCAGGCACTTCTCCCCCAGGTGGATATGCAACGTGGTGGCGAGCAATTGTTTCTTGAGCGATGATGTCGAGTGAAACACCGCCAAGGCGCGAAGTAGTTCCCACAAAGTATTCATCGACTACTTCTTGCGACAAACCAATTGCTTCGAACACTTGAGCACCTGTGTATGAGGCGATGGTGCTAATGCCCATCTTGGACATGACTTTGAGAACACCCTTACCAAGACTCTTAATCAGATTCTTAACAGCCTTTTCTGGAGTGATGCCAGTGATTACGCCTTGCAGAACTAAATCTTCAGCAGACTCCATAGCAAGATAAGGGTTAACACATGCCGCGCCATAACCAATCAGAAGTGCAACGTGGTGAACTTCGCGAACATCACCAGCTTCAACTACAAGACCAACCTTGGTGCGAGTCTTTTCACGAATCAAATGATGATGAACAGCAGATGTGAGTAAGAGCGAAGGAATTGGTGCATTTTCCGCATCGCCATCACGATCAGATAAAACAATGATGCGCGCACCATCGTTGATAGCTTGTGAAACTTCTGCCTTGATTTCATTTAAGCGATCACGTAATGAATCTCCGCCATCGGCGATGCTAAATAAGCCACGAACTACATGTGCACTTAAGCCAGGAAAATCATCATCCGCGTTAACGTGAATGATCTTTGCCAGTTCATCATTATCGATGACCGGAAATGCCAAAGAGATTTGACGACAACTAGCTGGACCTGGATCTAACAAGTTGTGTTCTGGTCCCATTGATGTTCCAAGGCTTGTTACAAGCTCTTCCCGGATTGCATCTAGCGGTGGATTTGTAACCTGTGCAAATAATTGCGAGAAATAATCAAAGATCAATCGAGGTTTATCAGAAAGGGCTGCAATAGGGGTATCGGTTCCCATTGAACCAAGTGCTTCCATTCCACTCTTAGCCATTGGGGTCACAAGGATGCGCAATTCCTCTTCTGTGTATCCAAATGCACGCTGGCGACGGACTACAGATGAGTGCGGATAAACAATGTGCTCACGTGAAGGAAGATCGCTGAGCTTGACCATTCCAGCGTGCAACCAATCCTTATATGGCGCAGCATTTGCTAGCTCATCTTTTATTTCACCATCTTCAATAATTCTGCCTGCTTCAATATCTACAAGGAACATTTTTCCTGGCTGCAAGCGACCCTTACGTTCAATGTTTTCAGCTGGAATATCTAGTACGCCAACTTCAGATGCAAGAACTACAAGACCATCTTTTGTTACCCAAAAACGTGAAGGACGCAGACCATTGCGGTCTAGCACCGCTCCGACTTGATGACCATCAGTAAATGTCACGCATGCTGGACCATCCCATGGCTCCATGAGTGAAGCGTGGAATGCATAGAACTCGCGGCGCTTTGCAGACATCGTTGCATGGTTCTCCCATGCTTCGGGAATCATCATCA
>JBILAD010000049.1:0-7790 GCA_044354355.1 Candidatus Planktophila sp. | reverse complement strand
GACTCCTGAACACTTGGAGGTGGATCAATCGCCTTGATCTCGACGCGATTAACGCGCACGCCCCACTTGCCGGTTGCATCATCTAGAACACCGCGAAGTGCAGCGTTGATTGAATCACGTGACGTTAGGGCCGCTTCTAAATCCAGACCACCAACAACATTTCGAAGTGTTGTAACTGTTAACTGTTCAATACCTTGAATAAAGTTTTCAATTTCATAAATAGCTGATTTTGGGTCTGTTACTTGAAAGTAAATAACTGTGTCGATTGAAACCACTAAGTTATCTTCAGTAATAACTGGCTGTGGTGGGAAAGAGACAACTCTTTCGCGCATATCCAGCAATGGTCGAAGCCGATCAATAAATGGGATGACGATGACTAGTCCAGCACCTAATGTGCGGTGGTATCGACCAAGGCGCTCGACAATTCCAGCACTTGCCTGCGGAATAATTCGTATTGCTCTGGATAAGACCGCTCCAAATATGACAATGAGTAAAACTAGAACTCCATAGGAAACCATCTGCACTTACCCCTTTCGCTTAACAACTGCCGTTGCGCCTTCGATGGCAACAACTTCGACCTGTGAACCAACCTCAATCTCGCCCACATTGCTACGAGCACTCCACGTTTCTCCACTGAGCTTTACCAAGCCACTGTTCTCTGTAATGGCAGATAAAGTCAGGGCAGGTGCGCCAATCAAGGCCTCGACGTTTGTTGCATGATCTGCAGGCTTCTTCTTTAAGTGTCGCAGTGCAATCGGCCTTAAGAACAACAATGAGCCTGCTGCTCCAACGCCAAAAACAATTCCTTGGCCAACTACTTCAAATCCAAGCGCATGTGCACCAGCAGCAAGTAGCGCTGAGAAAGCTAGAGAAGCAAAGAGTAAATCGACGGTCAAAATCTCAACCACCAGCAATACACCGGAAGCAGCAAGCCACATCCAAATAGGCATCGTGTAGGTCTCCCAACCAAAGCAACAGGAAATTTTCTTCTCTAAAGCCTACCCTTATCTTTGTGAATGGCGACAGGGAGATAGTGGTCATTTATGACGGGCTGTGTGAATTCTGTGAGCAATCACTAAAGTGGATTCAGCAAAAACTAGCCGTGAACGCCATTGCCTTTCAAACAGCAGATCTACAACCCTTCAATCTAACCCGCGAGCAATGTGCCAAGCAGCTCTATGTACTTTCAGACTCTGTCACCTATGCAGGGGCAGATGCGATCAGATACCTTCTTAACCAGCGCGGTAATAAAGTTAGTGCGATCTTGTTGAGATCCACGGGAAGTGTTGGTCGTGCTGGATATCGCTGGGTTGCATCCCATAGAAGTTCGTGGGTAATTAAAGTAGCCACAAGAGTGTTGCACTTGCTCAATAAATAGTAAGCAAAAGCCCCACAGATATAAACCTGCGGGGCTTTGCCTTGTAGTTAAAGTTACTGTGCGTAACACGCAAGTATGCTTTAATTAATGAAGTTGAGCCGGGGTGCCAACCCCGACCCAACTGCCTTATGCGAACTCAAGTGCCAGATTGATTAGGGTCGTCGTATTTATCGCGGCGACCCTTTCGCATTTCCCATACACGCAGTATGAGAGTGGCTATTGCAACGCACAGCCTCAGAATGACTAAACTTTGTTCACATCAATAGAAAGTGAACTCAATGTCTTTTGTCATGTACTCAACAACCTGGTGTGGTTACTGCAAGCGCCTGAAGTCTCAATTAGCAGATCTTGGTGTCACCTTTGAAGAGATCAACATTGAAGAGGTCCCAGGGACGGCAGAGATCGTTGAAAAGGTTAATGGCGGCAATCGCACAGTGCCCACACTGGTCTTTAGTGATGGCGTTGCCATGACTAATCCATCTGCCAAGCAGGTTACAGACAAGCTGGCTGAACTAAATAGTTAAGGCCACCCCAGATATCTGAGGCGGCCTTAACCCTAAAACACTTCGAATTGAATAAAGAATTACTTCTTGATCAACTTTGCTACATCTACTCCTGGTGGAAGGATCACTGCATCAATTGCATGGATCACACCATTTGACGCTGCAACATCTGCTGCAACAACTGTTGCACCATTAACTGTTACACCATCTGCTGTTGAAAGCTTGATTGTCTGACCTTCTACAGTTGCAACATCACCATCTGTTACATCAGCTGCCATTACTTTAGCTGCTACAACGTGGTAGGTGAGGATCTGTGTAAGAACAGCCTTGTTCTCTGGAAGAAGTAGTGCATCTAGTACACCTGCTGGTAGTGCTGCAAATGCATCATTTGTTGGTGCAAATACTGTGAAAGGACCAGTTCCGCTTAGTGTCTCCACTAGGCCTGCTGCCGATACTGCGGCAACCAAAGTTGAAAAGGTTGCATCCGCACTTGCTACATCAACAATTGTTCCAACTGTTGTTTCTTCTGTCATTGACTCACTTGCTGTATCTGAATCACTTGAACATGCTGACAATGTCAACAATGCGGCAAGTGCTGCAGCAACGAGTGCGCTTTTACGCAAAACCTTCATAACTCTCTCCTTAGTCTGGGTTTATCTATCAGGCAAAACCTAGATTCAGGCATAAGGCCCAGCAACTTGAAATTAGCCACATCATGTCTAAATCACCCACACCAGCACCACCTACGGTAGAGACCTCGCACTTTAAGTGTCGAAATTCTGAAATCAGCCCAACTTTTAGAGGCTTAAGACCCTGAAATCTAGATAAATGGCTTAATTCTGACTAATCTTTCAGAAGGGACACAGGTTCCTTCCCTCTGATAAGTAAAGGAAGTTGAATGAGAAAAATTAAAATTGCATCAGTGGCAACCTCTGTCCTGCTCTGCCTTTCTATGTTGAGCTTTGCAGCTGCGCCTGCAAACGCGGCCGTTGCAGCAGATCGCACCGGCAAACCTTGCTATGAGGAAGGCCAAGTGTTCAGTTCTTCGGCTGGTACCTTCACGTGCGCGAAAACATCTTCAGGCCTGAACTATGAAGCCGGTCGCAAACTCAGCGGCTCACTAACAGTAGTGTGCGGTGCAACTGAAGCATGGTGTAATGCAATGACATCAGCATTTACAAAGAAGACTGGTGTAACCACAAAGTTTGTTCGACTCTCATCAGGTGAAACAGTTGCACGTCTTGATGCTGCAAAGAATAATCCCGAGTTCGATGTGTGGCACGGCGGACCGGCTGACGGTTTTGGTGTTGCACGAATCGGTGGACTAATAGATAAGTACACTTCTCCAACTCGCAACTTGATTCCAAAGAAGTATCAAGATGATGACGGATTTTGGACTGGCGTTTATGTTGGCGCACTTGGTTTCTGCACCAACACCAAGGAAATTCGTCGCTTAGGTCTAAAGCCACCAACTTCATGGGCCGACCTTTTAAATCCTAAGTTGGCTAAGAACATCTCAACAGCCCACCCATCGACATCAGGAACTGCGTTTACAACATTGTGGACTCAGGTCACTCGCTTGGAAAGCGAAGTCGCTGGGCTTGATTACATGGCAAAGATGCACAAGAACGTACTTCAGTACACAAAGAGTGGCGTCGGACCAGTAGCAATTGTTGGTCGTGGTGAAGCTGCAGTTGGACTTGTCTTCTCACATGACTGCGTTGCAGGTAAATTGCAAGGCCTACCTTTGACCGTTTCATTCCCAAGTGAAGGAACCGGATATGAAATCGGAGGCGTGGCACTTATTAAGGGTGCAAAGAATCCTGAAGCTGCGAAGTCATACATTGACTTCGCACTATCTCGCGAAGCTCAAAACCTTGGACCAACAGTTGCAGCATTCCAGGTACTAACTAATCCAAAAACGAAGAGTGATTCTCGTATGGTTAAGCTCAGTGGCCTAAAGATTGTTGCATATGACTTCGATAAGGCTGCCGCTGCTAAGAAAGCGTTAACAGCAAAGTTCGACGCAACAATTGCTATTGCGCCTAAGTCATAATCAGTAAGAACTGCAGAAATAGATAACTAGGGGATGTGGACTTGTGCCACATCCTCTAGTTATGCAATGTATTCATTTTAAGAACAGCTATTGAGCGTGGAGGATTTTTGTGAGCACTGCAGTACTTGAGAAGGAAAAGGCAGTCGTGCTCAAAAAGCCGAAAAAGATTAAGTTAGATATTGGCACCAAGGCTGCTTTAATTGTTTCGGTTCTCTTACTTCTACTATTGGTTGTATTCCCCTTATTGAATGTCTTGACTCGTGCTTTTGAAGAGACAGGTCTTGAAGTTTTCGCAAATATCTTTAAGTCTCAAGTTATTCGCAATGTGATTATGAATACGATTCTTCTTGGCGTAATTGTCGCAACCCTAGGAACAATTGTTGGATTCTTTTTGGCATATGCTCAAGTTAAATTGAATTTTAGAGGCAAGAAAGTTCTACACATAATTGCCCTTGTTCCATTGATTACTCCACCCTTTGCATTTGCAACTGCGGTAATCAGCCTTTTTGGACGAAGTGGAATCATTACTCGTGACATTCTTGGCCTTACTCCAACCCTTTATGGTTTGCCTGGCCTGACCATTGTGCTTACTTGCTCATTTTTCCCTGTTGCATACATGAGCATCCTTGGGATGATGAAGAATCTGGATCCAGCCTTAGATGAAGCATCTGCCTCCCTGGGTGCTTCTAAGTTACGCACCTTCTTTAAGGTCACTTTCCCGATGCTGATTCCAGGATTTGCGAGTTCCTTCCTACTTCTATTCGTTGAAGCATCAGCTGACTTGGCTAACCCACTAGTAATTGGTGGTGACTTCACAGTTCTTTCCTCACGTGCATACATTGCGATCAATGGTGAATATGACGTGCCAGCGGGTTCTGCATACTCACTGATTCTCCTGATTCCAGGATTGATCGTGTTTATCGTTCAGCGGTATTGGGGAGAGAAAAATAGTGTTGTGAGTGTTACAGGTAAACCCTCTGGAACACCTACATTTGTTGAAAACAGAATTGCCAAGTCTTTCCTACTGATCATTCCTGTGTTCGTGGCATCTTTTATTGTTTTGATTTATGCCACGGTTATTTATGGAAGCTTTGCCAAATTCTTGGGTGTTGATAACTCACTAACTCTTGAAAACTATCGATACATATTCAGTGGCGTTGGTTATGACGCCATCATCAAGACAACCACAATGGCGTTGATTGCAACACCTATCGCCGGAATCCTTGGCATGGTTTTAGCATGGCTCATTGTCCGTAAGGTGCGCAGAGGACGCGAATTCATCGACTTCCTAGGGATGTTAGGCCTTGCAGTTCCAGGTACTGTTTTAGGTATTGGATTTGCAATTACTTTCAATCATGCAACAAAAATTGGTGACACAACAATTCTTCCTCAGCTTGCTGGAGGTGGAGCAATATTTGGTGGTGCGGTTGCGATCGTTATGGTCTACACAATTAGATCGAGTCCGGCAGGTCAGCGTTCAGGAATTGCCGCCTTGCAGCAAATCAATCCAGCCATCGATGAGGCATCTGCCTCATTAGGTGCAACCGGATTTAGAACCTTCCGAAAGATCACATTGCCTTTGATTAAGCCGGCTTTATTAACTGGCCTGATGTTCGCATTTGCTCACTCAATGACAACTCTTTCGCCGATTATTTTTATTACAACACCAGAAACTCCGATTATGACTCACAAGATTTTGGCTGAAGTAGATTCAGGACGTTTTGGCAACGCATTTGCCTTCTGCACCTTGCTTATCTTCATTGTTTTAATGGTGATGGGCGTTATTAATCTCTTAGTACGAGGCAAGTCAACAACCACTGTAAATACACCGATTGTGAGGGCTTAAGAAATGGACCAGACTGTGAACGATTCAATGAGTTCAAGTAATGTGCAGCTACGAAATCTCACTAAGGTTTTCGGTCAAGGAAATGAAAAGGTCACTGCAGTTGACTCAATCAATTTGGATATCAATCCAGGGGAGTTCATCACCTTCCTCGGGCCATCTGGTTGCGGAAAGACGACAACGCTTCGAATGATCGCTGGTTTTGAAACACCAACAGCTGGATCAATCCTGTTGGATGGGCAGGACATGTCCTCTCTTACTCCAGATAAGCGTCCCATGGGTATGGTTTTCCAGTCATATGCACTCTTTCCCCATATGAGCGTGTATGAAAATGTTGCATACGGTCCAAAGACCAAGAAGATGCCTGCAGCACAGATCAAGTCAGAAGTAGCAGCGGTATTGGAATCCATGAGTCTTACCGCTATGGCAAATCGTGCACCAAACCAATTATCTGGTGGTCAGCAGCAGCGCGTTGCACTAGCTCGCGCAATGGTGCTGCGTCCTCGTGTTTTGCTTTTTGATGAGCCACTGAGCAACTTGGATGCAAAGCTTCGCGCACAGATGCGTATTGAAATTCGTGAGGTCCAGCAACGTCTTGGCATCACAAGCATTTTCGTCACACATGATCAAGATGAAGCGATGTCTATTTCTGATCGCATTGTTGTTATGCGCAATTCAAAGATTGAGCAAGTTGGATTGCCGGCAGAAATCTATCTCCATCCTGCCTCAGTTTTCGTCGCTGACTTTATTGGAATTTCTAACTTCCTTGAGGTTGCCTCCGTTAAGGCATCTGGACAAGGCTTAGCTAAGGTCGCAGTGTTGGGTAAAGAGATCGAAGTCCCAGCTCATAAGGATGCCTTTGCATCCAAGAGCATTCTCTTGGTTCGTCCTGAGTCGATCCGTGTGAAGAAGGCGAAAGCACAGAGTCAATCAATCACTGGAACACAGGGAGTTGTGAAGCAAGTTGTTTTCTATGGCGAGCATGTGGAATATCGCATCCAGACAGAGATTGGCATGATCATCGCGGTGGATTCAGATCCAATTTTTGATGAGATTGTTAAGGTCGGCGAGTTCGCAGAGTTCTCATTTGATCCAATGCGTTCTTGGCTCTTACCTGCTGACACTCACTAGGAGTGAGTTAGGGCTTTAAAACAATACGTATTGGGTTGCCGACTTTGTTAGCCAACCTATCTAACGCCTCTGCAGCCTTTTCTAATGGCATTACCTCAGTAACTGAAGCAGACAAATCTAATTTTCCTTGTGCTGCAAACTCAATTAATTCGCGCACGTGGTGATCTTCTGAGCCGTAATGACCCATTATTTGTGTGCGCATGTAGGTAAAGGCCATGTCACTTGGAATCACAATTGGTTCATTGGCAATTCCAATAATGACTAACCGGCCTTGCTCGCCAAGAAGAGAAAGCGCTTGCTTGCGCACAGGTGTCACACCAGCAAAATCAAAGGCAGCATTTAACCCACGATGCTTTTTGATCTCAGGATCATCTGGTGCAAAAGCAAAGTCTGCCCCCCGTGCCAAAGCATGAGCCCGTGCATCCTCGCGTGGATCAATTGCAATGACCTTGCTGCAACCAACGATCTTTAAAAGTTGCACCGCATGAATACCCAGCCCGCCCACACCAAAGACCACAGCAGTTTCACCTGCTTGCATCTTTGCTGTCGATGAAATAGCAGCCCACGGTGTTGAGACAGCATCAGGAATAATTGCTGCTTGCTCAAATGGTAGTGAATCTGGAATTGCGGCAACTAACTCTGCCTTTGTAACAACGTATTCGGCCCAACCACCGTTGTAATCAAAGCCCATTGTGGTGATTTGTTGGGCAGCGTTGCGCTGACCGGCAATCACAACAACACGATCTCCAATTGCACTAGTTGTAACACCAGCACCTACTTGATCAATCACTCCTGCAACTTCATGGCCGAGCGTCACCTGATCACCGTCAAGATAGCCGGGGGACAGGATGCCTTCCAGCAAGTGCACATCAGATAAAC
>JBILAD010000048.1:0-7800 GCA_044354355.1 Candidatus Planktophila sp. | reverse complement strand
CAGAGCAATACATGGCTTACGTGGAGCGAATTCGTAGCTCTGTTGCAGATGGTTGGGTGTATCAAGTAAATGCTTGCCGGCGATTAACCCACCCTGGCGATGGTCAATCTTTACGTGGACTTTTCTCACAAATTCTAGAAAATAACCCTGCACCATGGGCTAGTTATTTTGAGATCCCTGAACTAATGATTGCATCGGCATCTCCTGAGTTGTTTCTTAGTCGAAATGGTTCAACGGTAAAGAGCTCTCCCATTAAAGGCACCCAGCACAATAATGTGCAAAATTTTGGAGCTAAAGACCAAGCAGAAAATGTGATGATTGTTGATTTAATGCGCAATGACCTTGGTCAAATCTGTAAAAGCGGAACAGTAGAAGTACCACGATTGCTCTCAAGTGAAGAGCATCCAGGATTGCAACATCTAGTCTCAGATGTTCAAGGCGAGCTAATCGATGACATTTCGTGGAGCAAAATTCTTTCTGCATTGTCTCCGCCGGGCTCTGTTAGTGGTGCTCCAAAGTCATCTGCTACACAGGTGATCGGTGCTAATGAAATGACACGCGGTCCATATTGTGGCGCTCTCGGTTGGGTTGAAGGAAATCAGGCAGTTCTTTCAGTGGCGATACGAACTTTCTGGAAAGATCAGGGGATTAACTTTGGCACAGGCGCTGGTATCACCTGGGGTAGTAACGCAGTTGCAGAGTGGGAAGAGACTCAACTCAAAGCAAGACGATTAATTTCTATTGCTGGGGGAGAGTTACTGTGAAGGTGATACTCAATGGCGCTCTTGTTTCACAGGAGCAAACTCTGTGCACCGCGCAAGGATGGTTAGAGGGTGCTGGAATTTTCGAAACGATAAAGACAGTGGATTCAAAACCATGGGCGCTTTCTCGTCATATGAGAAGAGCGGTGAATAGTTCGGTCAAAGCCAAGGTTTCCTTACCCAGCGAGGATCTCATTCGAGAATCCATCACCACATTACTCAATACTGAAAAGCACTCAAAGGGTTTGTTGCGAGTTTCATTTGATGCGTCGGGAAATTGGGCTGCGGCGCACCTTCCGTACTCAGAATTAATCTCACCAGCACATGTGAGAACTCATCCTGAAGCACTTGTTGTTGATGGTGTTCCGATTAAGACTTATCCATACAACCATCGGCTCGACATACTTGAACAAGCTCGAGTTAATGGATTCGATGAAGCATTAGTAACGAGTCACGATGGAAAGATTTGTGAAGGGTCAGTGTGTAATGTGCTGCTCAAGATTGCAGGTACATGGTGCACCCCACCACTTTCCGATGGGGTCTTGCCTGGGGTAATGCGCGCTTTGGTTATCGAAAACTGCGATGTCATCGTTCGATCTATAGATGTATCGGAGATCGGAGACATCGAATCTGCATTTCTATTGAGTAGTCTGCGGATAGCTCAGCCAATTGCTTCAATAGATGGACGAGAATTATCTCAATCACTTGAATTTAGGGATGAAATTGAAGCGATGGCGCTAAGGACTTCGGTAGGCTGAGCACATGTCCCAGATATCGATCACAGTTGATGGCGCTCAACGTCACGTTGAGGCCGATCAGCGACCAACGCATATCTTTGCCGAGAATAAAGATGTCGTGGTTTGTAAGATCAACGGAGTACTTAAGGATTTGTGGACAGATCTTGTTGATGGAGATGTAGTCGAATCTGTTCTGATTTCTTCGCCCACTGGTCTTGAAGTTTTAAGGCACTCAACTGCTCACGTGATGGCACAAGCTGTTCAGGAGGTGTACGCAAATACACGTCTTGGAATTGGTCCACCCATCAAAGATGGCTTTTACTATGACTTCGATCCAGAGAACACTTTCAACCCAGATGATCTAACAAAAATCGAAAGCGCAATGCGCAAGATCATCAAAGAGGGACAGCGTTTCAAGCGCCGTGTTACTACCGAGGCAGAAGCTCTCAAAGAGTTGGCGCACGAGCCATATAAATGTGAATTGATCGGAATTAAGGGACCAGCAGGAGAAGAAGCATCTGTTGAAGTTGGTGGCTCTGAACTTACTATTTATGACAACTTAGGTCGTGACGGTAACCCTGTGTGGAGTGATCTCTGTAGAGGTCCGCACTTACCATCAACCAAAAATATCCCTGCATTTAAGTTGATGCGTACAGCAGCTGCATATTGGCGTGGTTCTGAAAAGAATCCTATGTTGCAAAGAATTTATGGAACCGCATGGCCATCACAAGATGAGCTCAACGCATATCTAGAGCTTTTGGCAGAGGCGGAAAAGCGCGATCATCGTCGCTTAGGGACAGAGCTAGATCTGTTTTCTTTCCCCGAAGAAATTGGTTCAGGCCTTGCGGTTTTCCATCCCAAGGGTGGCATCGTGCGAAGGGCCATGGAGGATTACTCGCGTATTCGTCATGAGGAAGAGGGATATGAGTTCGTGTACTCACCTCATCTAACCAAGGCAGCGTTGTTTGAAACATCGGGTCACTTGCAGTGGTATGCCGATGGTATGTATCCACCAATGATTTTGGATGAGGAGTACAACGCTGACGGAACGGTTAAGCGCGCCGGCCAGCAGTACTACATGAAGCCTATGAACTGCCCTTTCCACAATCTGATCTATAGATCTCGTGGTCGTTCTTATCGCGAACTTCCGCTGCGTTTGTTTGAATTTGGAACTGTCTATCGTTACGAGAAATCTGGAGTTCTGCACGGAATCACGCGTGCACGCGGATTTACTCAAGATGATGCGCACATCTATTGCACCAAGGAACAAATGGTTGGCGAACTCGATTCCTTGCTGACTTTCGTTTTGAACTTACTTCGTGATTACGGTTTGAATGACTTTTACTTAGAGCTTTCTACCAAGAATCCAGAAAAGTTTGTTGGAGAAGATGCTGATTGGGCTGAGGCAACGGAAGCGTTGCGTAAGGCGGCAACTGCTCAAAACCTTGAGCTTGTTTTAGATGAAGGTGGCGCAGCTTTTTACGGTCCTAAGATTTCCGTTCAAGCAAAAGATGCCATTGGTCGCACCTGGCAGATGTCAACGATTCAGGTGGATTTCCAATTACCGCAACGATTTGAACTGGAGTATTCAGCAACTGATGGAACACGTCAGCGTCCTGTAATGATCCACCGTGCACTGTTTGGATCTATTGAACGATTCTTTGGAGTTCTAACAGAGCACTACAGCGGAGCGTTCCCACCATGGTTGGCACCCGTGCAGGCAATTGGTATTCCGGTAGCCGATACTTTTGGTGATTACCTAGGTGAAGTTATTGTGCAGATGCGAAAAGCTGGAATTCGTGCAGAACTCGACTCATCTGATGATCGAATGCAAAAGAAGGTCCGTAACGCACAAATGCAAAAGATTCCGTTCATGGTGATCGCCGGTGAAGAGGATCAAAAAGCTGGCGCAGTTTCTTTCCGCTATCGAAATGGTGAGCAAAAGAATGGAATCCCTATTCAAGATGCCATCGCTGAGATTAAAAAAGTAGTTCAGGAACGTACTCAGGTTTAAGCAGTGAGTAATTCAATTGATGGCGCAGGAATGCCTGATGGCTGGCAACGGCTATGGGCTCCTCACCGTTTGGAGTATTTACGTGGGGAAAACCGACCTCTAGAAGGCAACGATGTTGTTTGCCCATTTTGCAAAATACCCACCTTGCCGGATGAAGAGGGGCTAGTAGTTCATCGTGGTCAAAGCGCTTTCGTAGTGATGAATCTCTATCCCTATAACCCAGGCCACCTCTTAGTGTGCGCATATCGCCATGTGCCGGACTTAACTGACCTGACTGAGCAAGAACGAAATGAAATCAGCGAGTTAACAGCTCATGCAATGAAAACTATTCGTATTGTTTCAAATCCAGCGGGTTTTAATCTAGGAATGAATCAAGGTGCTATCTCAGGTGCAGGAGTTGCAGAACATATTCATCAGCATGTTGTGCCTCGCTGGAGTGGGGATGCAAACTTCATGCCAATTATCGGAAAAACAAAAGTTCTTCCACAGTTGCTCTCAATAACTCGCAAGGAAATCGCTGCAGCTTGGTAGTTATAAAACTAGTTGTTTGATGAAACCTTCAACAATATCAACGCCTATTCCTCGTTCGATCCATAATGGAATTGCGGGGAAGAGAAGCCCGGCACTAAAAGCATTCTCACCAGAATCGACAAGCAGCTCGAGATACTCATCGCGGAACTCTTGAACTAATGTTTGATGTTCCTCTTCGCTACTTTTAACGGTGGCTGGAGAAGTTGAGTAATCGATGATTTGAAGGTCAGAAAGAGAGATGAGTGCAGCAGGTAATCCAGCTTCATCATGCAGGACTAAATAGGGCGTGATCATTTGATCAAAGACACGGCTGGCAATCATCACAGCATCATCAAAATCAGCTTCAAGTTTTTCCAGATGTGTTACTACAACAAGTCGCGGAACCTGAAACTCATCTAAAGATTGCCACAGATCAATAGTTGCTTGATCAATACCTGCCGAGGGATCGATGGCAAAGATTGCTAAATCTGATTCTGGGAGTGCAATCTGAGAAAACTGAGCGCCAAAGGCCGAAGCCACTTGAACGGGGTCAGCGCTGATGTGACCATAGACGTGAATTCGCAGGTCGTTTATTTGAGATTGCACTGGCTCAGCCTACGATGGTCCTTGATGTTAAGTGCACGTTTGAAGCCAGCCGTCACGCGGGTTATTACCCCAGTGGCCTCCCTTGCCCTGCGCATGGGGATAACTCCCAATGCAGTGACGTGGACTGGTGCGATAGCAGTTGTTGCATCGGCCATGTATTTCTATCCCAAGGGCCAATTCTTTATCGGCACCGTAGTCATCTGCATCATGGCTTTGAGCGATTTATTTGATGGCACCATGGCTCGGATTTCTCAAAAAGGTTCCAGTAAGTGGGGCGGTTTTCTAGACTCGACAATTGATCGCATTACAGATTCAGCAATACTGATTGGTGTTTCTATATATCTGATTAACAACGATGACCCTTTAGCAATAGTAGTGATGGTCACTTTGGTTACTGGAATGTTAGTTCCTTACATACGAGCCAAAGCAGAGAGTTTTACAATCCAATGCTCCGGAGGTATTGCGGAGCGAACCGAAAGGTTGATTATCTCTCTTGCAGCGATTGGATTTGATGGTCTAGGAATTCCATATGTTCTCTCTTTCGGAATGTGGTTATTAGCAGTGCTAGGTGCCTATACAGTTGTTCAAAGAATGTTGATAGTTAAGCGAGCTTCATAAGTGAAAGACAATATTGCAGCCTATGCATACTTTGCTGGATGGCGAATAGTTCGTTGGTTACCAGAGCAGACCGCATATCGTTTGGCGTATGCCTGTGCTGATTTTCTCACCAAGCGCAATGGCAAAAGCGTTGCTCGTCTGCGTTCTAATCTCAACCGCACACAACCGGATATAACACCACTTGATTTAGATTTACTGCTCTTTGATGCGATGCGTTCTTATATGCGCTATTGGTGTGACACATTTAGATTTCCTGATTGGTCACCCGAGCGCGTTCGTGAAACCGTAACGGTCACAAATGAACATCTTTTGCTCGATGCCATCGAGGCCAAAACGGGCGTCATTGTTACCCTGCCACACGCTGGTAATTGGGATCATGCGGGGGCATATTTTTGTGCCAAAGGAATTAATCTCGTAACCGTTGCCGAACATCTCAAACCCGAAAAACTCTTTTTAAAGTTTCTCAGTTACCGACAGGCTATGGGTATGGAAGTTTTGCCCCTAGATGGGCGAGTTTTGGGCACATTGGCCCAACGATTAAGAGGCGGCGCACTTGTTGCACTCGTTGCAGATCGTGATCTATCTCGATCTGGAATAGATGTTAATTTCTTTGGTGGTCCCTCGCGCATGCCTGCAGGTCCAGCACTGTTAGCTCTAAAAACGGGTGCACCTCTGATCACTGCTTTTGTTTCTTACACAGAAAGCGGCATCCGCATCGACTTTAATGAAGTTGCACTTGCAGAATCAGGAAGCGATGAAGAAAGAGTTTCAACAACTGTGCAAAAGATGGCGCATCAATTTGAGGCTGGTATTTCTGCTCATCCTCAGGATTGGCATATGCTCCAGCGCATCTGGATTGATGGCGACTTTATGGAGCGCAGCTGATGTTGGCTCGTTCACTAAAGATCGGAATCGTTTGTCCTTATAGTTGGGATACGCCGGGTGGTGTGCAAAACCATATTCGAGATTTAGCTGAGTTCCTGATTGCTGCAGGCCATCATGTTTCAGTGTTAGCACCAGCAATTGATGAATCGAAATTACCGGAATACGTTGTTAACGCGGGTAAGCCGATTTCGATTCCATATAACGGCGCAGTTGCACGAGTGTTGTTTGGACCAGTTGCTTTCTCGCGAGTTCGACAATGGATTTCTAATGGAGAGTTTGATCTTCTTCATCTTCATGAGCCAGCAATTCCTTCAATCTCATTGCTTGCCTGCTGGGCAGCAGATGGTCCTATGGTGGGAACGTTTCATGCAGCGGCAAAACGTCAAAAGATAATTTTTGCTATTGGACCTATTTTGGAACCTGCTATCGAGAAGTTATCAGCCAGAATCGCAGTTTCTGAGGCGGCTCGGTTGACCCTTACCGATCACTTGGACACAGATGCGGTCGTCATCCCCAATGGAATCTATGCCTCCAGATATCACGATGGAAAAGCTGAGGAAAAGTGGCAAGGAAATACGATTGGTTTTATAGGAAGATTTGAAGAACCTCGCAAGGGATTAAGTGTGCTGCTTGAGGCACTACCTGTTATCGCGCGATTCGCACCAGATGTGAAGGTCTTTGTTGCTGGTCCTGGAGATCCCTCAGAGGTTGAACAAAGTATTGATCCGCAGTTACGACACAGATTTACTTTCTTGGGCAAAATTTCGGAAGAAGAGAAAGCTAACTTCATGTCCTCGGTTGCACTTTATGTTGCACCTAACACGGGCGGTGAGTCATTTGGAATTATCCTGGCTGAAGCATTAGCTGGGGGAGCATGCGTTGTTGCAAGTGACATACCCGCGTTTGAAGATTTATTGGGGCATGGGCAATTTGGCGCACTCTTTAAGTCGGAGGATTCAACAGATTTGGCAAAGGTTGTAATTGATCTTTTGCGGGATGAGACCAAGAGAGCAGAACTTGCAACTGCCGGGAAAATGCGCGGTCAAAGTTTTGATTGGAACATAATCGCCCAGCAGATTTACTCTGTCTATGAGATGTCGATCGTTGGAAGCGAAAAGGTGAAGTTGGCATCAGATACGCGTTCGTGGAATCGCTTTCTTTCAAAGGATGAGAAGTAATGACACCTTGGGTAGTAACAGTATTTATCCTTTTGATTTCTCTTTGGTATTTAACTTTTTTGGCTACTCGACTAGATCGGTTGCACCACAGAGTAGAAACTAGTTGGGCAAATCTGGATGTTCTTTTGCAGAAGAGAGCAGCTGTTGCCTTGGAGATAGCACATAGCGATATCGCCGATCCTGCATCCTCATTGTTATTGACGGGTGCGGCCTATCAAGCAAGAGATGCTGACATTAAGAGCAGATCTGCAGCAGAAAGCGGTCTGTCAGGCGCGTTGGGATTATTGCTGGAAGATTCTCAGCATCTTGCAACAGCGGCTGACAACGCACTCTTGACTGAACTTTCTGCACTTACAGACAAGATACGGGTGGCAATTGCGCTACACACAGATGCAGTCACACGCACCCAAATGGTTCGAAGCAAATTGATCGTAAAGTTATTTCGCTTGGCTGGCACCGCACCCTTGCCGGTTACCTATGAGTTTGAATCA
>JBILAD010000047.1:0-7862 GCA_044354355.1 Candidatus Planktophila sp. | reverse complement strand
CGGGTTGCCCGAGCGGCCAATGGGAGGGGACTGTAAATCCCCCGGCTCTGCCTTCGAAGGTTCAAATCCTTCACCCGCCACCAGAAAGACGTTGTATGAATTAAATCAACCCTTGAGGCCAGTCATCGTTATGCCTCGTATGAAGTGACGTTGAGCCATCACGAAAACAATCATGACTGGAATAACGCTCAGCGAGGTTGCTGCCAGCTGAACGTTAAAGATTGGTGCGCCGTAGGTATCAGTGAATTGTGGCAAGACAACAGGCAAAGTGTATTTATTCGGTTCTGTGAGAAAGACCAATGGCTCTAGGAAAAGATTCCACGAATATAAAAATGAAAGAATTGCTAGTGAAGCGATTGCCGGTCCGGATAGTGGGAGTGCAATTTTTGTAAATACCTTAAACCTGGAGAGACCATCTATCTCAGCTGCTTCTTCTAGCTCAGTTGGAAAATCTAAAAAGAATTGACGCATGAGAAAAAGTCCAACTACAGCATGGGCACCAAACGCTGGAATTATTACAATCGGGAAGAAAGTGTCAGATAATCCTGATTTAACCATTAATCTGAAAATCGGAATAAGAGTTACTTCAGCTGGCATGAGTAATGCCGATAGCAAGATTATGAATATCTTGCTTCGCCATTTGAAGCTAATTCTTGCAAATGCATAGCCACCCATTGTCGAAATGGTTACTGAAATTATAGTAACCACAATCGCGATTGACATGGAGTTCCAATATTGCCGCAAGAATGGTTGCAATCGGAAGACTTCTGCGTAGTTAGAAATTTGAAAGTCATTTGGAATTAAGCTTGCTGGGAATGAAAAGACCTCTTCAATAGGTTTAAGTGAGGCTGTGAACATCCACCATGTTGGAAACAAAAATGGGATAGTGATCACTAGTAATAGTGAGTAAAGCCCAAACAATCGCCATCCCGTGAGCTGAGAGTTTCGTCGCGTGTAACGCTTATTGCCTTTAGACCTCACGGAACACCCACCTAGTTCTAATCTGCCATTGTGCGACCGTTAGGCCCATCACAAAAATGAACAAGCAAACTGCTAGGGCGCTTGCATATCCGAGATCGAAAATCTGGAAAGCATTGATAAAGATGTAATAAGAAAGAACTGTTGTTGATAAGCCTGGACCGCCACCAGTCAGTAAAAGGACTTGAGCAAAGACTTGGAAGGCTCCTGCAATAGTAAGGATTCCAACCAAAAGAATTGTGGGACTTATAAAGGGAAGGGTGATCTTCTTAAATTGCTGCCAGCGATTTGCACCATCAATCTCTGACGATTCATACATCTCTTCCGGTACTCCTTGTAGTGCGGCAAGAAAGAAGATCATATTCATGCCCAGATTCTTAAATACTTGAACCATCACCACTGAAATCATTGGCCAAGGGTTTTCGCGTAACCAATTGGCCCCATCTACACCCGATAGACCCAAGAAATAGTTAAATGGACCGTCATCTTGCAAGATGTATTTCCAGACAATCGTCCAAGCAACTGTTGAAACGATAACTGGCGAGAAAAATATCGCTCGAAAAGTAGTTCTACCTTTGAAATGTAAATTCAACAAGACTGCGAGGAAAAGTGCGAGGGCCATATTTACTGGAACGAGAATGCAGGCAAAAATAACAGTGTTCTTTGCAACTTCGAGAGCAGTTTCATCTTGGACTAATCGTGTGTAGTTATCTACGCCAATGAATGCTGCGTCACCACTGAGTGGATTGTATGAAGTGAAGCTATCTCTGATAACACTGAGTACTGGATAAAGAACAAGGAAGATGAATCCAAGTAGAACTGGAGCGGCCATAAATAGGCCAGTGCGCCAGTGTCGCATCTCGTGCGACTGCTTCCGCTTCAAAGTACCTCCAGAGAATTCAATTGTTCAGGATATTTGAGTGTAAAGCTGGGGTATCGCAATTGATACCCCAGCTTTACATTTTCAATCTATTCTTTTATTTCAGGTTAGGTTGGATTTTGGTGCAAACCTGATTGAGAGTGTCAGAAACATTTGCATCCGCTTTCCATAAGCCATCAAGAGTTGACTTCACAGTCAATTCAATCGAGCTTAGCTTTGGATGAGAAGTAAGAATCTGACCCTTTGAGATTCCATCAGCAACAATCATTTTTGCTTGGGTTTCGTTCAAGATTGAAGCCTTAGCAATGACCTTTGGATCCATCAAAGGAATACGAGATTGTGGGAAGAATGCTACGTATTTTGCAGCATTTTCAGGGTTAGTTGCGAAGACTAAGAAGTCAGCAGCAGCCTTGCGGTTCTTACTCTTGGTAAGAACTGCCATTCCTGCTTGTCCGATAACTTGAGCATCAGCTACTGGTCCCTTAGGTAGAGGCACTACGCCCCACTTCCACTTCATTGTTGCCAAGTTGGCTGCGCGGCTCAATTGAATGAGCGACATTCCAACGTTGCCAGCGAAGAAGTCAGAGGAAACTCCTGGTGCAGGGAATGACTTATCCTTATAAATCATGCCGTGGAAGAAATTCATTGCACTGTTCATCTGCTTAGAATTGAAAGTACATCTGGTTCCAGTCTTATCCCACGCTTCAGCACCAAACCCGCGCCAGATTGCAGCTAGTCCATTCCAGGTTGTGTAGTTGAAGGTAGGGAAGTTCAGGCCGTAGTTACCCTTTTCGTAATCGGAAACAGCTTTTGCGACCTTGGCAGCATTTGCCCAAGTCCATTCACCCTTTGCGCGAAGCGCTTCAGGATCTTCAGCACCAGCTGCTTTAATCAAATCAGCGTTGTAGAAGATTGCAAATGGTGAAGTTGAGAATGGGTACCCATAAACGCTGCGAGGTGCGCGCCATAGTCCTAGAGATCCAGTTGCAATCTCCTCAACTTTGTAACCTGGAGTTGCTTCCATTTGTGGAAGCACATTAAGGAGCAAATTGTTCTTACGGAACTGCTGTGCATCCTTTTCCAAGATCCATGCCAAGTCAGGTGCTTTACCACCGGCAATTTGTGTAGTTAATGTTTGTGTGTAAGTTGCAAAATCAAGTGATTCAAACTTGATGTCTGCAATTTCTGGATGAGTTTTCTTATACTCATCAGCAAGTCCCTTAAAGAGTGCTAAGTGGCCGGCATTTGATGACCACATAGTCATTCTTAGAGTGATGCTTCCTTTAGCCGCAGCTTTTGCGGGTTGAATACCGATAAAAGCTATAAGAGCAATAGCGGATCCAGTAGCAATCATTTTAAGATATTTTGCTTTCACTGTTGCTTTCCTTTCTGTTTAGTCGGTTTCAACCTATTAATAAGGTGCGACCGTTGGCCATTCAAGCTCGACTCCTTGATGAAGAAGTTGTGCCTGAAGATCGTTCAAATCTGAACCTGATGCAAATGCATGTGGGCTCTTACCTGAACGAATACTTAGTGCGGCAAGTACTCCTGCCGACTCACCGATATTCCACTCGGTTGGGTGTAAACGGAAACAACCGTTTGTAATGTGAGTAACTCCAATACTCTTCCCGGCTGCAATTAGGTTTTCGGTTGCGATTGGGATCATGGAGGAAACAGGAATTTGATATGGGCAAGATGCCACATCTAGATAATTATCACCGGCGGTTGATGGATGTAAATCAATTCGGTAATGCCCAACTCCGACAGAATCAGAGTATTTCTTTGCACCTGCATCACCGCGAATTGCATAGGAAATATCTTGCTCTGTCACGGTATATAGGGCCTTTATTCGTCTAGCCTCACGCACATAGACATGCTTTGCCAAGCCATCTTTTGTATCCACTACATCTTTACGTAAATAAAGCCCAGGCCACCCTGTTTTTCCATCAGCCCGTGGGGCTTCAGTCTGCATCCAATAGAGAAGGGAGAGCGATTGATCTTTAGCAGCAGCAATGTTCTTTGCTTTTTCTTCCTTGCTCACATCAATGATTGAGCCATTCACATAATCAAGCTGCGGCCAGTTAACTAGGGAAATATCTGTAAATTTTTCTGGATGCTCCATATGGCTAGCGGCCAATATGCGACGGAAGGTCCAAAGGTTTGCTGAACCAGGATTATCTTTTTGGTTTGCACGAACAGTTAATGGGTCCAGATTGGGAAGTGGATCAAAATTGAAAATGATCTCTTTTAGTGAACGAGGTTCAATTGAATGCCAACTGACCCAGTTCTGATCATAAAACGGCATTTTAAAGTTGCGCCAGTATTCGTAATTATTTGGCTTTTCAATAGTGCGATCTGAATTTTGATCGTAGCTCATTGCAAAACAAGCACTAAAGGCTTGAATATTTCCGGGTTGATATTCATCAGGAGCACTTGGCTCGCCGGTCATCGCTTTGCTTTCAAACCCAATGACGTATTCGATATCGGCTAGCGCTAAAACATCTCCTGTTTCGGTTGCTTCGATAAATATTGTGGCTTCGATATCAACAGATTTTCCTGTGCGCTTATCTAATACGCGTGCGCCAATAATTCGATCACCGCTCTTGGTGACACTCTCAATGTCATGCTCCAGCAAAATGGTGACACATCCACTTGCGACGTGCGGTGCCAACATTGAACGCAATACATCGTGAATGACGCCAGGTTCAGCACAGATAGGGCTTACATATCCAGCGCCTGGATTTAAAAAGGGATCAGCTTTTGATCGTGCAGATAGTGGATAGTTCGCCTTGTAGTAGGCGCGAAGTCGGTTTCTAAATTCACGATATCGGCCAGTACTACCGAATTGTTCAATCCAGATGTGTTCATCAGAGGGAACAGATTGCGCAGTGAGTTGACCGCCAACCCAATCGGTCTCTTCAACAACTATGCACTTAACTCCGAGGTCACCTAAGGAAAGCGCGGCAGCGACAGCGCTTGTTCCTCCACCCAAGATAAGAACTTCCGTCTTCACAACAACCCCTTTGGTATATACCGATTTGCAACTGGTCTATACCAAACTAACTAAGAGATGAGCGCCTGTCAACGCCAACTCGATAACAAAATTACAACTGTTTTTTACCGATATGTCAGCGGCAAGAGGGGTTAAGCCTGAGTTAGACCTCTAATTGGTAGCTCAAGTCGTACTTATCGCCACGTTTATAGGAGACAACGAGGAAGGCTGAGCGTTCCTTGGAGGTTATTCCAACTGCAAAGAATTCAAAGGTTGGTGCACCAAAGGCCAGCTCAAGGCGCTCGCGGAACTTCTCTTCTGGGATTACGGAGCGAACACGGTATTGAACTCGCAGAATCGGTTTTTCATAATGGTTTGCCAGGATGCTCGAAAGACTCGTTGATAAGTCTTGTTCCAACAATCCAGGGGCAACATCAGTCGGGATATAAGCGGTCTCGGTGGCCATTGCTAAATCAGCATCAAAAAATGATTGCTCGACTCGGTAAACCCATTCGCCTTTTCGCAAACCAAGGGCTTTAGCTACCTCATCGCTTGCATGAATACGATCAGCTAAGTGAAGTTTCGTTTTTGGATTATTTCCGCGATGTCGAAGAACCTCTGACAAAGAGGTTACATCCGAGGTTCGCACCAGTCTTGGCTCGGAAACATATAAGCCTTTTGATGGGACTGTATAAATGTAACCTCGAGATTGCATCACATCTATCGCTCGGCGGAGTGTCATACGAGAAACTCCAAAATCTTCCGATAGCTGGCGCTCTGAAGGAAGTTGCGTATGTGGCTTTAACTTCACTGTTAACTCTGCCAATGCTTCAAGCAAAGTTGCATGCTTTGAATCTTTCGCAACTTTTCTATTTGGCATATTTTTCAACCAATCCATCAACGTAGTATTTGGTTGAATTCCAAGGGTCTGTAATTGCGGTGCCAATACAGATCGCATGTGCCCCTAAATCAAATGCTTCTTTACAATCAGCTAAGTCACGGTATCCGCCTTCAGCAATAACTGGTCCAGCATTTAACTTGACTAAACTTGTGACCAACTCAAGATCAGGTAGCGCCTTACTAGAATTCGATGTGTAACCAGATAACGTGGTAGCGAAGATCGAAATCCCCGAATCAGCAGCTAATTTGCCTTCTTCAACATTTGAAACATCACCAATTATTTGAGTATCAGTTAACTCTTTAATTGCCCCAACGAATTCAGCCAAATCTGCAAATCCTGCCCGTGATCTGCCAGTGGCATCAATTGCTATAAAATCACTACCAGCATCGATGCACATCTGTATTTCAGACAGTGTTGAATTTATATAGACTCCAGATTCAACTCCTCGAGTTTTAATCAATCCGATTACCGGAATCGAAACTACTTCTTTGATCGCCTTAATGGAGTCAAAACCTTCAGCTCTAATCGCAACTGCTCCACCTGACTGAGCAGCCATCGCAAGCACTGCAGTAGATGCTTTGTTGTGCAGTGGGCTCTGCGCTGGGATCTGGCAAGAGACAATCAAACCGTGCGGCAGCATCTCACTATTGTGCCAACTTGGTATAGACCAGTCAAGTGGTGGTCTAAATATTCAGCCCTGAGGAAGTGGGCTCATTTACTACTTTTTAGAAGATGCCCTGGCTGCGCGTGAAAGAAATAGCGCAAAGACAAGTGCCAAAACAATTCCCGTGTTAACACCCATTTCAATCAGTGCGCGGTTGAAGTATTCGGTTGTCTTCTCTTTTTCCATCGTAAGGGAAGCTCCAACTGTGAGGATGTGTCGAACTGCTGCGATAACACCGATAATCAAGAAGTTATCAAGCTGGAAAGCTCCATCAGTAAATCTCACAATCACGGTTCGCATGATTTCCAGAATGATGACAACAAATAAAATGTCATTAATTCCTTGGATCATTCCCACCGGAAAGAAGGGGCGGGTTTCAATCAATCTTTGCAAGCTATAGCCAGCAGCCAATATAGAAACAACAAATAGGAGGATTCCAAGGAAGCCGTGCAAAACATCTTCCAGCTTGTCGATGAAAGTGACAGGGATCAGCGATTCATCACCCGTTAACAAACCCTTGACTGACTTGTATTTCATGGCGACCACCCTTGTTAGCAATACGTAAGGGTAAGCGCAGCCTTAGGCGGTAGCAAGGGATTTGGCTCCCGAAACACCCGTAGCAATGCATTCCAGGTGCACATGCATCAAACTTGCATGTCGACAACAGGCCGCCCTACCAATAAAGTTTGCAGTGGTCATGAGTTCCAGCATCAAGCCCCGGCTAACTGGACGGCAACCCTCCACCGCGGCGGGGTGCTCCGGGTGAAGACCAGGCCGACAGCACGTATGTCGGCAAGCGTGGGTCTAACTAACTGCACTTCACACGTTAGTTTAGTTAGTGAAGATCCCCTGACACATTAGGAGATTGAGTTGAACGTAAGAAATAAGAAGTTTGGAATCTTTGCCGCAATTGTAATTGCAGCTGCATTAACACTTACAGGCTGTTCTTCATCTGATTCAGCAACATCTGAAAGCGCATCATGCGCGAAGGCAGATCTTGCAACAGTTACTGAAGGCAAGCTAACAATCGCAACAGGTGAGCCTGCGTACTACCCATGGATCATCGATGATGCACCAGAGACCGGAAATGGTTTTGAAGGCGCAGTTGCATACGCAGTTGCAAAGCAACTCGGATTTGATGCTGCAGATGTCGTTTGGGTCCGCACAACATTTGATTCTGCAGTAACACCAGGGGAAAAGAACTTTGACTTCAACTTGCAGCAATTCTCAATTACAGAAGAGCGCAAGGCGGCAGTTGATTTCTCATCTCCTTACTACACAGCTCCACAAGCAATCGTTTCATTCAAGGGAAGCAAGATCGAAGGAAAGACAACTCTTGCAGAACTTAAGGGTGCAAAGCTTGGCGCAGCTGTTGGAACTACATCACTAGATGCGATTTCAAACCAGATCGGTGCAACACCTCAGGTGTTTAACGACAACGCTGCTG
>JBILAD010000004.1:0-29210 GCA_044354355.1 Candidatus Planktophila sp. | reverse complement strand
GCTCCGCCACCAGGTATCGATCCTGGACCCTGGGCTTCAAAGGCCCATGTGCTAGCCACTACACAATGGCGGAACGCATATTCTCCCTCATAAATGGTGGTGCTTGTGACCAACTGCGCCCCCATTAGGAGATTACTTTCGCTCCAGCCACAGGGCCATATGCCCGCACAACGCTGCCGGCTACCCCGCTGGAGGTTAACGCCACCGTTAAATCAAGGCCCGCATCAACATCTGCAACCAAGAATGCAACGGTTGGGCCTGAGCCAGAAACGATTGCACCTAGCGCCCCATACTCCTGGCCAACATCTAAAACTAAACGCAAAGCAGGACGCAGCGAACATGCTGCTGCTTGCAAATCATTAACAAGTGACTTACCAACTTC
This sequence comes from Candidatus Planktophila sp., assembly GCA_044354355.1. GTDB lineage: Bacteria > Actinomycetota > Actinomycetes > Nanopelagicales > Nanopelagicaceae > Planktophila. The sequence goes on along the minus strand of JBILAD010000004.1, from coordinate 28,828 downwards.
TGGTGCATCAGCTGCCAATAACGCTTGCATTAAGCCCTCATGAGTTTGAGGTTCAATGATTTCAAGTTCAGAGCGCAAGCGATCGCATTCAGCATAAACAGCTGGTGTTGATAAGCCATGTGTGGAGAGAGCAAGTACCCAGTGATAGGTGCCGCGCGATAGAGCAGCTGTTAATTGATCACCGCGTCCTGTACCAATTGCAGTTCCACCACTGAGCATGAATGGAACATCGCTACCTAGTTGAGCTGCAATCTCAACCATCTCCTCACGAGACATTCCAAGTGAATACAGATGATCAATTCCCACAATTGTTGCCGCAGCATCTGCGCTACCGCCAGCCATACCGCCTGCAACTGGAATAGATTTCTTAATCTCAATATGTGCATCAACTGTTAAGTCATACTCTTTTGAAATCAATGCGACAGCTTTTGCTGCCAAATTATTTGCATCAGCCGGAACTCCATGTGTTTGCTCACCAGAGATTGAAATGGTTAATCCAGCACCGGGTTCAGCTACCTTAATTGTCACATCATCAAATATTGAAATTGCCTGAAAGACAGAAACCAAGTTGTGATAGCCATCGGCCTCTTTTGGCCCAACAGATAACTGAAGGTTGACCTTTGCCGGAACTCGCACGGTCACACTTTTTACTGGCATGCGGTGACCCTATAACTGCTGCTAGAAAATGTCAGGCGCAACGGCTGCAATCTTGCAAAAAGATTCAACCTGTAAAGCTTCGCCTCGAAGTGTTGGATCAATACCCGCCTTTATCAATATTGCTTCGGCAGCCGATGATGATCCATACAGGCTAGAAAGGGCTGATCTGAGCATCTTTCGGCGTTGAGCAAAGGCTGCATCAATGATCGTAAAGACTTTCGCGCGCGATTCTTCACTTCCTGCTGTTTCACGTCTGGTAAATCCCACTAACTTTGAATCCACATTTGGTGCCGGCCAAAAGATTGACCTAGAAACTGTTCCAACATTTTTAACATCTGCCCACCATGCCGCTTTAACACTAGGGATTCCATACTCCTTGCCACCAGGCTTCGCTGCTAGTCGATCTGCAACTTCAGCTTGCACCATCACAACGCCGGTGCGAATAGATGGAAACTTTTCCAGTAGGTGAAGTAGCACGGGAACAGAAACGTTGTATGGAAGATTTGCAACTAAAACAGTTGGATCAACTGGCAGAGCATTAACTGCCAGAGCATCCTTATTAATAACAGTGAGGTTTTCAGGATGCTCAAAGTGCTGAGCAATTGTGATCGGCAACTGTTGAGCAAGTCTTGGGTCAATCTCAACTGCAATTACCGACTTTGCAATTTCAAGCATCGCAAGAGTTAAGGAACCAAGGCCTGGTCCGATTTCAAGTGCGATGTCATCACTTGTAACACCAGCTGTTCGAACAATCTTGGTGCAAACATTTGAATCAATAACAAAGTTTTGTCCCAGTGACTTAGATGGCTTCAGATCCAATTGCGCAGCCAGTTCGCGGATTTGTGCCGCACCTAGAAGTGTCATAGTGCAAAAGACCCAAAAATACGTTCTGCGTTATCACCAAGTGCAGTAGCTAGTTCTGCAAGATCTTGATTTCGCTCCGCAGCCATTGCTCGCACGATTGTTGCAATCTGAGCAGGGGTATTGCTCGCACCTCGGTGTGGAGCAGGTGACAAGAAAGGTGAATCCGTTTCAACTAAAAGCTGATCGATTGGCACAAGCTTCACAGCATCGCGCAATGCCGGAGCGTTCTTGAAGGTCAATGTGCCAGCAAAGGAGAGGATGTAGCCGCGCTCAATACAGGTTTTAGCCATTGCCACATCACCTGAAAAGCAGTGAAAGACAACCTTCTCAGGGGCTCCAACTTCAAGTAACACAGATAAAACATCATCATGTGAATCACGATCATGAATGACAAGCGCCTTGTTTGTTTTCTTTGCTAATTCAATATGCCACTTAAATGAATCCTGCTGACGCTTTCGTAGCTCTGGTGGGGTGCGGAAGTAATCAAGTCCGGTTTCACCAATAGCGCGCACGCGTGGGTGCTGTGCAAGTTCTTCAATAATCTTTAAATCTGCTTCAAGATCTGCAACAACGGGTGCTTCATTGGGGTGTAGTGCTACTGCTGCCAAAACAGTTGTATTCCATTTTTCTGCAGCTTGCACACACCATTTTGATTGTTCTGCTGAATAACCAACCTGCACAATGCGATCAACATTGACAGATTTTGCTTCAGCAATGACATCTGCAACCTCTTGTGAATCAAAAGCAGCATCGGTAACAATCTCCATGTGAGCATGCGCATCAACAGTTGGAACAGGTAGGGCTTCCGGTAGTGGCGCGCGAGGTCTATCGATATCGCGATTGTGGCGATCAGCCATTGTTATCTAGGCAGGAGTTTCTAGTCGTGGGAATAAAACTGGAGTCTTAGTAACAGTTGCGCCAGCAGGTAACTGTCCCCAGGTGGCTACATCTGAAATCTTTTGTGCAGACAAATCTCCAAGTGAAGCGTGCGCACCTAAGCTCTGCCACAAGATTTCACATGTCTGTGGCATCACCGGATGCAGCAATACAGCAAGTGCGCGTAATGATTCAGCGGTGTTATACAAAATTTCCTCTAGCTGGGCTTGATTGGCAGGATCTTTGGCAAGAATCCATGGCTCTTTAATAGTTACATAACCATTTACCTGCTTGCAGAAATCCATAATTGCCAAAATTCCACCTTGAAAATCAAGTGCGCACATTGCTGCATCAGCCTTTGTAACTGCATCAGCTAATGCTGCTTCAAGGCCAGCGTCATGGCTAACAGCTGGAAGTACGCCTGCGCAGTACTTTTCAACCATTGCTGCGCTGCGCGAAGCAAGGTTTCCAAAGTCATTTGCTAGCTCAGATGTGTAGCGGGCACTCATATCTTCCCAAGAGAAAGAACCATCTGTACCAAAAGGAATTGCACGCAAGAAGTAATAGCGGAAGGCATCGATTCCAAAGTGATCAGTAATGTCCTTTGGAGCAATACCGGTTAGCTTGCTCTTACTCATCTTTTCGCCGCCAACTAATAACCAGCCGTGTGCAAAAACTTTCTTGGGAACATCAAGGCCCGCAGCCATCAACATCGCTGGCCAAATAACTGCGTGGAAACGCAAAATGTCTTTACCAACAAGGTGAACATCGGCTGGCCATGTCTGCGCAAACTTCTTGCCACCTTCAGAATCTGGAGCATCTGTTAAGCCAACTGCAGTTGCATAGTTAAGAAGCGCGTCAAACCAAACGTAAACAACTTGATCTGTATCCCACGGAACTGGAATACCCCAATCAAATGTGGAACGAGAAATTGAAAGATCTGAAACTCCGCCTTCGAGGAAGGAAACAACCTCGTTGCGTGCACTCTCTGGTTGACATGCATCAGGATTATCTTTGTAATGGGCAAGCAGTGGTTCAACGAATGCAGATAACTTAAAGAACCAGTTATTTTCATTAACCAGTTCAATTGGCTTACTGTGGATTGGACAGCACTTAGCGCCATCGATTTCAATCAAATCACCAGGGAGCTTGAACTCTTCACAACCCACGCAATATGGGCCTTCATACTTGCCTGCATAGATATGGCCAGAGTCTTTGAGTGATTGCAAAAACTTTTGAACACGTTCCGTGTGACGCTTTTCAGTAGTACGAATAAAGTCATCATTAGCAATATTTAAGTGTTCCCAATTTGGCTTCCAAGCCTCTTGAACTAATTTGTCTACCCATACTTGCGGGGCAACATTGTTACTTTCTGCAGTGCGCATAACTTTCTGGCCATGTTCATCTGTTCCAGTCAAAAACCAGACTGATTCGCCTTTTTGACGGTGCCAACGGGTTAGAACATCGCCAGCAACGGTTGTGTAGGCATGCCCGATATGAGGGGCATCGTTGACGTAATAAATCGGCGTCGTTAGATAGAAAGACTTAGTCACTGGCTCATCTTATTGGCATCAACGACTGCGGCATAAACAAGGCGCTTTGCGATGCCAAACTCTTCGGCAACGGTTGCAATGGCTGACTTTCGATCCATTCCAGCAGCCTCAAATTCTCGAACTCGACCCACCATATCTGCTGCCGTCAAAGATGCTGAATCAGTAACAGCTCCAGCAACTACCAGAGTGATTTCACCCAGCACTTCATTGGCAGCAGCCCATGCAGATAGCTCGCCAAGATTGCCCCTAATAGTTTCTTCATATCGCTTTGTCATTTCACGACAAATAGCACCTAGTCGATCTGCTCCAAAAACATTGACTGCATCGATCAGAGAGTCAGCTAATCGATGTGGAGCTTCAAAGAAAACCATAGTGCGCTCTTCAAATCTAAGTTTTTCAAATGTTGCTAAACGAGCACCAGCTGTTCGTGGTGGAAAACCTTCAAAAGAAAAGCGATCTGTTGGAAGTCCAGATAGTGCAACTGACATTGTCACCGCACTAGGCCCTGGAATAACTGAAACTTCAATCCCTTCAGCAATGGCATCTCGCATTAATCGGAAACCAGGATCGCTAATTGTTGGCATGCCAGCATCTGAAACAACTAAGACCGTTGCACCACTTTTTAGTTCAGAGATTAATTCTCGGGTGCGATCCTCTTCATTTCCTTCAAAAAATGACAAGACTCGAGCGGTGAAGGTAACTTCGATATCTGCGCACAAACGATGAAATCGACGAGAGTCTTCTGCTGCAATTATTGATGCGTTTTCTATAGCGCTTTTTAATCGAGGGCTTGCATCCCCAGGATTTCCCAAAGGGGTAGCTGCCAAGATGAGCGTCATGGGCTAATCCTCTCAGTATTTGCGAGCAAACGCCCATACTCTTGTCCCATGGCCGCCATTACCCCAATCCTGATTGCAATTGCATCCTTTGTGCTGCGAATCATCAATCTTGGATTACCTAAAGGCTTTATTTTTGATGAGGTCTATTACGTAGATGGCGCACGTGACCTTATGAAATATGGCGTGGAAGTTAGTGGCTCAAATCCTGAATTTATCGTTCATCCCCCTGTTGGAAAATGGCTAATAGCAAGCGGAATCACGTTATTTGGTGACAATGAATTTGGATGGCGTTTTGCTTCAGCAGTTTTTGGAACCTTACTAATTCTGCTCTTTGCTCGCCTAATACATGTTCTCTTCTACTCACCGTTGTTAACCGCACTTGGTGCAGCTTTAATGGCATTAGATGGATTACTGCTCGTGCATTCACGCACTGCGCTTTTAGATTTGTTCCTAACTTTCTTCACTCTTTTAGGTGTTTTCTTGTGGCATCGAAACAGACATATTTGGGCAGGTATCGCTTTTGGTCTTGCAATTGGATGTAAATGGAGCGCCATCTATTTTGTGGCGCTGATTGGCTTATTAGCTGTATACAGAATTTTGGTTGCACACGACATCAGAAAATCTCTTAAACCAATTGCGGCAAAGTTTGCTCAGTACGGATTGTTGCCAGTGTTTGTCTACACGCTTACGTGGATTGGTTGGTTTGTTTCAGATCGCGGTTGGAGTCGACAATGGTCTAGCAATCCATTGGCATCTTGGTTTCATTACCACTCCGAAATGCTTAACTTCCATACTGGATTAACGGAACAGCATCCTTATCAAGCAAATCCTTGGAGCTGGCTAATAATGGGCAGACCTACTTCATTCTTCTATGCATCACCACAAGGATGTGAAGCAAAGGATTGTGCTCAAGAAGTTCTAGCTCTAGGCACACCAATTTTATGGTGGGTAGGGACAATCGCAGTCGCTGTTGTTATTGGTTACTGGATTAAATCATTGCTACTGCGACGTAGTGACTCGGCGTTAAATATTGTTGTTCTTGGTATGGCCGCAGGTTATTTGCCATGGTTTGCAATGCAACAGCGCACCGCCTTTTCTTTCTATGCAATCATTTTTGAACCATTTATGATTGTGGCAATTGTGTATTGCGCGAAATTATTGCTGGACAGTGGTTTAAAGCCAGTCGTTTCGCAATCAATCGTGGGCGGCATATTCGCCCTAATCCTGCTGTGTTTTCTATTTTTCATCCCACTGTTTACGGGACAGATAATTACATACGAAGATTGGCGTCTTCGCATGTGGTTTGAGTCGTGGATTTAGTTATTCGTTAGCAGCGCGAGCTTGGTTCAAACGATCAACTGCTTCATCAGCCAGCTGTTGATCAAAGATTTGATCACGAGATGGTGAGGCAGCAGCAAGTGCTTCGCGCTCAAGTCGTTCTTGTTCTTCACTCCACTGCCCGGGAGTAGTCAGATCAATAACTCGCTTAGGGGTAATAGCCTTTGGTGCATTCACATATGTTGGAACAGGTACTTCAGTTGGTTCCCATGCATTTCGAACTGCGGCAGAACCCTTAGGCAAAATAACCACACCTTTGAGTTCACGCTCTGAAAGTGGAATCCAATGTTCAGTAGATGGCTTTGGTTGAACAACTTCAGCCAAGTTCGTTGCAGAAACACCAGAACTACGGCGATGTATCTGATTGACACGACGCTTATGCAGTTGATCAGCAATCACATGTCGTCGGACATTTGCGATGTAAATCAACATAGCTGATGCAGGAACTAGGGCATAAATAAATGGCATAGTTTTCATTACTCCACCAACCAATGTTGAGACGAGTGAAAAAGCAATTAATAGAAAGTAGATTCTGCGGCGCAAAAGTGTTTGGCGAATCTTTGCTTCGCGGTCAAGATCAATATGAATTGCTCCAGCAGAAGATGACTCCTGCGGAGACTGATTTGCAACTACGCGCAAAGCGCTCTTATAACGTTCTACAGACTTTCCTGAAAATTCATTCCGGTCATGGATCCAACGGGGTGCAAAATAAGCGACCCACATACCGATGATCGCAATATAGATAAGTCCCGAAGTCATGATGGATAAATCTAAAGGAAGGGGTGATGCTTTTATGGGATTTAAGTACTACTTAATCTCAGAATTTTCCTTAACGAAACAGATGTGATCTCTCCAATGGCCATCAATATGCAGGTACCTAGGACGGTCACCTTCGTAAATATAGCCAGCTTTTTCAGCCACCCGTCGGCTTGAGGCATTTTCTGGTCTCAAATTTATTTCAACTCGGTGCAGCTTTAGAACCTCAAAGGCGTACTGCGTAAGCATTTCAACGGCTGCAGTTGTGTAGCCACGATTGGCAAAATTGCGATCAATCCAATAGCCAATGTGTCCACCGCGCATTGCTCCATAGATAACTCCACCTAGGGATATCTGTCCGATCAGGTTCTTGCCATGCCAGATTGCAAAGGAGAATGAGCGGCCATTGCGTGCTTCATGGTTGAGAATCTTGACCATTTCAAAGTACGAAGGCAGTTCTTTATAGCTCTCTTCACTTATGGCTGGGATCGTGGCCTCCCAAGGAGAGAGCCAATCACGATTTTCTGCTCGTACACGATTCCATAGTGCGCGATCTCGAAATCGTAATGGTCGTAAATAAATCTCGGTGTTCTCTAAAACCACGGGCCAGCTAGTGCTCATAAAACTAGATATATCGACGCTCAAGTACTACAACAGTTACCTGATCTCCTGTTTTTAGCGCTGTTTCAGTTTCAGAGATTGCAATGAAAGCATTTGCATCAGACAAGGTTGATTGCTCATCTTGGTTTGCAAGAGGTGTCACAGATTTTCCATCATCAGCCAAAATTCCACGGATGTAAGAGCGCATTCCAGGGGCAGATTCAATTGGCTTTTCCAGTGCCGCCTTAACTGCAGGTCGGTGAATTGTTGCAGCCCCCAGCATTGTGCGAATCATTGGTCGAACAAAAAGCTCAAATGAAATGTAGGCAGAGATTGGATCCCCAGGAAGTGTCACAACAGGTGTTTTATCTGGCCCAATGGTTCCGAAGTTATGGCGACCACTTGCCTCGATTGCAAGATCTACAGTTGTAATAGCGCCAAGTCCAGCAAGTGTGCGAGAAATCAGGTCAAAAGAATCATCGTTGCGTTCACCACTGATGATAATTAGATCTGCGCGAACTAATTGATCTTCAATGACTTTCTGAAGTTGGGCTTCATCATCTGGAATTGAGTGAACTCGATAAGCAACAGCGCCAACCTCGCGAACGGCAGTTGTGAGTAGCCATGAATTTGTTTCATACTCATCGCTGGCATTCTTCAGAGGCTGACCTGGTTCTACTAAATCAGGGCCAGCTGAAAGAACTACAACACGTGGATGCGGACGAGTTGGCAGATGATCTCGACCAATCGATGCAGCTAAGCCAATCTGAGTCGAGCGAATACGAGTACCGGAGCGAAGCACCAAGCGCTCTCCTGCATAAATATCCTCGGCAAGGGTTGCACCATGTGCATCAAGTAATGGCATCTCAAATGGTTCTAGTGGTTTGCAGATGGCGAGTAAGGAGGTTAGAAACTCATCTACCCGTGTGTGTTCTGACATAATCGAACCCTACTTGTTGGAGAGTTTAATCCTTGGGATTTAACGGGAGATTTAAATGACAGATCAAAAAATCGCATTGCGCGAAAGAGCCCGTCGCGAGCGTTCTCAGAAATTCATCCCCTGCAACTTCAATGTCATCCTAAAAGCTCCAGAAATTGTCTCAGCCGCAATGATTGCCTCTTATATTTCCTATGAACTTGAGCCAAGTACCGTTGAAATTAACGAAGCATTTCTAAGGGATGGAAAAACCTTAGTCCTACCCCGAATTAATGGCGATCATCTGGAATGGGTCACATGGAATGGTGATCCCAATCAGCTAGTTGCAAAGAAGAAGATTTTGGAGCCCCTTGGTGATGCACTGACAGATCTCTCACAGATATCTGCTGTGGTTGTTCCAGCACTGCGCATCGATCAATCTGGATATCGATTGGGACAAGGTGGAGGTTATTACGATCGAGCTTTGCCACACTTTGCGGCGTGGAAAATTGGTTTGGTGTATGCCGGAGAATTAAACAGCGAAGAATTGCCGCACGAAGCACACGACATCGCCTTGGATGCTGCCGCTTCGCCTTCGATTGTTGTGCGCTTTAACCGTTAGGTAAGTTGCGCGCCATTACGATGCGCTGAATCTGATTGGTGCCCTCATAAATCTGAGTTAACTTCGTATCGCGCATCATGCGCTCAACTGGGTAATCGGTGACATATCCATAGCCACCCAATACTTGAATTGCATCTTGGGTCACCTTCATTGCAATATCACTTGCAAAACACTTGCTGGCTGCTGAAAAGAAGCGAAGATCTTTTTCATTGTTTTCACTCTTAATTGCCGCTGAATAAGTAAGAAGACGAGCTGCTTCAATATTCATCGCCATATCTGCCAGCATAAATTGAACAGCCTGAAAGTCAAAGATTGGCTTGCCAAATTGTTGACGCTCATGGGAATACTTAGTTGCAACATCAAATGCACCTTGTGCAAGACCAATAGCTTGTGCAGCAATTGTGATGCGTGTGTGATCAAGGGTGTTCATGGCTAAAGCAAAACCTTGTCCAACTTCACTAATACGACGATCATCGCTTAATTGAACATTGTCAAAATAGACTTCACGAGTTGGTGAGCCGCGCATTCCCATTTTCTTTTCTGGTGCACCAAATGAAACACCGGGATCTGACTTCTCAACTATGAAAGCTGTTATTCCCTTTGTTCCAAGGGATGGATCGCTTTGTGCAACTACAGAATACAAATCTGATTCACCAGCATTTGTAATCCACTTCTTGCTGCCGTTAAGTACCCAGCCATCACCTGAACGCTCGACCTTAGTGCGCATTGCTGATGCATCAGATCCTGCCTCTGATTCAGAAAGGCAGTAAGAAAATCCTTCTCCCTTTACTAAACGAGGAAGCCAACGCTTCTTTTGTTCCGCGTTTCCACCCAATATCAATGGCATAGAACCAAGTTTGTTAACTGCTGGAATCAAAGATGATGATCCACATGCACGTGCGACTTCTTCAATAATCAGCACAGTTGCAAGTGCATCTGCCCCATCGCCGCCGTACTCTGTTGGAACATGGGCTGCATATAAACCACTTTTGATCAGAGCGACTTTTGCCTCTTGTGGGAAGCGATGATCTTCGTCAACGGCTTGTGCATGAGGTGCAATTTCTTTTTCAGATAATGCACGAACGCTTGCACGCAACTCTTTGTACTCAGACGGTAGATCAAATAGGTTTTCCATTAGGACTCATTCTTATCGCGTTGTGCCAGCTTTTGTAGGTACTGATTATAGTTTGCTAAATCATCTGGCTGACCCATGGCCGCTTGGCGCACAGTGTTACGGTCAATCCGCTTAGCTTCTCGTGTGTCATCACGCAGCCAATTGATAAAAGTTGCAACTAAAGCAATCAAGATTGGGATCTCTCCCATTGCCCACCCAACAGATCCACCTAGCTTTTGATCGGCCAATAAGTCTGTGAGCCAAGGGGTTTGAAGCGAGGCAAAGTAACCTTTGTCAATCAAAGTTGTAGCCGACATCAATGCCACTGAGAAGAATGCATGGATGCTCATCGCCGCAAACAAAATGACAATCTGAACTAAATGAGGAATTTTGCGTGGATTGGGATCAATTCCAATCACAACAAAAAAGAATAAGAATCCAGCTGCCAAAAAGTGAAGTGTCATGAACAGATGCCCAATGTGGCTCTGCATCATGCTGGCAAACAAATCAGTAAAGTACAAAGCAAATAAAGAACCATCAAAAATTAACAAGGCAACGATTGGATTTGTATAAAAAGTTCCAATCTTTGAATGAAGTGCAGCTAGCAGAGAGCCTCGCACACCACGTTCTGTAGGTGTTCGCCCTTGGGGCAGTGTTCGCAAAGCCAATGTCATGGGAGCGCCGAGAACTAAACCGATTGGCGCAATCATGGCCAGAAGCATGTGCGCAATCATGTGATATGAAAAAGAGAAATGTGCATAAAGCCCTAAACCACCACTAGTTGCAAAATCAATAACAGCAATTCCTAAAGCAAATGAAATAGTGCGACCAACTGGCCACTTATCTCCACGCTTAGTTAAGACCATTACACCTTTAACATAGAGAGCAACCATGATTACCAAGATTCCGATAATCAAAGCATTTGGTTCATAACTTAAGAAAATACTTGACCACGTTGGCTTTGGTGGAGTTGAAAATCCCACGATCGCTAAAGCTGGGTCGTATTCTTGCGTTCCAGGTCGATCAGGAGAACTGGTATTTGATAACCAAGCACCCAGTGCAACGGTAATGATCATAATTATTGCTTCGACAGTTAGTAGCTTTGCAAAACCAACCCAGTTAATCGATTCCTTACCTTCAAGATTCTTACGATGCAAATAGCCAAGTCCTACCAACGCAATAGTTGCAACGGTCTTTGCAATAACTATGTATGCATAGGTTGAATTCCAGGCTGCTTCAAAATTAAGTCTGGTCCAAGCATTAACAGTTCCGCTGACAACAACTGCGATTGCAGACCACAAAGCCAGCTGGCTAAATCTAGGCACTGCAATTGCGCGGTCTGTGGCTGAAAGCATTGCAATTGCAAAGATTCCGCCAACCCATAGAGATAAAGCAATTACGTGGATTACTAGTGATCCAATGACTAGGGAGTGCGATCCACCGGATGCTGCATGGCTTTGAAATACAGGAGCAATTAATCCAACAACCGAGAGCCCTAATAGGGCGATAAGACTCAAGATCTTCTTGGCTTGGAAGGTGCAGACAAAAACAATTAGCGCGATTACCGCTTCAAATGCTAAATACTGACCTAGAGTTATTTGAGTAACAAAAGATCTAATCGTCATTACATCGAGCGCGCCAGATAAAGGAGTACCTAATATCTGGGCAAGAGTGAAAATGATCGAACCAACAACGCCAATAAACCAGGTGGCTGCAGATACTTTCAGAAAATTACGAAGTTTTTCGGCTGAAGTTGAAACTCTTCCCTCAACATCAAGGAGCAAGAAGGCCATAGCCAAGAGTGCCCCTACGGTTGCAAAGCCACCGAGTAAATTGATGTATTTAAAAGTTGTATTTAAAAAATTCATCGATCCGCAAATAATTTACGTGCATATAGAGAAAGGCCAACGGTTACTAGTAGTGCAACAAAGAGTAAAACTATGACGAATACATTTGTTCCCCAGCTGCTGCTAGCAGGTTTTTGCACCTGGCTTGGTTCAGGATTTGGGTTTGCGGTTGAAATTACACTCGGTGCTAGATATTTAAATGTAAAGCTTCCTTCAAGTGGTATGTCACCTTCAGAAAGTAAGGAATATGTGACTGTGTAGGTTCCAGAATCAACAAGTGGCCTAACGCCAACAGTTGCACTCAAGTCACTGATATAGATCGTGCCATCATCAACCCGCACACCAGTGGGATCGGTCACTGTAATTGAGTTTGCATCAGGTGCATCAGCTAACAAAGTGACTTGACCCGTAACTGTCACATTTGTAGGGGAAACTGAAAGAGTTGAGCCGCTAATTGGATTAGTGCTTACTAATGTATTAGCAGAGGCGTTTGTGACCCCTAAAAATATAAGTAGCAAAATCGCTGTAAAACGAGTGCGGCTCACTTTTTCCTTCCATAAGGGCTTGGGAAGCTCCTCAATTCGCGCCTATCGTCTCACTTCTTTACACTTACTGCCTAGCCTTAACTCGGATTGGAGACTGTGATGCCTACCTATCAATATGCATGCACCGCCTGCGACCACGAGTTTGAGGCGATTCAATCCTTCTCAGATGACTCTCTGACCGAATGCCCCCAATGCAAGGGTGAGATTCGCAAGGTCTACACCGCCGTCGGTGTTGTTTTTAAGGGTTCGGGTTTTTATAAAACTGATTCAGTTAAGAAAAGCACTACGCCTGATGTTCCAAAAGTAGCGCCAGCACCTAAGGCTGATTAATCCTCGTGATGCGGTGGTTTATCTGACTTAATCTCAGCTTCGCGTCGGGCTTGCTCAGCGGCGGCTTCAGGATCGATCTCATCTGAAGTTACGTTAGGAAAGAGATCACTCATGGAATTGATTCTACATCTACAAAGGAAAGAGAAGAACATGTTTGAGAAACTGGGCCACTACTTATTTAGGCACCGTAAAGGCGCTGTAGTGCTTTTTGTGGTTGGAATTCTTGTGGCAGGTGGATTTGGTTCACTGGCATTTAGTCGTCTTGACTCAGCTGGTTACTCCGACCCAAACAGTGATTCTTACAAGGTTTATCAGTACCTCAACGATGAATTGAAGTTATCTGATCCAGCAGTTGTAGTTGTAGTTGATTCAGGTTCTACTGATGCGAATGATCCAGGCGTTGCTCAAAAAGGTTTGGCGCTAGAGAAGAAGATTGCTCAAGAAGAAGGTGTGTCAAAAACACTTTCGTATTGGTCCAGTGGCGGCGAGGCAACTTTAAAGTCTTCTGACGGAAAAGCTGCTTACATCATTGTTTATGGTGATAGCGATCCTTTCTCAGCTGAAGGACAAAAACTTGGAGAGCTATTCCAGAAAAATTACGATGGTCCATCTGATGGACTGACTTTGTATGCTGGCGGTGCTGCAGTTGTTGGTCATGCGATAACAGAAAAGATTTCCGAGGATCTTAAGATTGCAGAATTGATTTCAATTCCGCTGACTTTCATTTTACTCACTATTGTTTTTGGTGCCTTGGCTGCATCTGCAATGCCACTTATTGTTGGTGTGGCAGCAATCTTGGGCGCATTCTTTATCCTTTATTTATTTACAATGTTTACAAGTGTCAGTATCTACGCACTCAACCTGACAACAGGTATGGGACTTGGGCTTGGTATTGATTACGCGTTATTAATGGTCAATCGATTCCGTGAAGAACTCCACCGTGGAAAGAGTGTGGAAGATTCAATCGTTACAACAATGGGAAGTGCCGGAAAGACAGTCTTTTACTCAGGCATGACCGTGCTTGTGACTTTGTTGTCACTAACTTTCTTCCCGCTACCTTTCTTGAAATCATTTGGATATGCAGGTGTGTCAGTAGTCGCACTGGCTGTAGTTGGAGCAATTATTGGTTTGCCAGCAATTCTTGCTCTTATGGGCTCGAAAATTGATAAGGGTGTAGTTCGTCGCTCCGCAATTACTCCAAAAGAAGATGGCCGCTGGGCACAAACAGCTCGCTTGGTAATGAAGCGTCCAGTTGCCGCAGTAGTTCTCTCTTTAGTCATTCTTGGAGTGATGGCATCACCGATTACCAACATTAAGTTTTCGCAGGGTGATTCTCGAATGTTGCCTGCCGATAACAAAGCAGCTGTTGCAACGGCCCTTCAGGCAGAGCGATTCCCAGGTCAAACTGGAAATCCAATTGAAATCATCATCAGAGATGGTTCTGACAAGCTAGAAGAAATTAATGCATACGCAACCAATGTGGCGAAAGTTTCCGGAATTGTTGCGGTTCTGCCACCAGAAACTATAGGTAGAGATGTCCGTGTAGTCGCCTACCAAGAGATGTTGCCACGAACACCTGATTCACAGGCATTAATTCACAACGTTCGTAATGTTGATGCACCTGCGGGCACTTTGGTAGGAGGCGTTGCTGCCGACTACACAGATTCACAAGATGGTATTTCGCGCACCTTGCCATGGGCATTGGGTTGGATCATTCTTTCGGTACTTGTATTGATATTTGTATTTACTGGTTCAATTATTCTTCCAATCAAGGCAGTGCTACTCAATTTCCTTTCACTCGGTGCAACCATGGGAGCACTAACGTGGGTCTTTATTGATGGTCACCTCCAGTGGCTCATTGGGTCATTTACATTAACCGGAACGGTTGATACTTCAATTGTTATTTTAATTGCCGTTGTTGTCTTTGGATTATCAATGGATTATGAGTTGTTCTTGCTGTCTCGTATTCGTGAAGAGCATTTAGCTGGAAAGAGCAATGTTGAATCTGTGGCTGTTGGGCTACAAAGATCAGCTCGAATCATTACCGCCGCTGCGCTATTGCTTGCAGTTGTTTTCGCATCATTTGTCACAAGCGGAGTTACATCGATTAAATCCATGGGATTTGGTGTGGCACTTGCGGTGATTCTGGATGCAACCATTGTTCGCGGTCTATTAGTCCCCGCACTTATGCGTTTATTGGGTGAGCGCAACTGGTGGGCTCCTAAATGGATGCAGCGATTTACCCTTCATCACTAAGGTCGCGTACCCTACAGATATGGATCTAATCGCTTCCCTGCAGTGTGCTGATCAGCCTGGCATCGTTCATGCGATGACCTCAGCTGTGCTCGCATGCGGTGGAAACATTATCGAAAATCAGCAGTTCACAGACCCCAGCACAAATACCTTCGTAATGCGTACTCGATTTGAAACAGCGCAAGGAATTGACGGTGCTGAGAAGAGTTTGAATGAGGGTCTATCAAAATTTAGCCCTTCATTACATATTCGACCTACTGCTAAAAAGCCTCGCGCCCTTGTCATGGTTACCAAAGAGAGTCATTGCTTGCGTGACTTGTTGTATTTAGAAGATCTTGGCGAACTCAATATTGAAATCCCACTAGTGATTTCTAATAGAGAAGATCTACGCGCACTGGTTGAATCGCACGGTATTAAGTTTCTTTGTCTACCGGTAACAGCAGAAACTAAGGTTTCTCAAGAGGCTGAAATTTTGAAGCAGATCAATGATCTGGAAATTGATTTCGTAGTTCTTGCTCGTTACATGCAAATTATGTCGAAAGAATTCTGCAGCAAGTTGCCAGGAAAAATAATCAACATCCATCATTCATTCTTGCCTGGATTTAAAGGTGCTAAGCCATATCACCAGGCACATGAACGAGGCGTGAAGATCATTGGAGCATCAGCACACTTTGTAACAAGTGATCTTGATGAAGGACCGATCATTGAACAAGATGTTGCACATGTGACCCACATCGCTACGCCAGAAGAGTTAATTGCAATTGGTCGCGATATCGAGCGTAGAGTTTTAGCAAAAGCAGTGAAATTTTATGCAGATGACAAAGTGTTCATTGTTGGAAAGCGAACAGTAGTTTTTTCTTAATTCGAATTGCGTGTCCCCGGCGGGAGTTGAACCTGCGACCTACCGCTTAGGAGGCGGTTGCTCTATCCACTGAGCTACGGGGACTTGCAGCACCAACGGTGCTTGGCAAAGGTTATCGGTAGGGATAGCCTTCCCTAGAATCCACAATGGCTTCGAAAACTACCCGAAAGGCCAACCATGAGAGCGCTCGTTATCGGCGCAGGCGGAGTTGGCAGTGCAATCGCAAATATCGCATCCCGTAAGTCATTTATCACTGAGTTAGTTATCGCTGATTACGATGCTTCAAAAGCGCACGCTGTCACCCAGAAAATCCAAGACCCACGATTTACGTCAGTGGAGGTGGATGCCGGCGATCTGGTGGCACTGGAAGGCCTCATCCGCACGGTTAACCCTGATGTTGTAATTAACGCAGTTGATCCGCGCTTTGTCATGAACATCTTTAATGCAGCTAAAAATGTGGGCGTTAATTACATTGACATGGCACTATCACTTTCTATTGCACATCCAACAGATCCATTTAACAAAGTTGGCGTGAAATTAGGTGATGATCAATTTGCTCAACATGATGAGTGGCTAAGCAAAGGTAAATTCGCACTTATTGGTATCGGAATTGAGCCGGGCATGAGTGATATTTTTGCACGGTATGCACAAGATTATTTATTCAGCGAAATTGATGCTGTGACAATCTTGGATGGCTCAAGTCTGACCGTAGATGGTTATGAGTTTGCGCCTTCATTTTCAATTTGGACAACAATTGAAGAGTGTCTCAATCCCCCACTTATTTGGAATGAGGGGTGGCACACAACTAAACCTTTCACAGGTGGTGTGACTTTTGAGTTCCCTGAAGGTATCGGTCCTGTTGAATGTGTTGATGTTGAGCACGAGGAAGTAGTTTTGATTCCACAGAAGGTGAAAACAAAGAAGGTCACCTTTAAATATGGTCTCGGCAATGACTTTATTGAAAAGCTAAAAACTATCCATGCACTTGGTCTATCAAATAAGCAAAAGGTTAACTATCGCGGAATGGAAATTGCACCTCGTGATTTCTTGGCATCCTTATTGCCTGATCCTGCAACGATTGGTCCAGTCATGCATGGGAAAACATGTGCAGGTGCACATGTTGCTGGACTTAATAAAGAGGGCAAGCCGTATGCCTGCTACATCTATAACGTCGTTGACAATGAATGGTCGATGAAAAATTATGGAGACCAAGCAGTTGTCTGGCAAACGGCCATTAATCCAGTTATTGCTATGGAGTTGATTGATAACGGAACATGGAAACCTGCTGGCGTAGTTGGTCCTGAATGGCTTGAACCAAAGCCATTTTTGGATTTAATTGAGTCATACGGCAGTAGCTGGCATATTCGGGACGAGGATCCCGCAGGACTAGGGGCATAAGTGGCATCGTGGGCGCTAGTTACAGGAGCAACTGCTGGAATCGGTGAGAGCTTCACACGATTGCTGGCAGAAAATAACTACAACCTTGTATTAGTCGCCCGCGATGTGTCACGTTTGCAAGAACGTGCCAGCCAATTACAGTCACAGTTCAATGTCCAAACCCACATTATTCAGGCAGATCTATCAACTGATGCAGGATGTGCAGCGGTAGAGCAATACATCGCTACTAATCAGATTGATGTGCTGATTAACAACGCTGGATTTGGCATCAACAAAGCATTTACGATGTCAGAGCTAAAGGCTGAACAAGAGATGTTTGATGTTTTAGTTCGCACTCCAATGCGCCTCATGCATGGTGTTTTGCCTGGAATGAAGCAGCGCAATAAAGGTGTTGTGATCAATGTTTCATCAGTTGCCGGATATATCGCAGGTGGCTCCTATAGCGCCGCAAAGTCATATCTGACCGTTATCTCTGAGTCACTTCACACCGAACTTGCTGACACAAATATCAAAGTCAGTGCTTTGTGCCCCGGCTTTACTCGAACTGAGTTCCACCAACGTGGTCGAATGTCTATGAAGGGGTTGCCAAACTTCATGTGGCTCAACTCCGACAAGCTAGTTGCAAAGGCGTGGAGCGATGCGCTGAAAGGTAAGGCGGTATCTATTCCAGGTTGGCAGTACCAAATCCTCGTCTTTGTTATTGCGTCCTTACCGAGATCAATTATTAGAAAAGTCGGCATGAATTTGCGAGCAAAGCAGCGAAAATAAGGGTCATACCTTGCTAATTCTCGGCGAGTTATCAGCCTTCTTTGAGCGCTGGGTCGCTAAGATTTCCATTATTACGACGAGAGGTCTTTCATGCTTCGCAAAATTTCATCACTATCAGTAGCACTAGTTGTCGCCGCTGGCGTCATAATCGCTGTTCCAGCCCAAGCTGCACCAGCGATTACAAATGGTGTTGCATGTAAGAAGGCTGGTGCAACATCCAAAACATCACTAGGAACTTACAAGTGTGGCACAAATCCATTGTCTACCTCCAAGAAACTGGTGTGGTTGTCAACGGATTGCATTGCCGCTGCAACTGGTGCTGTGAAAGCTGCTGCGACAGCAAAACTGACCCTTGCGAAGTTTCAGGAACAAATCCCTGTGATTGAAGCAGGTATTGCAAATGAAGCAGCAAACAAAATTGAGATCCAAGCAAAACTAGATGATGCTACAAAGCGCTTAGAAGGTGCCAAGGTTAAGGCTGCTGGTGCGACAACAGATGCTGCTAAGAGAACTTATAACTCAGCCGTTGCATCGTGGAACTCTGCAATTCGAGCATATGGATCAAAAATAAGATCTATCGAAACTGACATAAAGCGACTAGAGGCAGCAAAGCTTGCGGCACAAAACAAGCCAGCAGAGCTTGCTCTCAATGTCACCGATTCAAGGGATACTGCAAAACTAATTTGCACAACCGGCTTATAAAGCCACTCTTTAAAAAGACCCCGCTGCCATCTAGGTAGCGGGGTTTTTTATACCTATGGATACCCCTATTACCTTTTAGATTCGATGTTCCTATCCTCAAAGCATGCGAGCAGTGAGATTTTCTGGAGTCTTTCTGCTCATCCTCTATCTACTGCTTCATCTGCTGTACCCAACAATCTGGTCTGAACTATTGGCATACAACATTGTCCCGGTCGCTGCACTCGTAGCAATTGTGTTTGCACCTCATATAAGCGATGCCGTTGCAAAGCCTGCCACCGCAATTGCACTTGCACTCTGGACATGTGGATCTTTAATTGCAAGTGCCGGAGCATACTTTTCGATTTCAAATACCTATAGCAATATCTCTAGCATCATGTATCTGCTGTTCTACCCCCTAGCAATAATTGGCTTGCCACGACTACTTGCCGTCAATCGCAAGCTTTCCCTGATTGAGCTCGTTGATTCCTCAATCTTCGGTTTGGGTCTGACCACATTGGGTTCTGCTATTGCCATTAAGCCAGTGCTCCCACACTTCAATGGAAATGTCACCGAAACTTTCTATGCAATTGCCTATCCCATCGCAGACTTGTTGCTTGTTTGCGTCGTTATTGCAACCTTTTCCATGCAAGGTTACTCACGACGTGGATTGGTTTTAACCTTGGGAGTAACTGTATTTACCGTGACCGACCTTCTCTACCTATGGCAACACATCAATGGAAGTTATCTCATGGGATCAATGCTAGATGTTGGGTGGATTATTGGACTTCTATTTATTGCTGAGAGTTTTTGGCAGCCAGGAATTGATTACAAAGCTCGTGAGGGAATAAATCCGATCTTGATTTCTATTTCGGTCTCTTTGAGTGCAACTTTGTTGGCCCTCATCGCTATTCGTCCTGACTACTTTCCACGATTCATCTTAATTCCCGCAATTGCAACCTTGGCACTTGCATTTGCTCGAATGGCACTTGCACTAACCCAGGCTAAAAACATTGGCCAAGAGCGATTATTGGCGCGCACTGATGAACTAACTGGACTTCCCAACCGCCGTCGCTTAGTCACTGAAATTGACAGCTTCATAGAAAAGGAAGGTGCTTTACTACTTCTTGATCTCGATGGATTTAAACCAATTAATGATGTGCACGGACATGAAACTGGAGACAAAATCCTGCAACAGGTGGCGCTGCGTTTTGAGCGAGCATTACCTCATGGCGCATTATTGGCACGACTCGGTGGAGACGAGTTTGGAGTTCTCTATGAGGGTGGGCCAGAGAGCGCCGTAGAAGTTGCTTTAGCGTTGCGTGCAACCTTGTCATATCCATTTCATGTGAACAATCAAGAGATTCAATTAGATGTCAGCATTGGTGTTGCAAAAAATACAGGTGAGAAGGATTTACTCGTACGTGCAGATAATGCGATGTATAAAGCTAAGCGTGAGGGCCTAGGGGTTTGTCGGCTTTAATCTCCTGCAAGCGAGCAAGGGATTCAAGGCGCTCTCTTGCGTGATCAACAACTCGCTCTGGATACCCCTTGCTATATCCATCTAAGAACAACCATGGCTCATGTATTTCTGATGCAGATAAGTGTGCAAGTTCGGGAACATATCTTCGAATGTAATCACCGTTCTCATCAAATCGTCTGCCTTGCTCTATGGGATTAAATATCCGGTAATAAGGCGATGCATCGGTCCCACATCCAGCTGTCCATTGCCAACCGTGCGCATTTGAAGCAACATCGTAATCAACTAAATGATCTGCAAAGAATCGCTCCCCTATCTGCCATTCAAGGTGTAAATCCTTTACTAAGAATGAAGCGACAACCATTCGGGTGCGATTGTGCATCCATCCTTCTAGTATCAACTGGCGCATTGCTGCATCTACAAAGGGGTATCCAGTCTTACCTTCACACCAAGCCTTGAACTGCTTACCAGGCTTGTCATAGCGCATTTCTTTAAATTTAGGTGCGTAGTACTCAACATCTGTCATTGGATTGTTAAAGAGAACATCTGCATAAAACTCACGCCATGCAATCTCTTTACGAAAAGTATCATGGGCTTTACTTTCCCCAAGATTTGCAAGCAAAGTGCGGGGATGAATCTCGCCAAACTTCAAGTATGTACTCATTTTTGAAGTGCCATCAATTGATGCAAAATTACGATTCTCATCGTAACTATCTAGCCCGCTTTGCGTAAATGCTTCAAAACGTTTTAGCGCAGCAACTTCACCAGCTTCAATGATCTGCACATCTGCAGGAAATGGAAAATCTGGAAAAGCACGATACTTATCTGTTGGTTGAACAACATTAAATTTCTTAGGGGTAACAGCTGGAGCTCTATAGCCATGTGTCCGCCAGCCTCGATAAAAAGGCGTATAGACCTTGTATGGAGTTGCATCACTTGGCTTAAGTACTCGTCCCGGAGTGACTGCATATGGGCTTCCGGTGCGAACTAACTTAATTCCCGCGGCCTCAACTCGGGCATCTCGTTCTGCTCCGTATCGTTCATATTCGGCAGAGATGTGAACCTCTTGGACGCCATGTTGAGCAATGAGTTCTTTCAATACTTCGACTTGGTCGCCCTCAATGATGTGTAATCGATTTCCAAGGGATTCATCTAAGGCCCGTAAGGATTGCCCCATATAGGCCAAGAGTTTTTCTCCGGCCTCGCCTATTTGTTTTTTATCTAAAATGAAGATTGGGATTACTTGATCAGCTGATTCAATTGCGGCCAGTAGTGCAGGGTGATCATTAATCCGAAGGTCGCGACGAAACCACATGATTGAAGTTTTCGTCGCAGACATGGGAGAATTCAATCATGATGCAAGAGATTAAGCGTTTCCAAGTCCGTGGAGTTCCAGGAGAGGTTACACGCCTGAAATTTGGAGCCCGCACAGTTGATTATTGGAAGCCCCACAAGGGATCAGACAAATTATTGATTGCCCATGACGGGCAAAATGTTTTCGATGGAAAATCCTCCACGCACCGTGGCCAAACGTGGGAAATGGCTCAGTCAGCGATTCGAGTCAGCCGAGAGTTAGGCATCTCAACTCCATCAATAATTGGAGTCTGGCATAGCTCCACAAAGGAAAATCCTTGGGGTCGCGGAAAAGATTTAGTCCCAGAAAAATACTTCCGTGAAGGTATCGAAGTCCATAATGACTATGCAAAAGTACTAGAGGATAAATCGATGCTCCAAAGCGATAGTTACTTTAAGGAAATCTTTGAGAGTATTGTTCCAGCGCTAGAACCTGAGATTGATTCGAAGAACACAGCAATGATCGGTTCTTCTATGGGAGCGTTGGCGACTTTATATGCCGTAGCTCAAATGCCCGAACGATTCTCCACAGCGTTAGCACTTTCACCACATTGGCCTTTTGGTGGAAATCCACTGGTTGAAAAAACCATCAACTCTTTGCCACTACCTGGCACGCACAAAGTTTGGATGAGCCACGGAACTAAAGGTTTAGATTCTGATTATGCTCCTTTTCAAATGTATGCAGACAAGTTAATGGGTGAGCGTGGCTATCATGCTCACAATTACATTTCACGTGTGTATCCGCGTACCGGCCACAATGAAAGATCATGGGCTAAGTACTTAGATCAACCACTTAACTTTTGGTTAGATTCTAGAACCCACACACCCTGAGCAGGGCTACCTTCATTTATCGTAATCGTAGATCCATCTCCTGAAATCCCATACAAACTCTCTTTAAACACATATCCAAGTTTGTTGAGATCAATACTGGTTTTTACGGCTTTTCTAGAAACAAAAACTAGGATCGTTTCTTTCTTAGATTCACGCAAGAAGGCTAGGCAGTCATCTTCGACCAATACCCAGCGTAAACCGCCATTTATAAAGGCATCGTGCTTCTTTCGGATTGAAATTAACTGCTTTACCTCACTGAGGAAATCTAAATCCCAAGAGCTAGAGTCTTCCCAATTAATGGTTCTGCGAGAATCCTCACCCGAAGATCCTTCTAATCCAATCTCATCGCCTGCAAAAATTGAAGGCACGCCTGGATATGTAAGCAACAAAGACATCGCTGTTAAATGCAGCTTCTTATCTCCAAGGACAACGGTTCTCATTCTGGCGGTGTCATGAGAGTCCAGAAGAACCATACTTGCAACAAGAGATCTCCACGGTATTGAACCGTTAAATGAGTTCATACTTGCTACTAGTTGACTGCCATTAATTTTTGGCATCGAAAACGGTAATCCCTGAAATCCGCCACCGATAGTCGTATTTAGATTTACCCAGTTCCAGACAGGTCGCATGAAACCTTGGTAGTTCATGGCGCCATGCCAACCAAATCCATTTAAATCACTTGCGACAAAATCTCCATTTTCTGCAACAAGCCAAGCATCTGGTTTTGCTTCATCCATCGCTTTACGAATTCCATACATTACTTCATCGTGCATGTCATCTGCACCTAAGCGGCCCGTCATATTGCCAACATCAATTCGCCAACCGGCCATTCCATACTTTGGTGAGAGCCATTGCTTGACGATTGATTTCTTTCCCTCATACATCTCTTTGCGGAGAGCTTTTGAGTGAAAATTTAACTTTGGCAAAGAAGCTAAGCCCCACCAACCGACATATCCATGTTTAACTGACTTATCCCAATAAAAATATCCACGCTCTTTTGATTTCTTATCACGATGGGCTTTGGCTAGCCATGGATGCCCAGCACCACAATGATTTGATGTCAGATCTCCCAGCAGGCGAATCTTCTTCTTTTTCGCCGCAGTAACAAGGCTAAATAAGGCTTTATTGCCACCTAATACGGGATCTACCTCTGTAAAGCTGCTTGCGTCATATCGGTGATTAGATCGAGCAGGGAAAAATGGTGTGAAGTAAATTCCATTTACCCCAAGATCAGTTACGTAATCTAAATGCTCTTCAACTCCCTTGAGATCGCCCCCATATAGCTCGGTACCTGTTGCATGGCTACCAATAGTAGGAAGCTCATTCCAATCACGATGATGAGCCCAATCAGGAATAGTTCGCTTTGTTGATGATTTGGCAAACCTATCTGGAAATACTTGATAGAAAACCGATGACCTAATCCAAGCCGGATAAGCCGGTATAGCAACTATCTGAAAATCATTATTCGAGTGAACATCATGATCATGAAAACCCGATCCGTTGAGCCACTCATACTTATCGACATCGACGAAAACAAATCTATATGAAGTAGAGAGATTTTCGATCTTTACCTTTACCGCCCACCAGCTCTCAGTTCGGCCACTCTGTTCAAGCACTAACTCAAAACTACGAGGCTCACCATCGTGATACAAACGAACAAAAGATTTTGCGAAGGTGTAAGTATTGGGAATTCGAACCCGAAGAACAACCTTGTCGCCAACTTTTGGAGCTGAATTACTTACATATAATTCGCTACCATCATGGTGAGGTAATTGTGAGTTTAGTGATTGGTAAGACAAAGTTCTCTCCTTTCGAATTTCGTGCCACGGCTCTTACTTCGATTTTCTTCTTCGGGAAATCTAGCGGATCAAGAAATACTGAGTAAGAAGAGCCGGTATCGACGCCTTGAGAGATCCACTTAGAACTTCCTGCATTTCGTGCAAAAAACTCCACTGATAAGAAGTCCTTAGAACTTAAGCCAGCCTTGACCTTGTAAAAGCCTGTTAAGTCATCCACGGAAGTGCTCAGCTTGCTGACTTTAGTGGCAAATTGGTTAATCGCGCTGTCGGCCTTTAAAACAACCGTGGATAGAGCAGGAACAGTGAAACTCACCTTATTTTGATTAGTTGTAACAACGGTGGTGCCAAGTATTTGAGTCCAGCTAGCCCCAGAAGTTGCCGTACTCACTTCCACAACCTCATCAGTATCGGAGTTATTAAAGGCAACTAAGTACTCTCGGTTTTCTGCAACATCCTTCTTTGAAATTACGTATAGAGCGTACTTTGAGTATCTCTCAAGCATTGGACCATTGGCTAAGGCTGGATTACTTTTACGAATCTCAGCTAATTTGATCAAGTAGTTGGCAACCGGGCTCTGGCTGGTGACTGAGAATGCATCACCATTTCCAATCGGTGAACCACCAACTCGAATTTCGTTTTTCCATAGTTCGATATCAGTTGGGAACATATCTTGTCGTGCGAATTGGTCTTTACCAGAATTTGAACCAGTCATGCCTACTTCATCACCGTAATACACAACCGGTATGCCACGTGAGAAATACATCAAAGCGTTAGCTAAATTAGTTCTAGGTAACAACTGATCTGCAGGTTGAAGTCGTTTATTGGCAATGATATAGCCGACTCGGCCAACATCATGATTTCCAAGAAATGTTACTAAATTACTAGCTGAGGATTGTGCGCTTGTGTAGTAATCATCATTTTCAAAAAGAGCTGTCAAGGTTGGTGCATTGGAGTATCCCGATGCATACTCTGTAGCTTTTGCTTGAAAAGGAAAATCCAAAAGAGTTTCTATCTTGTTCTGTCGCACGTAGGTCATTAAGTTGAAAGTACTGTAGTCAAAAACTTCGCCAAAGATTGTGAAGTCCTTGATATTTACTTTGTTAGCGGTAGCTTTAATCAACGGAGACCAATTCTTAAAGAACTTGTCGTCCACGTGCCGCGCTGTATCTACTCTAAAACCAGAGATTCCATACTTGGATATCCATTGTCCATAAACATCAGCCCAACCCTTATAAACAAGAGGTTTTTCGGTAGCCAGATCATCTAGTCCATAGAAATCACCGAGTTTGGTGCAATTGCCATTTCCCCAACAGCTGCTCACATCTCCCACATTGTGATAATTGTTCAAATCATTGAGCCAGGCAGGATTTTTCAGTTTCTTCGATTCAGCTGGAATGTATGGTGAATTTCCCAAGTACTTAATGACATCACCGGTGTGATTTGTTACAACATCTAAAATTACTTTCAGACCCAATTTCTTTGCACACTTAGAAAACTCAAGCATGTCAGCGTTTGTTCCCAGGTGTGGATCAACATTGAGAAAATCAACTCCCCAATATCCGTGGTATCCAGAGCCAGCACCAATAGCTTCTTGCTGTGTTACTACCGGTGTCAGCCAGACCGCTGTAAAGCCCAAAGATTTAATACGGGCCAAGCCATCATCGCCTGCTTCACATGTTCCAGTTAAACCTTTGAGATCCCCACCGTGGTAGAACGCTGTCAGTGATGTGTTGAATCCACCATTATCGTTATTCTTCTTATCCCCATCTTTATATCTATCTGGCATCACAAAATAGATGAGATCTTGAGAAAGCCCTACTTTTGGTGAGGATACATTCGCACCAAATGAGATCGCAGAGAGTGAAAGAAATACCGCAACAAATAGAGCAAGTGTGATCTTGCGTTTCACCTTTATCCCTTTACAGATCCGGCGGTAAGACCGTTCACGATGTATTTCTGTAGCGATAAGAAGATGATCACGATTGGAATAGAAGCAAGGATTGAACCTGCAGCAAATGCGCCCCAGTTACTTGCGTACTGTCCACCAATAAACTGTTGCAGACCAACGGCAACGGTTCGTCCGCTCATTTCTACCAAGAATAAACGAGCGACAATGAACTCATTAAATGTTCCAATAAAGCTCAGCAAACATACAACGGCAAGCACCGGAGTTGCCAGAGGAATGAAAATCAACCAATAGGTCTGCACGGGGCTTGCGCCATCAATCTTTGCTGCTTCATCAAGTTCTGCAGGAATTGAATCCACAAAGCCCTTGAGTAGCCAGATATTCACGCCCATTGATCCGCCCAAGTAGACAAGAATCAAGCCTGCTTGCGTACCCAGACCAATTCCTGGTGCGAATGAGTACACACGCTCCATGATTACGTAGACAGCAGAAAGTGCCAAAATAGATGGAAACATCTGGACTAGAAGTAGTAACTGAATACCGAATTTCTTGCCTTTGAACTTCAAACGGCTAAATGCGAAGGCTGAAGCAGCACCAATTACTACGGAGCTAATTGCAACAACTGAAGCGATGATTAATGAGTTCTTCACCCAAGACAAGAATGGAATTTTTGGTGAAGAAAAGAGCATCTTGTAGTTTTCAAAAGATATCTCACGTGGCACAAATGAAGTCAGGTTAAGGCTTCCACTTGGGTTAAATGAGGAGAGCACAACTAAATACAGTGGGAACAATGCAAAAGCGCACATGATGATTGCGAATGTGTGACGCCACAGATTCTCTCTCAGCCATTTTGTCATCCAAAGGTCTCCATTACTTTTGATTTACGTAAGCCGTAGAAGGAAATCGAAGCCACGAGGAAGAAGATCAAGACTGAAATTGCACTAGCAAGTCCGAAGTCAAGGATATTTCGACCAAATGCAATTTGGTATGTGTAGCTGATCAAAATATCGGTGGCTCCTGCGATTTCACCATCCAAGGTGTTTCTCGGACCACCGCCCGTTAAGAGATAAATTAAATTGAAATTATTAAAATTAAATGCAAAAGATGCAATGAGAAGTGGCGAGAGAATCTGCAAGAGCAATGGAAGGGTAATTGTTCTAAAGACCTGCCGTGGATTTGCGCCATCGATTGCTGCTGCCTCTTGGAGCTCTGATGGAATAGCTTGCAAAGAACCAGAGCAGATCAAATAGAAGTATGGGAAACCTAACCAAAGGTTTACAAGCAGTACCGCAGCTCGTGCGAAGTTAGCACTAGAAAACCATGCAATATCCGTGTTCAAAATATTGTTGATGGCTCCGAATTCTGTATTAAACATTCCTGCCCAAATCAAAATACTCATGATGCTTGGCATTGCATACGGCAAAATTAAAATAGAGCGATAAATGCGTCGCCCACGCATCTTTCGATTAAGCGCTAGCGCCAGCAAGAGACCAAAGGCAAAGGTGCTTAACACCGTTAATGAAGCAAAAATGACTGTCCAAATGAAAACTTTGATCAATGGGGTGCGCACACGAGAATCGGTAACTAGCTTTGTATAGTTTTCAAACCATACGGGAGCTCGCCAACCTGGTGTCAACATCTCTTCTGGGGAACCTTCTAGGACGAAGTTACCTCTGTTGTTATCAATATAAACCTCGCCGGTTTGAAGATTCTTCATCGTGTCAGATTTAGCATCGTATGCCAGAGATTGTCTAAAGACTGCGCCGACTCCTTGGCCTTCGATCACTACGTAATAACCATCAAAGTACTTATATCTAATTTTGGTATAGGCATCACTTGTAGCCAATTCATCAGCTGAAAGCTCAGTAAAGCCTGGGGCCGTTGTTGCAACCCCATACTCATTAATACTTAGTTGGCTAGCATCTAACATTGTTAGCTCATCTGCGGTGGAGATAAAGAATTTTTGATTAGCAATATCTGAAACTATAATGGCTTCTTTTCCATTTGCTGCTTTTCCTGACACAAGATCAAAAGTAGTTTGATTAGCATCAGGTTCAACGCCACGAATCAAAACTTGTTCGATCGCAGCATCTTTAGCAATGTAGTTTCCAGTTTGATAGTTATAGGTAGACATCAAAACCGTAAAGAGAATTGGTGCAATCACAAAAGCAATAAAAAAGAGAATTCCTGGTATGAAAAATTTAAGAGGTATTGAAATCTTTGTAAAATAAGTAAAATTAAGAAGCACAATAGAAACGACTAAAAATATCCCAATCGCAATTTCACCCGAGGCCACTGCGCTTTGAGCTAATAAGCTCAAGATGGCTGTTACGCCTGCAAGGATGATTATCTTAAGGATTAATGCAAACTTACCTCGAAAAATACTGCTCACTTTTTACCGCTTCCTTATTATTCAATTCTGCAGATTGTGAAAGTAGTAGCGTGGGCGGGAACTGATCCCGCCCACGCTATTGAACTTTTAGACTGTGAAAGTTTTACCTTTCATTCCCTAAGAAAAATCTCTTAGAGATCAGCCTTTCCTGCTGCGACGTTAGCCTTCCAAATTGCAGCAAGCTTCTTAGCTTCTACAAGTGGATTCTTTCCGTCTACCAAGACTGCAGTCCAATATGCTGGAGCTGAATC
>JBILAD010000003.1:0-32105 GCA_044354355.1 Candidatus Planktophila sp. | reverse complement strand
CCTCCTATCGACGCTTGCGATCCCTTCGGGATGCTCCCCGTGTGGGGCAGGCGTTCGTGTATGAGGTTACTCGCCAACACGCTTAATTGAGCGTATCTAGGCACCTTTATTTAGGAGTTTTTTTAGAGCCTCAGGGGCGGTCAGGGCGGTTTCAGCCGCCTCATACCCGCTCAAATACGCCTCAGCCAGCTCCTCATCCGGGAATCTGCCCAAGAGCTCCTTGAATTCAGGGCCATGGTCAAAGAACTGCAGGTGAATGGCCTCATGGAAGAGGACGTAATCCAGGACGTACTCGGGAGCACCCTTGAGGCGGTCAGAAATCCGAATGGAGCGATCAACCCCGGTGCAGGAACCCCAGCGCTCGCGCATCCCCCGCCAATTCACCGAGGAAGGGCGCACCGTGATCTCTGGTGCCAGCTCATCTAAGAGTTCGCCTACTCGCGTGGACAGGCTTTCCTCGCTCATCGTTGCCGCCGCCTCTTGGGCACGGATCTTTGCAACCATTTCAGGAATCATCGCTCGCTCATCAGTCTTGCTCATTCGGGCTGGAATCGAGACAACGATGCGTCCGCCCTGACGATATGCGGAGATATTTTTCTTACGCCGAGCAGATCTGATGACAATTATCTCGCCCTCTGAGATTCCAGGAAGGGTCTGATCTTCAAGAGTTCTCTCAACCAATGGTGGGTTGGTCTCATCAAATTCGCGCACCTAGAAATGTTATGTCATCTCTCAACTAAACCTTGAGAGATTGAGTTAAAAAGGCGCGAGTCTCTTCCACAATTCTTTGAAAAAGTCAGGCGCACAAAAACCCATTACCTCAAGAAATTAACCTTTGTCAACGTGGTGCCGAGTTGATAAACCACTGTCAAAGACTTACTTTACGACTACGAACTCCTCGGATAACAGTTCTACATCAGCAAGGGGAAGGCTGATTTAGAGCAAGTGACCGGGGAGTTCGCTTTTCTATTTCCAGTCTATTTTCAGGCAGATGCCAACCTCTTTTATTGCTAGATCAGTCCCGAGAGATCATCAGGTATTTCTAAGCTCTTCATGAAACTCTCAGGTGTCAACAAATCATCGGAAGTTGGAAGAATTCCACTCCAAATGCGATCACGCGATTCAACATTTTTCATTTCACGGACTTGTTTCCAAAATACTGTCGCTTCACGAGCAAGTCGTGGTGAGACTTGCAATCCAAGCATCGATGAAAACAACTGCTGTGCTGGAGCAGATGTAGCACGGCGACGGCGCAACGTTTCTTGAAGTGCTGCGATGTTTGGAAGGCGATCTCCTGCAGCCATCGCCACAACCTCTTCGCTCCATCCATCAATTAATGCCAAAACGGTTTCTAACTTAGTTAATGCATCCCGCTGTACTGGTGATTCTTGTGGCGTGAAGATTCCTTCATTCAGCGCAATTGTGAAGCTTTCTGGGTTTGATGGATCAAATCCATTTCCAGATTCCATCGCACGTTGGGCTTGATCCTGAATCGCATCTAAATCAATATTGATTCCCTTGCCGTAATCGGTAATTGCGGTGCGAATATAAGAAACTAGCCATGGATTGTGTGAAAACAATCGTGCAACTGCAGCTTCGCGCAATGCATGGAAGATTCGAACCTCATCTAATGGAATATCTAAATCTGTTGCCCATTCCTTAATATTCTGTGGAACAAGAGTTGGATATGCAGAATCAACTAGTGGCAAGCCCACATCGTGTGCACCTGTCACGGTGCCTGCTAACCCCCCAATAGCTTGGCCCAATTGAGTTGCAATTAATGAGCCAATAAATGAATTCAGAAGCCCTGAGATCATCCCTAGTGGAATCTGCATCTGTGCTTGTTCATCAGAAGCACTTTCAGGTACTTCACCTTCTCCAAATGATGCTTGATTTAACAATTCACCAATAGCAGAAGAAAGACCTACTGCTAATGGCTCGACTGAGGTTTGCCACCCGGCCAATGTTGTGTCGACCCAATCAGTGCGGGCTAGTGCAACATTTCCAGTATTCGGAGACTTCGGGAAAAAGGTTGCCTCATCGAGCCATAGCTCTGCAATAGAAAATGCCTGTTCTATCTCTGCAACATCATTTGCGCCAACAGGAGAAGAACCTTGCGCAGTTGTAAATTTCTTTGCAGTATCTCTGACAATATTTTTAGGTAGCGGTTCAGATGAACCTGTAAATCCAGGACCATTGATTCCAAGCTTTGAGAATTGTTCTTGGATCTGTTGTTGCATCTGTTCCATCATGGCAGCAAAATCAACAGGCTCGTTAGAGTCCTCTGAGTCTCCTGGGTTAAAACCAAATGGCGTCATAGTTGAATCCTCCCAGCATTTGAACAATTGTGCAGGTGGTTTTATTCCATGTTTGTCACACTTTCTCTTATAAAAGTTGATGACGCGGGGAGGTTAGCGAACTAGTACAGTACGCACATGTCCAACGCATTCTCGGCTCTCATCTGGTGGGTTGTCCCAGCTATGGGCTTAATCGGTGCACTTGGCTATGTCACATGGGTATCAAAGTTCCAAGGAAAGTATCAGCAAGAGACTCAGCGCTCTGTTGGACAGTTCCAGCGTTTTCAGGATTCGTTGCGCGATTCACAAGCACGTGATGTGGCCGCTGATGAGGAGTTGTTAGACACCCCTGGAGAAATAAACCTCAACTCTGCTCCTCCTACACAAAAGCCTTCACGCATTTCAGTGATTCGTCCGGACGCAAACTAGTTCGAGACCTCGAGTGCGATTTTCACCTCTACCTAAAGTTGTTACAGCGACTCTAGGAATATTTTTTCTACTAGCAGCTGTTGCTCCACTTCCATTTGCAATTGTGTTACCGGGTGATGCTCAAAATATTTTTAAGGGTGTAATAACCATCAAAGATCTAGACACATACCCAGCAACTGGCCGAATAGATCTCATGTCGATTCGGGTTACTAATCCAGACACATGGATCTCAGGACCAGAGCTGATTTATTCATGGATAAGCGCCGAACGCGCCGTCTATCCAAAGTCTGCGAT
This sequence comes from Candidatus Planktophila sp., assembly GCA_044354355.1. GTDB lineage: Bacteria > Actinomycetota > Actinomycetes > Nanopelagicales > Nanopelagicaceae > Planktophila. Next base: position 29,085 of record JBILAD010000003.1, on the reverse strand, counting down.
CTATCCCCCAGGCACAAGTACTAAAGAGGAAAGCAAACAAGCAAAAGCTGACATGGTTGGCTCGCAAGATAAAGCAATAAGTGCGGCGATAAATTACTTGGAATCACATCCAGAAATCCTGGCACCCCTAACAGCTTCGGGAAGTAATGAAGCTGCAATTGCTAAAGCGCGCGCAGATGCTTTAGATCCGAAAAAGATTGAGTTCAAAGTCTCCAAGACCGGTGGACCCAGTGGCGGGCTGGTGTTTTCTATTGGTCTAGTTGAGTTGTTAACTGAAATAGATTTGATGCAGGGTCGCCATGTTGCAGGCACTGGAACCATTAGCGAACGAGGGATCGTTGGCCCAATCGGCGGCATCAACGAAAAGATACTTTCAGCCAAAAAAGTTGGTGCCACTATTTTCTTTGCTCCCATCGGAAATGCTGAAGAGATTGCCAATGCCCCCGAAGGAATTAGGGTGATAACCGTTGCAACCTTGGCTCAAGCCATTTCATACCTGGAGCGCACCCGCAAGTAGTCTGAGAGTTATTGGGGCTTAATTCTTGCCATTGCGTGAATCTTTGCGTGGCACATACCTTGGATTGGTAGCCCTAATCCCCTTGCGATAGTTTTGGCCCATGACCAATAACCCTCAGTTCCAACGCCCAGCTTTCAAATTCGGTGGACGTAAGAGCCCTCTGGCTCTGACTATCGGAAGTCTTGTAATCCTCGCAGCACTCTTTACCGCACTCAGTGGTTTTTATGCAGACTGGTTGTGGTTTAAGTCAGTTGATTTCACAAGCACATGGTCGACCATCTTAGGTACAAAGATTTTCCTCTTTGTTGTTACTGGTTTATTGACCGCATCAATTGTTTTAACAAATGTGTTGATCGCATACAAGCGACGTCCACTCTATGTCCCAATGACAATCGAGGCAGATAATCTGGAGCGTTATCGCTCACAGGTTGAACCAATTCGTCGATCCTTATTTATCGGTGGATTTATTGCACTCTTCTATTTTGCAGGAACATCAGGTTCAACGCTATGGAGCTCATGGTTACTCTTTAAGAACTCCACTGATTTCGGTGTGAAAGATCCACAGTTCAACATGGACATTTCATTCTTTGCATTCCGTCTTCCATTCTGGCAAACACTTATTGGTTGGGGAATCTCAACTCTTGTTTTAGCGATCATTGCATCAGCAGTAGTTCACTACCTCTATGGCGGAATTCGTCTGCAGGTTCAAGAGGACCGCACAACAGTTGCCGCTCGTCTGCAGCTTTCAATTTTGTTAGGCGGCGTAGTTCTACTCAAGGCTGTTGCATACTGGTTTGATCGTTATGCATTGGCATTGAAGGAAAGCAAGATCATCACAGGCCTTACCTATACCGATGTAAACGCAGTGCTACCGGCCAAGGCGATCCTTGCCGGAATTGCAATTGTGTGTTCTCTTCTTTTCTTTGCCAACATCATCCGTCGCTCATGGGTTCTACCCGCAGCCGGAACTGCCTTGCTTGTTATCTCATCTGTTTTGATCGCAGGTCTGTACCCAGCAGCTATTCAAAACTTTCAAGTTAAGCCAAGTGAATCTTCAAAAGAAGCACCATTTATCCAGCGCAACATCGAATCAACCCGCGCTGCATACGGACTTGAAGATGTGAGCGTGACTGATTACCAGGCAACTCTTTCAACCTCAAGTGGCCAGCTAGCAAATGATGCAGCCACTATTGCAAATATTCGTTTGATGGATCCAAATGTTCTCTCTCCAACCTTTAGACAACTTCAGCAAATTCGCCCGTACTACAGCTTCCCTGAGTCACTAGATGTGGATCGCTATACAGTTAATGGCGTTAAGCGCGATGTGGTTGTTGCTGTGCGCGAATTGAACATTGAAGGAAACCCATCTAGAAACTGGATCAATGACCACCTTGTGTACACACACGGTTTTGGTTTTGTTGCAGCATATGGAAATGAACGAGATGCCGATGGAAAGCCATCATTTACTGTTGGAAACCTTCCACCAACAGGAACTCTTGGAAAGTTTGAACCACGTGTCTACTTTGGTGAGAATGTTCCTGATTACTCAATCATTGGTGGAGTAAAGACAGATACACCTGTTGAGTTCGATTATCCAGATGATGCTTCAGCAAATGGACAGAAGAACTACACATACTCTGGTTCAGGTGGTGTTCCAGTTGGATCATTGCTTAACAAGGTTGTCTTTGCTCTCAAGTATCAAGAGCAGCGCATTCTTCTTTCATCACTGATTAACAAGGATTCAAAGATTCTCTTCGAACGAAATCCTCGTGACCGTGTTGCAAAGGTTGCTCCTTGGCTAACTCTTGATGGAGATCCATATCCAGCACTAGTAGATGGCAAGATCTTGTGGATTGTTGATGGCTACACAACAAGTGCTGGCTATCCATATTCACGTCAAACTTCACTTTCAAATGCAACTGCAGATGCACTTACAACTAACTCAGCATCTGTTGCCGCACAGGGCAATCAAACAGTTAATTACATTCGTAACTCTGTAAAAGCTACCGTTGATGCATATAACGGAACAGTGACTTTGTATCAGTGGGATGAAAAGGATCCTGTTCTAAAGACATGGTCTAAGGCGTTTCCTGGAGCGATTACTCCAAAGAGTAAAATCTCTAAGAATCTTCTAGATCACATCCGCTACCCAGAGGATCTATTTAGAGTCCAGCGCGATATTTTAAGTTCGTATCACGTCAAGACTGCTGCAGCCTTCTATGGTGGTCAGGATTTCTGGCGCGTGCCACGTGATCCATCAACATTTGGTGGCAACGCATCTGCCCAGCCTCCTTACTATTTAACATTGCAATTGCCAGGAGCTAAAACTCCTTCATTCTCACTGACAACACCATTTGTTCCTCGTGGAGGACGTGAAAACCTTTCTGCATTCGCAGTAGTCAATTCTGATCCTGGTCCTGATTACGGAAAGATTTCAGTACTTCAACTTCCGCGAAATACAAATATTGCAGGCCCATCACAGGTTGCTTCTAACTTTGAAGCAAAGCCTGATGTTGCAAACTCTCTTTCATTACTTCGTCGTGGTGGATCAGATGTTGTGCTTGGTAACTTGTTGACACTACCTGTTGGTGGAGGCTTGCTCTATGTGCAGCCGGTGTATGTGAAGGCAACATCAAACACCTCTGCCTATCCATTGCTTCAGAAGGTGCTTGTTTCCTTCGGAGATCAAATTGGTTACGACGACACCCTTAAGGGTGCATTGGATCAAGTATTTGGTGGTAACTCCGGCACAAATGCTGGAAATACAACAACAACTGGCAGCACCGGAACTACTTCAAACACATCTCTTGCAAACTCACTTGCTAGTGCAAAGAAGGCATATGCCGATGGCTTAGCCGCTCTTGCAAAGGGAGACTTTGCTGAATATGACAAGGCTCAAAAGCGATTGAAGTCCGCACTTGATGCTGCAATCAATGCACAAACCAAAAAATAAGAAATATAGAAGTAATGCATTAAATAATTAATGCACCTGATAAAGGCCAAGTTCATGCGGACAATCGCAAGGATTTGGTCTTTATCTATTGGTGCGCATAAGATTGCATCACCGACGCGGGGTGGAGCAGCTCGGTAGCTCGCTGGGCTCATAACCCAGAGGTCGTAGGTTCAAATCCTGCCCCCGCTACTAGATAGAAAAAGGCCCTTTCACGAGGGCCTTTTTGCTTTCCTACACCGCCTACTTGATGCGCAGTGAGTTAGTAACAACCAGAACGCTACTTGCCGCCATTGCCGCTGCTGCATAGAGCGGTGATAACAATCCAGCTGCAGCAATTGGAATTCCAATAACGTTATAGATAAGTGCCCAGCCCATATTCAAGCGGATGATCTTTAAGGTCTTCTTGGAAAGTTTCAACGCTGAAATAACGCTACCAAGTCCTGTGTTCATCAAAGTGATGTCTGCGCTGTTAATCGCTGTGTCAGTTCCCGTGCCCATTGCCATGGAAAGATTTGCAGCCGTTAATGCTGCAGCATCATTGATTCCATCACCAACCATTAAGACGGTGTGACCTTCGCTCTTCATGCGTTCAACAATCTCGAATTTTGTTTCAGGCATGGCGTGTGAAACAACATGTGCTGCATCAATGCCAACTGTTGTTGCAACAGATGCTGCGACCTCACTGCTATCGCCAGTTACTAGCCAAGGAGTAATTCCCATCTCGCGAAGTTGTGCCACAGTTGCGGCCGCATCAGATTTGAGTTGATCGCCAACTGCAAACACAGCCAAAGCCACACCATCCCAAGCAAGAACAGCAAGGGTTAATCCAGCTGCCTGGCCCCGTTCAATCGCAGAACTAATCTCACTATGAAACTCTGTAGAGCTATGAGCCACTGCAGCAGGTGAACCAATAAGAACAACTGGTGATTGTCCGCCAATTAAAACGCGACCTGCAGCACCTGAACCTGGTGTTACTGAGAAATCAGAGACTGCAAATGTTGGGCGAGAAGATATTGCTTGTCCTGCATTTGCAAGTGCGTACTTTGTAATTGAAAGTGCGATTGGGTGATTATTGAGTGATTCGATTGCACCGGCTGAGCCCACAATGTTTTGAGCTGTCACAATCTCTGCAAATGATCGCCCAAGGACCGCACCTGCTGCTGTTGAGATCGTTGCCTCCTGAACAAGCATCACACCTTCTGTAAGAGTTCCTGTCTTATCAAAAACCACGGTGTCGACATTGCGAGCGACCTCTAGAACTCGTGGCTCACGCAGAACAATTCCTCGTGCCGCCCCTCGGCCAGATGCAACAAGGAGTGCAACAGGTGTTGCTAATCCGAGTGCGCATGGGCAGGCGATCACTAAAACAGTAATTGCAATTGAAATTGATTTCGTAAGTGTTGAGCCAGTGAAATACCAGCCAGCAAATGTTGCAATTGCAAGCACGGTAACAATAGGCACAAAGACAGCGCTAATGCGATCTGCAAGGCGTTGGATAGGCGCTTTTGTTCCTTGGGCGCTAATGACCATTGCGGTGATGCGAGCAAGCTCGGTATCACTGCCAACTCGTGTGGCACGAACAATTAAACGACCGTTGTGATTAAGTGATGCTCCAATTACTGCAGATCCTGGACGAACATCAATGGGCTTGGTTTCACCAGTGAGCATCGAGTTATCAACTGCAGATTCGCCTTTAACAACGATTCCATCAGTTGCAATGCGATCTCCAGGTCTTACCTCGAATTCATCACCAATCTGCAACTGTTCAATCGGAACAATGAGCGGGAATCCCCCACGAACAATTGTTACCTCTTTACTACCAAGTGCCAACAAAGATGTCAGCGCACTACTTGCTTTTGCTTTTGCACGGGTTTCTAAATATCGACCCAGGATTACAAAGAAAATAACGCCTGCTGCAACTTCGGTATAGACATCCCCAGCACCTGTTGCATTTGCATAGATCGACCAACCAAAGGCAGCCAATGAACCCATTGAAATTAAGTTGTCCATCGTTGGATGCTTGATGTTTCTAAATGCCGCCTTATGGATTGGGTAGGCAACGAGCAGAACTACTGGAGCGCTCAGTGCGATCACTACCCACGCTGTTGCTGAATACAAAGGATGTGGCAATCCAAAATTATCCAAAATCTCATGAACCCACATATCAATCTGGTGATGCCAGCTCATAATCATTGAGATAGCAACAGCAGGAACTGCGAAGATAAATGCAAAGAAGAAGGCACGTGCAGACTTCTTGCTATGCAATGTGACAGATTGAGCATCTACCAACAGGGATGCTTCATACCCTGCCTTTTCCACAATCTTGATTAAATCCTTCGGATTCATATCTGCTGGAGCAAGAATATGAGCGGTTTCTGTTGCAAAATTGATAGTCGCACTGACGCCTTCGACCTTATTGAGCGCTTTTTCCACTGAGTTAACACATGAAGAACAGGTCATTCCCTGAACAGAAAGTGTTACTGGCGCTAATAGTTGGCTCATGATGTCCTTTTTTAGGGGTTTAATCCGTTGATTACTGCGTTATGTAGTACCCCATTTGTAGAAACTCCGCTTCCACCAAATGGACCGTCCTGTCCTGCTGTATTCGTAAATGTTCCACCAGCTTCTCGAACAATAATATCCAGCGCTGCCATATCCCACACAGCCAATTTTGGTTCAATTGCAATATCTACAGCGCCTTCGGCAACAAGCATGTGAGACCAAAAGTCACCGATACCACGTGTGCGCCAAGCGTTAGCAAGCATTTTTTGGAAAGGCTCTAGGCGATCTCCCCAGCCAATGAAATCTGAATAAGAAATTGAAGCATCAGTAAGTGCGGCAACTTTAGATACTGAAATCTTGTTTTCATTTGATGATGCATCAAACTCATCCGATAGCTCATCAATGCTTCCTGAATTAAATCTCACAAATGCGCCTTGACCTTTGGCAGCAGACCAGCGTCGTGCAAGTGCTGGGGCGCTTGCAATTCCAACAATTACTTCTTCGACACCTGATTGATCTACTTGAACAAGTGCGATCAATGTTGCCCACGTTGGAACCCCACGCATAAAGTTTTTTGTTCCATCAATCGGATCAATCACCCAATAGCGACCAGAGGTTCCCTTGTCACTTCCAAACTCTTCGCCAACTAATCCATCTGTTTGGCGATGTGTTGCTAATGCTTGACGAATTGCAGTTTCAACTGCGCGATCGGCATCAGTTACTGGTGTGTTATCCGGCTTTGTAGTTATAACTAAATCTTGGGCCTGGTAGCGATCAAGGGATATGGCATCTGCCAGATCAGCTAATGCGTGCGCAAGTGCTAGATCATCTGCCAGATCAATTGAACTCTTATCGTTACTCATGATGGTGCCAGTCTATTCCTCGACTATTACAACAGGTGAATCCTTGACCGCTAGCAAGGAGCGAAGGCTTGCTAGACGTGCAGTTCGGTGGGCATTTGCAACCCCATCCGGGCTAGCCCATGCATCTAGTTTGCAAGAACTCTCTGAGTGAGAGCAGTTGGACAGGCAATTTGCAGCTACTTCAGATAGGTCACTAAAAGCATCAACAATTCGTTGATTATCGATGTGGCTCAGGCCAAATGCACGAATACCAGGTGTGTCAATGATCCATCCATCACTATCAACAAGTGGCAAAGCAATTGCACTAGATGAGGTGTGACGACCGCGACCGGTTGCTTCATTCACATCACCTGTTAATCGATCAGCTTCAGGCACCAATGCGTTAATAAGTGTTGATTTACCAACACCAGAGTGGCCTACCAATACAGAGATTTTGCCTTCCAGTACTTCGTGCAACTTTGCTAAATCTTTTGCTCGTGACTCACTCTTTATGGCGGTGTGGATGATTTCAATATCGAGATCGGCATACTCTGCAAGAAATAAGGGAACTTCACTGATGTCTGTTTTTGTAACAACGATCTTTGGAATGATTCCTTCAGTAAAAGCTGAGACTAAGAAACGGTCGATCAAACCACGACGAGGTTCTGGGTTAGCAGCTGCTACGACAATAACTAGTTGATCAATATTTGCAACGATTGTGCGTTCTACCTGCGCCGCATCATCAACTGTGCGGCTTAAGGAATTGCGACGATCCTGAACTGCAACTATTCGTGCAAGAGAGCCTTCAGATCCAGTGACATCTCCAACAATTGAAACGTTGTCACCTGTGACAACAGACTTAGGTCCAAGTTCGCGCGCACGCATTGCTGTGACGATGGTTCCGTCTTCAGTAATACAGGTCTGGCGACCACGATCTACAGTTGTTACTAAGGCTGAAATTGCATCACTGTGTGAGGGACGATCTTTACTTCGTGGGCGTGTACTACGAGATGGGCGAACGCGCGCATCTGATTCATCGTATTCGCGTGGACTCATAGTAAGAGAGAGCTCCACAGCCCTGGAAAATCTGGCAAGGTCTTTCGTGTTGTTGCAATGTTTTCAACTTCAATTCCTTCAACCACAAGGCCCAGTACTGCTCCAGCTGTAGCTAATCGGTGATCGTCATAGGTGTGAAAAACACCTGCCTGTAATGGTGCTGGGGTTATATGTAGCGCTGTTTCTTCTTCTATGACATTGCCACCTAATGCGTTGATTTCCCGGGTTAGCGCCGCTAACCGATCAGTTTCATGTTTGCGCAGGTGACCAATGCCGCGCAAATGCGAGGGTGAATCAGCAAGGGCTGCCAAAGCGGCAATTGAAGGGGTTAATTCACCAACATCACGGAGATCAACATCAATGCCATGAATTTTTCCCGTACCGATAATTGTTAGACCGTTATCTCCAAAGGAGAATTGCGCGCCCATATCCGAAAGGATTGTTCGTAATTGATCCCCGGGTTGTGTGGTTTTGATTGGCCAATCTGCAATTGCTACTCGCCCACCACACACCATTGCCATTGAAAGAAAAGGCGCAGCATTAGAAAGATCTGGCTCAATTACTAGATCTAAACCATGTAGTGCGCCCGGCTTAACACTCCAAGTTTGTGCAACCGCATCTACATCTACTGTTGCTCCAAATTGGCGCAACATGTCAACCGTCATTTCGATATGTGGCATCGATGGCAATGAGCCACCCTGGTGCTTAACTTTAATTCCATTAGTAAAACTTGGCGCTACTAAAAGCAGCGCTGATAAAAACTGACTTGATTCGCTTGCATCAATTGTTATCTCTCCGCCACCGATTTTTCCGGTGCCATTTAATGTCAAGGGCAAGCTATAACGATCTTCATGATCAATCGATACACCGAGCTCTTCAAGTGCCTTGATTACCGGCCCTAGCGGACGTTCGTATGAGCGTGGATCACCATCAAAAACAACTTCTCCACTTGCAAGTGCAGCTAGTGGAGGCAAGAAGCGCATAACAGTTCCGGCATTGCCCACATCTATGCGCACTCCACCGCGCATGGGCGCTGGTGTGACAAGCCATTGCAGCTCTTCGTTTCCATCGACAACTGCTGTGGTTTCTTCGATTCCAATTCCAAGTGCCTTTAAGCCTGCAACCATTAATTCGCTATCGCGTGAAACAAGGGGACGGCGCAATGTTGAAGGGCTCGTTGCTTGGGCGGCCAGAATCAAAGCTCGGTTGGTAACTGATTTGGATCCAGGAATGACAACGCTGATATCAACTGGTGTTGCGCCGCGATAAATCGCTGGCCAGTGAGCGTTGTTTGTCATCGTCTTATTCTAACCCGTGCCGATACCTGCGATACCCTTGAATTATGTGTGGTCGTTATGCGCAAACCGCTGATATGCGAGAACTCATGGAGCAGTTTGAGGTCACTGGCACATCGCCTCAAAGCTCACTGCCACTGAATTGGAATATCGCACCGACAAATCCGATTTACATAGTCCGTGCCAATGATCGTTCTGGCAATGACACACAGAGCCAAAGAGCGTTAGCAACAGTGTCATGGGGATTAATTGGTCCATGGTTAACAGACATGCAGGAGGCACGTGCTTCGCAATCTAGAGCGATTAACGCCCGTAGTGAATCGATTCATGAGAAACCAACATTTAGAAATGCATTTAGATCAACGCGCTGCCTGATTCCTGCCTCTGGTTACTACGAATGGGCAACTGCTTTAGGGCAATACCCTCCTAAGCAACCTTTCTATATTTCTGCCCGAAATGGCCTGCAACTTCCAATCGCCGGAATCTGGAGCAGTTGGACTGGGCCACATGGTGAAGTAATTGAAACCGCATCGATCATTACCCAAGAAGCTCAGGGCGAGCTAGAAACAATTCATAGCCGAATGCCGGTTTTCATGCCACCTGATCGCTGGGATTTATGGCTTAACCCCCGCAATACCGATGTCAATGAATTGAAATCCTTAATGGTTGTGGAGAATCCTGAATCCATAGTGATCGCTCGCCCAGTTTCAGATGCGGTCAATAGTGTGGCAAATAATGGAAAAGAGTTAACGATTGAAACGCCTTTAGGAGAGCCAGAAACCCTCTTTTAACGATAGTGTTTTAGGCGATGTCAACGAATCTAGTTCATGAGAGTCAGGAGCGATAACAATGCATCCTGCCGAAGAAGTACTGGGCGCTGTTGGCTTAACTGAGATGATCGTGCGTCCTGGTGACACATCTGTTGCAATCGGTATTGGCGATCTTCCAATCATTGCGCCATCGTTGTTGATCAACTTAATGGAGCATGCAGCGTTACTGTCTTTGGATCTTTACTTAGAGCCGGAAGAGACAACAATCCCTGTAAGCGTTGAATTCATTTCACTTTCACCTGCCAGCATTGGTGCTGAACTTCGCGGAACTTCACGCGTGATTGAAATTGAAGGAAAAGAGTTAACTTTTGAATGTGAAGTCTATGAACATGATCGCCAGATTGCAGCAGCCTTGATAAAAAGATCAACGGTGGAGCGAGTATCTTTCCTCGCCCGCACCGCTGCTCTTAATCTTGTTCAGGATACAAATAAAAACTAAGCCTTCTTAGTGGCCCAGAAAATCTCTGCAATTTCATCGATCTTTGCGATCAAAGAATCTGCAACTGCAACATCCTGAGTTCCCTTTGTGCCTGCAGCACCTGCAAGCTTTGTTGCCTCATTAAACAATGAGTGCAACTGTGGGTATGCCTCAAAGTGTGGTGCCTTGAAGTAATCAGTCCACAGCACCCATAGGTGCTCCTTAACCTGATGTGAACGCTCTTCTTTGATTGCCACTGAACGTGAGCGGAAATCAGCATCTGTGTTAGCTGCGTACTTTTCCATGCATGCCTTTACAGATAGCGCTTCAATCTTTGCCTGCGCTGGATCGTAAACACCGCATGGAAGATCGCAGTGTGCATAGACAGTTGTCTTTGGTGCAAACATTTTCTTCTCCCCTATTAAGCACCTATTGATGTAATGGAATTGCAGTGCTTATGGTGCGAGACTACCGCCCGTGAGCAAATTTGGCACAGTTAAGGTTGCAGGTGGCTCAATGCTTCCCGCATACCGAGATGGCGACTGGTTATTTGTTAGCTGGCTAGATACAGCGCCAGGTTTAGAGGCAGTTGGGAACTCCCTTGTTAGCAAGGTTGTAGTTGTTGAGCGCGAAGAACGACCTGGGATCTATCTAGTTAAGAGAGTACAAAAGTTCCATGCTGGAAATTACTGGGTGCAGGGCGATAGCCAAGAAAGCACTGATTCACGCACCTGGGGATGGATACCGGCCAATGAGGTCGTGGGTGTTGTGCTCTTTAGGTGCAAAAGAGGCAGAACTTCCTGACACTTAGTATCTGTATATTCAAAAGACCACCCCAAGGAATATGGGGTGGTCTTTTGAATATTTCAGAGTTTAGTTACGTGGCTCGATCTGATGAATCGAGAGTGAACCTGATAGTTCATAGCTTGTAATGATTAGTGCTTTACCGGAAGGTGACTTGTCCGCAGGAACAAATACGATTCCCTCTGGTGACCAGTGCTTAACTTCCTTTGCAGGAGTTGCCTTTGTTGGCAGCATCTGAAGCCACTCTTGAAAGATTGGATTTCCTGGCACTGTGATGTCAAAGATTGCCAAAGCAGTCATTCTTTCAAGACCAAGGATTGCAATTCGACGATCTCCGACCATTCCAACTGCAACACCTTCTGGCTCTGCGCCCTTATCATCGGATCGGTCTTGACCCACATAGTTCATCGTGCTCTTGTCAGAAGACAAAGAATGTGAACCGTTGATGTTTGCAACACCAAATGCCTGAGTCTGAATCTGATCTAAAAGATTTGCGCTATCCCAGATCACTAACCCATTTCGATACATCGTCATTGAGTTTGAACCACGCAGATGGATAGTGTCGATATCTCCATCGCCATCCTTATCGCCAATAGTTGGGTTGACCTTTGCGCGACCTAGCGCAGCGCTACCTGACAATGCCTTCCAGTCAGGGAAACGTCGTGCATCTACTTTGAGCGCAGAGCCACGTAAATCATCGTTTAGACATGTGTACTCGCGGGCATCACCCTCGTTAGCAGTAACAAAGTATTGACCCGATCCGATTGTGAAGCCAGCGATCGCATCTGGCTGTGAAGCTCCAACTACATTTTTGTAAGTTCGTGGACCCGCTCCAGCATCTCTATCACTGGTATCACGAGCAACGATCGAAAGATTAGATTCAAATGCACGTGTAACGCTCTCAAAAGTTGCAGATTTAATATTAAGTCTGCCAATTGCATTGGCTTCTTGGATCGTGACATATGCATAATTGTTATCTACAGCAGTTACAAACTCTGGCTCAAAATCCTTAGCGACATTGTTCACAACTGATGAAACAGCGATTCCTTTGGCTCTCATGTCAGCAACAGAGAATTGATTAAAGCCAGCAAATCTAAGAACTGGAGAAGCTGGATTTGTTAGATCAACAACTGTAACTCCACCTACTGGATCTGATGCCTTTGTATAATCTGTTTCTTCCTTTGCAGCAGTTGCTGGATCATCCTTTGCACAGACTGGCTGAGCTTCGATCGCAACTAGTGCAGTTGTGCCATTTGGCGCAAAAGTTACAGAATCAGGCAAGACACCCAAAACATCTGGTGAACTCAAGACTTTTCCATCTGTATCAAATACAACGATCTTTCCGTTTGTAGTAGTTGGAACTCCTGTTGCTGAGAATTTATCGGAAACATTCACAACTGCTACAACAACATCTTTACCTGCAGCAACGCTTGTAACATCATTTCCATAAGGGCTTAGAGCAACTGCGCCTACCTTCTTTGGATTTGCTACATCTGAGATATCAAAAATATCGATTGTGTTCTTCACGCCATTAGTTGCAAAAATACGCTTTGAACCAGCGTGGTAGGTAGCGATCTCGCTACTGCCCTCACCATCGCCAGAGGCAATCGCTGCGATCTCGGTGATCTTAAGGGTGGCTCCATTAGCCAGTGCTGGAAGTTGCCCAGCGGTAATTAGTGCGGAGGCAGTAAATAGTGTTAGTACAGCTAGTGGAAGTTTTTTCATAAGGCATATCTTTCTTATGCACCATCTAGGACAAGTAAATACCTGGCAAACTTCTTATGAACAACTTGTTAAAAGCCAGGTGCGCTCAGATGGAACCCTGACCTGTCCCTCAACCCTTAATCAGAATTGTATGTAGAAAGAACCGATACCGAACTGTTACAGAACCTTTGAAAAGAATGACTTCGTTCGCTCATGTTGAGGATTATCTAAAACCTGATCCGGAGGGCCAGATTCGACAATCAGCCCTGCATCCATAAAGGCAAATTGGTCAAAGCGCACTTCCACGTCATGAGCATGGCCAGAGCGATGGTCTCTTCTAAATCAATGTCCGGATGAAAACGAACTCCGCCCTTGGATGGACCACGGGTAGTTGAGTATTGAACTCGGAAGCCTTTATACATTTCGACTTTGTCATTGTCCCGACGTAAGGGGACAGCTACTTCCAAGATTCGCCGAGGTGTTGAAAGCGTCTGCCAATCATTTTCTGAAAGGCCTAGTTGATCTACCGCTTTGCGTAACTGGGCACGTGCAGTTTCAAATGCCGACTCCGTTGTCATGTAGTGAATCTATCGCAAACGGGCTTCCTGTCGACTGTTTGATCAGACAAGGTCTTGCTTAGAATCTAGCCTAATGAACAAAACTGATTCATGCTTTTATGCAATCTTCTCTACATGATCTAGATCTCCACGCTAGAGAGTTGGTAATTGTCATCGAAGGGCACAATGTTCTTGTTTGGGAAAAGCACCAACTTCATAACTACGACTTTGATGTCCTAGATCTCTCACAATTTGCCAGGAAGTGTCCGAGAAATTAGGCACTTTGGAGATTAAACATCTGTCTCTTTTAATCAAGTGGGAAGTGGCAGGCAACAAAAGCTTTACTTCCGATAGATTGGTTTTCAGGAACTTCCTTACTACAAATGTCTTGTGCTTTTGAACATCTAGTCCTAAACACACACCCAGTTGGGACATTGAATGGACTCGGAACATCACCTTTTATCAACTCAGGTTTGTACTTTGCTTTTACGTTTGGAATAGGTACTGCTGAAAGTAATGCTTTTGAGTAAGGGTGGCGGGGTTTCTTAAAGAACTCATCTGCAGGAGCGGATTCCACAACACGTCCTAAGTACATAACTACTATGCGATCGGCCAAGTATTTAACTGATGACATGCTGTGAGAGATAAATAGGTATGAAATTCCTAGCTTTTCCTGCAGATCCAGCAATAAATTCATGATCTGGGTCTGCACTGATACGTCCAATGAGGCTATAGCTTCATCTAAAACGATAAGACCAGGGTTGCTACCAATTGCCCGAGCAATGCCGACTCTTTGTCTTTGACCGCCAGAGACTTGGTGTGGGAAACGCGAGCCAAATGAATGGTCGAGCCCAACCAGCTCAAGCACTTCTCTGATTCGGTTCTGAATATCTCCCTTGCTCCCGAAGTTGAAGGCTTTTAAGGGTTCGGCGATAGAATCTTCGATTCGCATACGGGGGTCTAGTTGGGATCTGGGGTTTTGGAAAACCATTTGGAATTGTGATCTAGCTTTCCGCAGTTCATTAGATTTCAAACCGGTGAGTTCAACTCCATTAAATTTAACGGATCCTGATGTTGGTTCAATTAATCTCAATATCGCTAAACCTGTCGTGCTCTTACCACAACCTGACTCACCCACGAGTGCCACAGTTTCATTCTTTGTTATATCGAATGAGACATCGCTAACCGCATGTACAGTTAAGTTTTCTCCACGTTTGGACTTAACTTTAAAAATCTTGTTGAGTGAGTCGACTTCTAGAAGATTTTCGTTCATCACTTATCCAGCTCCCAGCATGATGCATAATGTTTTCTTGAGATCTCAATAAGCTCGGGTTTGCTAGAGAGGCAAATTTCGCTAGCTAAATCACAGCGTGGGTTGAAACGACAACCTACCGGCATGGAGTCGATGGTGGGGACCGTCCCTCGTAGTGAGGGTAATCGGCGCCATACTCCATCTAATGATGGAAGCGAGTTCAGCAACCCTTTTGTGTAAGGATGTAATGGATTTTCAAAAACATCGGAAACTAAACCATCTTCAATAACACGACCAGCGTACATGACTACAACTCGATCACAGTTCTGCGCAATCACTCCAAGGTCATGAGATACCAAGAGAAGAGCCATGCCATGTTTTCTAGTCAACTCATTTAGTAAGCTAAGAATTTGAGCTTGAATAGTTACATCTAGTGCCGTGGTTGGTTCATCAGCAATAAGGATCTTGGGGTTTCCCGCCATGGCCATTGCGATCATGATGCGTTGACACATTCCACCCGAAAATTCATGCGGGTATTGGTTAAGTCGCCTCTCGGGGTCATTAATTCCAACCATCTCCAGTAGTTCGAGGCAGCGTGCTTCCTTCGTCGCTTTATCGCGTGTTTGTAAATCCTGCAATGATTCATACAAGTGTTGCCGTATGTTTAGCACTGGATTTAGAGATGACATTGGTTCTTGAAATATGATTGAAGCCACCTTACCCCGTGAACTCCTTAATTGCTTAGCGTCCATTTCATAAACATTTTTATCATTAAAGCGCACCTCGCCAGAAACCTTTAGGGAAGATGGAAGTAGTTTCAAAGCAGCTAGACAAGTAAGACTCTTACCACTTCCAGACTCACCAACTAGTCCAACAATCTCGCCTGCATTTACATCAAGATTCAAGTCATCTACCAATGGGGCGCTGAGATTCCTTTGAGTGCTGATGGTTAAATTCTTGATGTTTAGGACGGCATGAGTTGTCATCTTAAGGAATCCTCATTCCATTTTCATTATCAATCATATTTCTTATCTCTTGGAGTGAAAAGCCTCTAGCCACGAGGGCTAGACCTTTTGTTCCATCTTGAAAGTCATCTCCCCATTCACTGACGGACCAGGTCTTTGGTAAATTTAGATTTCGACCGCCGATACTGCGAATGTCAGAGATCTGCATGTGATTAAATACCTCTTGCAGGTCGAGCATTAGTTGCTCTGGAGTTAACTTGAGGTTGAAGTCACCTGCAGACAAGAAACAATCTGCACTTTTATCGTATGTATATCTCACTCCTGAGCAATACCATTCATCTTTAACATGTTGAATGAAATGTGGCCGGTATTTGAGTTTTTGATTTATACCCCTTTCTAAAATCCGGAGAACTACTGTGGTTCCTTTAGATAGACAAGCTCTTTCTACTCCGATAGCGCCCGTTGAAATATTGGCTGCTGGGCCATCTCCAGTTCCGCAAAAAACTTCAATTGATTCGTGTTTATCCTTTATGGATGGCAGTAACCCCAAGGCGGTTCCAATTACCGAGTTCATGGCTCGGATTTGAGGAAGTTGAGATTCTTGTATGTCAGCTATTTGCAAGGTTTCTGGACACCACTTACCAGTGCGTAACTCATAGAAACCGGAGGATGAAGCGGAAGCTGGGTCAGTAACCCATTTTCCAGTCAAGCGAAAAAGTATAAATTCCTTAATGCCACCTATTCGAATATTTTTATCAGTTAATGTCGGATATTTACTTTGTAACCAGTTAAGAATTCCGAAAGTTGATGGTCCTCCCTTTGGCACTCCAGAAACCATTAAGTCAAAACCATGATCTAGGGGCACTCTAGGATCCACTCCCATGATCAGAGGTGCCGCCAATTCTCCCTTGGTATCAACTGCGGAAAATCCAGCCATCTGACAGGAAAGGATTAAACTCCTGAAACTATTTTCCCGCCAAATCTCTAATATTAAATCTCTCACATATTGCCAAAGTTGTTCATTAATCTCTAAATCAGAATCAATATATTTACATGGATAATCAAATGTTTTGCGTATGAGCGATTTCCCATCTGTGTCTCGCAAGACTGCTTTTATGCGAGTAGAACCAATATCCATAGTGCAGATGTTGCTCATGTTAAGACACTTGTCCTTGAGCTCTTCTAAGAATTTTGATCGCTTCATCAAGTTTCTCAAAAATCAATCGGTCGTTTGAATCTTTTACCGCGCTGTAGATATGGGGCATTATTGATTTGCAGCCAGATTCCAGGCAAATAGTTACAATTTCCTCCAGATTTTCCAAATCAATCCCGCCGGTCGGTTCCATGGTCATTCCACGAAGTGCTGCAGCTTCAGCAACATTCCTTAATGATTCTAAGTTCTTAGTTCCTTTTAGTGGATAAAGCTTTATGGAATTTACTCCACCGTCAAGCAAAATATCTAACACAGTTTCTATGGGAAGGTTGCTATCGGAATTCCTACTACTAAGTGGGCCGGTTCCAACCGACAGCCTTTTCGGATTTTCCGTGGGGCTAACTAAGGCATTCACTCTGATGCCCACTTTGTATTCAGATAGAGTCCCAACTGCGCGGGCCGCTGTTGGAAAAACCTGATTTAAATGAAAGGGCAGTGTTTGAGTTGCGATGTACAAAGCTCTCTCCCATTGATTTGCAGCTCCATCCCCCAGTCCGATTGATACAAGTACATCTTTTTTTTGAAAAGACTTTACCAATTCCACAGCTTCGTTTAAATTACCAAAGTCACGCGCCAGTACTCCGACACAAACTGCGTCACCGTAGACTTTTGCAACCCGCTCGGCATCAACTTTATTGTGAGTTTGTACATTCAATCTCAAATCAACACTATTTATCATTTCGATTTCTTCCTCGAGTTGAGGTGTTAGATCCGCCGCTCAAGAATTTATTGAGAGCATTCACGATTTGCTTAGAATCTTCAACTGTTATTTCACGTGGATCTATTCCTATAATTCCCTGATCTAATTTATGATTGCGAGTCCAGATTGCTGGTTTGTTTGACTGGAAATGTTTAACTAATTTGAGCACCAGCACATCAGCATTTTTCAAGAAAGTGACTTCTAGTCTTGGAATAGGCCGGGTTTCATCCCAAATTATGCTTAGTCGAACATTTTCATTAGCAATTACAGAATCCTTAATCAATTCAAGGGTCTTCTGATGTTTATCACGTTGCATCTGAATCGTCGTAGATGTGTACTCTTCTAAGGCTACGATTAAGCCTGCAATTGCCTCTTTGCTTACCTTAAGTGCTCTACCCACTCCGCGCTCTTGAGCGGCACAGTATCGAACTAACTTAGCATCTCCGATTATCAATCCAGAGGTTGGCCCTCCGATTGCCTTGTGGCCACTGTATACAACGAGATTTGCACCCAATTTTGTATAGAGCTGCAAATCGGACTCGGCAGCGGCATCAACAATCACTGGAAGTTTGTATTTGCGTCCAAGTGCAACAACTTCATCCAGCTTGGCTTGATGTTCTGCGTGAACATGATGAGAAACCACAAATAAAATTGCAGCGGTTTGAGGGGAAATAGCCGACTCAATCTGGTCCTTATCAGATCTGTTAGCGCTACCTACTTCAACTGGTGTTCCACCACCCATTTGAATTAGTTGAGTTACTGATACTCCATAATCAATGGAGTGTGGCTTTTGAATTATAATTTCAAGTTTCTCGGTATCGACAAACGGTACCTTTTGAATCATTCTCAAATTGTCTCCAGCAATACATCCTGCGACCGCTTGTATGATTCCAGCAGAAGCAGATGCAACTATTAAGGCTCCGTTTGCTCGCGTCAATTCCGCTACTGTTTTCGCGGCCATTTCCTTAAGTATCTTCATTTCTATACTGCTCTGCGCGCCCGCTGCTATTGCATTTGCAACCGACTCACTCACTGCACTACCACCTAAATAAGTCATCTTTCCAGCGGCATTTATTACCTGTACAACTTTTATTTTTTTCCAAGGACTATGCTGCGAAAAACTAGAGCTCATTTCTTATTCCATCCATTCAGATGTGAGGTCACAGTTGTGCTAATCAATTCCATTAGGGCTTGTGTCGCTATTTGTGGAACTCCATCATTTTTTGGATCTAAATAAGCCGATAAGCCATCGATAGCTCCGGCATCTGAAACTTTCTCGGTGATACGAGTTAAACTGACATTTTGTAGGACATGGCCGTTATTGGTTAAAGCTGCTATCGCGGCGGCTAAACCGGCAGCTGCAAAATTGGAAACGGATCCCACCACCAGATAATCAACTGGAGTGACAGGTGAAATTTCTAATCCATTGTTCAGGTGCTTAGTAATGGCATCAGCGACATTGGCCATTCCTAACTCATTTCCACCATCACCTATTCCAACGGTGAGAATGCCGAAATTGGTTGCGGCCCTAACAATGGCATCAAGTTTGGCTACCAATTCGGTAGGAACCACACGTCCTGTCACATTGTGGAATTGCCCTGAGCTATTTGCACCCGGAAATTCAATACTTATTACTGCTTTGGGTTGCAGTTGTTTTAGGAGGTCTTTGGCTGCCGCATCAGATTCTGACCAATCTGTGGTGAAGGAAATTACAGAAGCTACTGAAGCTTTGTGATTGCCTTTCTTCGAATTAAGAGTGGTCTCTAGGTCGGCCACGATTAGACCTGCTGCCCTCAAAGCTATCTCAGAAAATCTAATGAGATGATGCTCAGTAACAATAATTGGTATGACTCCTAAGCACTCCTCAAGAAATCTAGCGAGATATGCCGCTCCGACCGGACCATCAGTTTCTGTTATTCCCTTCATGAGCCATGACCTCGATGGCCAACCAGTGCCAATTAAAACTACATCTCCCGCTTTCACATTTTTCGTGATGGCAAGCCCCGCACTTGTTGTCAGGGGGAAAATCACTTTTGCACGTGCACTGTCATAAAGGTGGTGAGAAATGCCTCGATTCACTATGTCGCTTGCAACAAGTGCATCCAGTACACGTCCGAGGCTTTGTTGTTTCATCAACTCTTCTTGACTAGGAACAATAATTGTCATATCAATCTCTCTTTAGTTGCGCGTATCCAAATAGTCTCGGAGGCCGTCTCCAAGTAAGTTAAAGCCTAAAATTATAAGTGCAATTGCAGCTCCAGGAAACAGCATCACATGTGGTGCATATAGAAAGTCCACTCGTCCTTCACTCAACATCGTTCCCCATTCAGGAGCAGGGGGTTGCAAGCCAATCCCTAGAAAACCTAATGCGGCAATTATTAGTAACGCTTCACTGGCGAAGAGACTTGCAATTACCATTATTGGGCCAAGGATATTTGGCACAATATGCTTAATGAGGACGGTAACTAATCCGCTACCACTAGACCTTGAAGCCATAACATAATCAGCGTTTTTGACCTGATTCGTAAATCCCCTGACATAGCGAATCATTTGGGGGGCCTGAGTCGTAATAATAGCCAGTATCAAAGTTGGAATTCCAGAGCCAAAAATCGCTACAAAAACTATTGCTAGAACCATAGCCGGAAAAGTGAGAATCGAATCTGAGACCCATCCAATTAATCGATCAAACCAGCCGCCAAGGTATCCCGCAATCATTCCAGCTGGCAGTGCGATAAGCAGACTTATCAGCACGGCCGGCAATACAACCTGAAGTTCGATTGCCGAGCCATGAATTATTCTGGATAAAACATCACGACCCAGCGCGTCAGTGCCAAAGAGATGTGAACTTGATGGTCCGCGCAGAGTATTTGCTAGATCCTGATTGTTAGGATCTTTTGTTGGAATCAACTCAGCGAAGATTGCTAAGAATGCAAAAAAAGAAACGATAGCAGAGCCAATTCGCAAATTTAAGTTACCGGATAAAGTATTGGATAGCGGTAGTTTGATTAACATCATTTTGAAGAACTCATTAATCGAATCCGAGGATCAATTCTTGTGATTGCCAAATCAACTATTAAGTTAATGATCAGGAATCCTCCCACGAAAAAAATAGTTATACCTTGCATCAATGTGTAATCTCGTTGACTCACTGCAGCTAAGAGAAGTTGACCCATGCCCGGATATGAAAATAGATTTTCGATAACGACTGCGCCGCCAAAAAGATATCCGGCTTGCAGGCCCACTAAAATTAAAACGCTTGGCATGGCAGGCTTTAATGCATGTAGCAAGACTAGACGTGTGGGTGATACACCACGTGCTTGTGCAGTACGTATGAAATCTTCACCAAGAATTTCCAACATAGCAGCGCGGGTTAGTCGGGCTATTAAAGCGACCAGGCGCGCGGAAACCGCTAGGGCTGGAAGTATCAAACCTGCAATTCCAGCAGAACCATAGGCAGGCAACCAGCCCAACTGAACCGAAAATACCTGAATCAAAAGCATTCCAAGCCAAAAGTTTGGAATTGCGAGGAGTAGAACCCACAACAGCAGTGACCCCCGCCAAGCTAGTGACTGCGGACGAATTGCAGCAAAAACTCCTGCGCTCACTCCAATTGTTACGGCAATAACTAAACTTAAAATGAGCAGGGCCGCAGTTTCATCGACCCTGCTCATTATTACCGTTGTTACGGGTTGCGAATAACTTGTTGAGACTCCCAAATCGCCGCTAAACAGTGATTGCAAGTATCCGAGATATTGAGACCAGATTGGATCGTTCAAACCCAACTGTTCGCGATATAGGTCTACTTGGTCCTGTGTTGCAAGTGCTCCGAGCAGCAGCGATGCTGGATCGCCCGGAGCAATGCGAAATAGAACAAAGACACCAGTTGCGATTACAAAAACTTGAACTGCAATCGTGCCTAGTCGCGCAACAAGATATCGCAGCATCTAGATCCGCCCTCGCTGGATCTACTTTGCTGGTCTTGAAGGAAGTGTGAATACCACTGGAAGTACGAGCGGGGTTGCAGCTTTGTCATCATATGCTGACAAGTTGTTTCGCACGTATAACCAGATGTATGGAGCATCGCGCCAAATCTGTCTTCCAACATCTGCAAGTACTTGCATCTTCGCCGCTGGGGATACCGCCTCCAGAGAGCGAGTTAGCATCGCATCAACTTTTGGATTGTTGTACCAGTTAAAATTCCAACCAGTAACTTTGCCATTAGTAGTGTTTGAGCGATACATAATGTCGAGTTGAAGTGCTCCGCTACCATGAGATGGGTTGAATCCAAAAAGCGCAAGATCGAAATCAACATCAGCTCTTGCGACGCGAATGCTGTCCCAATATGCGGCTTTATCAATCTTCTTGATAGTTACACCAATACCAACTTTTTTCAATTGATCCTGAATTGCAGCTGCCACTAGAAGATCGTTTGGATAAAGTCCATCAGGAACTTGAAGTTTGAAAGAAACAGGCTTCCCGTTGAAGTTAAACATTTGATCCTTATCAAGAGTGAGGCCAGCCCGCTTAAGCAGCGAAATTGCACCCTCCGGGTCATATTTGTTTGGTCCGGCTGTTGCATACCCGTTTGTTTTTGGAGCTAACGGACTAGTGAGGGGCGTTGCGTAACCACGGAATAGAGATGCAGTTATTGACTGAACATCCACTGCCAAATTGAGCGCTTGACGTACTTGGGATTTTTGCAAGATCGGATTGTTGAAATTCATTCCGACTCCAAATACTTGCAAGCCAGGGATATTAACCACATTTACATTGCTGGTTGCACCAAGCCTTGCAACATCCTGAGCAGGAACTGCATCCACAACATTTACTTGACCTGATTCAAGAGCGGCCATGCGAGCAGTTGCGTCACCAATAAATACAAACGTAATGGTGTCATAGATTGGTTTGTTAGGCCCAACGTAATCCTTGAAGGACTTAACAACTAATTTTGTTCCGGGCTCAAACTTGTCTACTTGGTAGGGTCCTGTTCCGATTGGTTTTGTGGCGGCTTCTGCAGCACCTTTTTCAATCAGAGAAAGACTTGGAATTAATCCAGATCCGTGAGCTAGAGCATTTAACAACGCACCATATGGCTTGGCTGTAGTTACCTCTACCTCGTACTCACCAATCTTTTTAGTTGAAGTTATTGGCGACCACAATCCAAATGCTGAAACGTTGTAAGTTCTATCAATCATCTTTGTGAAATATGCAACTACAACATCTGCATCGAATGGTGTTCCGTCATGGAATTTCACCCCTTTTCGGAGGCTGAATGTCCATTTCGTTCCATCAGAAGATGTTTCCCATCCAGTAGCCAAGTCGGGCTCGATCGAGAGATTATTTTTGAATCTCACTAAGCCTCGATAAATGGTGAATGCGGCTTCATAACCTGCGGGATAAACAGTTGGCTGTGTGCCCATTGTTGCCAAGGAGTTAATTTGCACGCTTTGAGCGAAGGTCAGATTCTTTATTTTAGCTGCACGAGGCTTAGGGTTAATCGCTGCCTGTGAGGATGTAGCGCCAAATACAGATGGCAAAGTAGCACTTGCCATAACGAAAGCGCCAGAGTAGAGAAGTTGCCGACGGGAAAGTTCGGTATTTTCCAATTTATCCATTTATTGAATTACCTTTCCTATAGTTTTTCATGGGATTTTTGGTGAAGTTGTTCTGTCAAGCGTCGATTAGTCTCGATGGCTTCTACCACAGATGTGTACCTCGTGAGGGAAACTCCAACAAAAAGCGCATCAAGAAGAGCTTGATGCGCTACTCGACTTGCCATTGCCTCAGAACGAAATGCAGTTTCGGTCGAAGAGGTGAACAAGACATAGTCACTAACTTTTACTAGGGGTTGTTTTCCATACTGTGTTATTGCAATACAAGTAGCTTTACGCTTTCTTGCTTCACTAACAGAGTAGATAACATCTTGAGATCTGCCTGAGTGCGAAATTGCAATTACAACATCGCCTTCGCCCAGAAGCGAAACTCGGTTAAGCTGACCACTTATGTCGGTTAGGACATAACACGGAACGCCCAATCTCATAAATCTGAAATAAGCACTTTGTGCCACAGATCCTGATGCACCCAATCCAAAAAAGCTTACACTTTTAGCTTTTGCGATTACACTTATGATTTCTCCAAAGTGTTTTTCATCAATCATCTTCAATGTGTCTGTTAAAGCATTAACGAACCCACTAAAGACTTTCTTTAACATTACATCTGAAGCGTCATTTAGTTCGACATCTTCATGGATTGCATCCAGCTGATGGTCTTTGTTATCCCGAGCTAACGCGAGTCGTAGTTCTTGATAGCCCGAGAGGTCTACTTTCCGACAGAGACGTATGATCGTTGCTTCGCTAGTTCCGCTTGCCTCTGCAACGACATGTAGTGGACTGCGCATGACTAAATCTGGGTGGTTAGTGATGTATTCGCAAGCACTGGCTTCGGCCGCTGTGACCTGGTCAGCTACATTACGAAGTTTCGCAATGATTCCACTTTTCACCTAGTTCCCCATCTCTATTGAAGTAATGCGTCAGATTTTCACTAAATTCTGAAGTTTTACTCCAATTACTCGGAAGGTATCAGCCGGATGAGCCCCGGTCAATGACTCCGAGGGCCTTAATTCTCAAATTCTGAGAATTTTTCTGGGTTTTGAAGGAGAGGCAAATTTCTTGGTTTGCTTACAGGGATAATTCTTCAGAAACAAAACTGTGGGCTC
Source organism: Candidatus Planktophila sp. (assembly GCA_044354355.1). Classification (GTDB taxonomy): domain Bacteria; phylum Actinomycetota; class Actinomycetes; order Nanopelagicales; family Nanopelagicaceae; genus Planktophila. The sequence goes on along the minus strand of JBILAD010000003.1, from coordinate 4,762 downwards.
AATTTGAGCGTGATCGAAGCTCCCCTCGTGAGGAGTAAGAGTCTGGGAGATTAAAGCTTTCGTCAGGAGTATTGGGCATTTGTGGGCAGTGAAGTCAGGAAGGTTGACGAATTTTCCCCTTGGAAAAAGGTTTTACTCGGAGTATTACTTATTAAAACGAGTCCTGACTGTGAATATCCTTCAACCCTTAGCTAGCGAGTAAAGGCTTCAAGCAACAATGCTTTTTGCTCATCCTCATGCAAGTGATGGCTTCCTGTTGCAGGAGATGCAGTTGCACGACGAGAAATGCGACGCAAAATTCGATTTCCAAATCCATGTCCACCATGTGCCTCTGATGTGCGAAGTGCAATGTGTGACCATGGGCCTTGGTTTGCAGGTTCATCTTGAACCCAGAGCAAATTAGCGTTTGGATGCTTGTTAGCTTCTGCAACCATTTCATCAACAGGAAGCGGATACAAAAGTTCAACTCGAACAATTGCTGTTCCAGTTTCACCTAGTTTTGTGCGCTCTGCTACGAGGTCGTGGTAAATCTTTCCTGAACAGAAAATAACGCGTGAAGCATTGTGGACTGAATCATCACCAATAACTTCTTGGAAGTGGCCTGTAGTGAAATCACTGAGCTTTGATGCAGCAGCTTTCAGGCGGAGCATTGATTTAGGTGTGAAGACAATCAATGGGCGACGTGCAGGGTTCTTTGCGTGCCAACGTAGCAAGTGGAAGTAATTTGCCGGGCTTGCTGGCTGTGCAACAGTCATGTTCTGCTCTGCACATAGCTGCAGGAATCGCTCAATGCGTCCTGAGGAATGATCTGGTCCTTGTCCTTCATAGCCATGTGGAAGAAGCAGTACAACGGAAGAACGCTCGCCCCACTTTTGCAATGCAGAAGAAATGAATTCGTCAATAATTGTTTGCGCACCGTTAGCAAAATCGCCGAACTGGCCTTCCCACAGAACAAGTGCCTCTTCTCGCTCAAGGCTGTATCCATACTCAAAGCCCATAGCTGCATATTCACTCAGAGATGAGTCGATAGCAAAGAATTGATTTTCATCACTGATTAGTCCACGAAGTGGTGTCCACTCATTGCCATTTTCTTTGTCAATGATCACAGCGTGACGGTTTGAGAAAGTTCCGCGACGAGCATCTTGCCCAGCAAGTCGAATTGGAAGACCTTCTTTAAGGAGTGAACCAAAGGCAAGCATTTCACCTGTGGACCAATCGATAGTTCCATCATTAAGGGACTCAACTCGCTTTGCAAGTTGTGGAGTCAACTTAGGATGAACGCTAAAGCCTTCCGGAACCGCCAATTGAGTTGCAGCAATTTCACGGGCAAGAGATTCAGTGATTGCAGTTGAGATTAATTCTGGTTCTGGAGCAACTGGTGCCTTGAAGCTTGCATCATGTTCTGGCTCAATGTTATTAACTGCGGCAAAAATAGATTCAAGTTGTGCTTGGTATTCGTTTGCAATGCCTTCGGCTTCTTCTGGGGTTAAATCGCCACGGCCAACTAGTGCTTCGGTATACAAAGTACGTGTTGATCGCTTTGCATCGATCATCTTGTACATCAATGGCTGAGTAAAGCTTGGCTCGTCACCTTCGTTATGTCCACGACGACGGTAACAAATCATGTCGATGACAACATCCTTGTTAAATTCTTGACGATATTCGAATGCTAAACGTGCAACTCGAACACATGCTTCTGGGTCATCGCCATTGACATGGAATACCGGAGCTTGTGTGATCTTTGCATAATCTGTTGAGTAGACAGAAGTACGTGCAGCATGTGGAGAAGTCGTAAATCCAACTTGGTTATTAATAACAATGTGAATAGTTCCACCAGTGCGGTAACCAGGAAGACCTGCCAGCTGCAGAACTTCAGCATTAACGCCTTGCCCAGCAAAGGATGCATCTCCGTGCATAAGAATTGGCATTACAGAGTAAGCATTCTTAACATTCATGCGGTCCTGCTTTGCCCGAACAATGCCTTCTAATACTGGGTTTACGGCTTCTAGGTGAGAAGGATTAGCGGCGAGATAAACATTGGTTGTTGCACCTGAATTTGTTGTGAATACTCCTGATGTTCCAAGGTGGTACTTCACATCGCCAGAACCTTGAACCTGGTTTTCTGTGTAGTGACCCTGGAATTCTTGGAAGATTTGTCCAGCTGACTTGCCAGCAACATTTGCAAGAACATTCAAGCGACCACGGTGTGGCATACCAATACACACTTCATCCAGGCCATCTTCTGCAGCAGAAGAAATTACAGCATCAAGTAGTGGAATTACAGATTCTCCACCTTCAAGTGAGAAGCGCTTTTGTCCAACAAACTTAGTGTGAAGGAATGATTCGAATGACTCAGCGCTATTGAGTTTCCGCAAGACATGTAGTTGCTCATCACGAGGAAGTTTGGCGTAGCCAACTTCTACACGGTTTTGAATCCACTCGCGCTCAGCGCGATTTTGGATATACATAAATTCAACGCCAACTGAACGGCAATAAGCATCGCGTAAAATTCCTAGAATCTTGCGAAGAGTCATAAAGCGTTCGCCACCAAAACCACCGGTTGCAAATTCGCGATCAAGATCCCACAGCGTTAAACCATGTGTAACAACATCTAGATCAGGATGTGAACGTTGGATATATTCAAGTGGATCAACATCTGCCATCAGGTGACCAAATGTTCGGTACGACTGAATTAACTGCTGAACACGGGCGGTTTTACTGATTTCTTCATCACGTGAGAAAGCAAAGTCTGTGGCCCAGCGAATTGGCTCGTATGGAATGCGAAGTGCACTAAAGATTTCATCGTAGAAGTTTTCTGCACCTAACAAGTACTCGTGCATACGACGTAGGAAATCACCAGATTGAGCACCTTGAATAATGCGGTGGTCATATGTGCTCGTAAGGGTAATTACCTTGCTTACAGCCATCTCTATCAGGGTTTGCTCACTTGCTCCCTGGAACTCTGCTGGGTAATCCATCGCTCCAACACCAAGAATCAAACCCTGTCCTTGTACTAAGCGAGGAACTGAGTGAACTGTTCCAATAGTGCCAGGATTGGTAATGGACATTGTTGTGCCAGCAAAATCTTCAACAGTTAATGAACCGCCTCGAGCTTTTTTGATAACTGCTTCATAAGCACTCCAGAACTGTCCAAAATCTAATTCTTCACAACCCTTAATAGATGGAACCAATAACTGGCGAGATCCATCTGCTTTAGCTAAATCGATTGCAACACCGAGGTTAATATGTTCTGGCTTTCCGATTGCTGGCTTGCCATCAATTTCACCAAAAAAAGCGTTCATCTCTGGCATTGCTCGAACTGCCTTGATCATTGCAAAAGCGATGATGTGTGTGAAAGAAACTTTTCCGCCACGACTACGCTTCAAGTGATTATTAATAACGATGCGATTATCAATCATCAACTTGGCAGGAATTGCGCGAACTGAAGTTGCTGTTGGAACAGTAAGTGATGCTTCCATTGCTTGCACCACGCGAGCTGAAACTCCCCGGATTGGTTCAAGTGAAGATGCAGATGGAGTGATTAAAACTGGAACTGGCTTAACAATGGGATCTGCAGGAGTTGGTTGTGCAATTGCTGTCTCACGAAGAACTGGTTGTTGAGGTGCTGGAGCAACAGGTGCTGGTGCAGCTACTGGTGCGGGTTGTGAAACAACGGGTGCGGGCTGTGCGGCTTTTTGTTGTGCCTTAGGAACAGGTGGAACACCTTTACTTGGTGTTGCAGATGTTGTTGGTGAACCTGGCTTGTTGTTTTTGAAGTACTCAATCCATGCTGGGTCTACTGAAGAAGGATTCGCTAAATACTGCTCGTACATTTCATCGACGAGCCAATCATTTGCGCCAAAATCCTGTGCCGACACTGGCAAGCTCCTTCTGCATTGATTACATCCCTAAGCCTATCGGCAGTGACAGGCCTGCATAAACATGATTTGGCGCTCATAACGCGAGATTGGCCACACTGATTTCAGTCTCCATTTCAGGGCCATCTGGGGCAGGCTTCTCCCATGGTTTTAGCGGTGGTGACTGGTGCGAGCAGAGGTCTTGGCTTTGAAAATGCCAAGTCCCTAGCGGCGCTGGGCTATGACCTTGTGATGATCGCCAAAGATTCCAACCGTCTTCTACAGGCCCAGGAATCTTTACAGCACAATCACCCTAGCCAACACTTCACCACATATGTAGTTGATCTTGAAGACATGCAAGCAACTCGCAACGCTGTTGCAGTGATTTCGCAACAGCACGGTGCTCCTGAAATCTTGATCTTGGCCCACGGTGTCATGAGCGAGAAAATGTCTAAGACATTAAAAACAAGTGATGCCGAATGGCGCCGAGTCATGGCAATTAATTTGGATTCTGTTTTTACATTGGTCAATGGATTAGCTCCAGCCATGGTTGAAGCACGTAGTGGTCGCATCATTATTTATTCTGCATGCCTCGGTCGAATGTCAGGACCTGGAAATACAGGTGGTCTTGCTCCTTACAGAATTAGCAAGGCTGGTGTGAATGCATTGGTTCGTAATCTTGCTCATGAAACTGGTTTAGGTGCTCGTGGTGTTTTAGTTGATGCTGTGTGCCCGAATCACTCACGCACTGATATGGGTGGCGCTGATGCACCACGTAGTGCTGAAGAAGGAGCAGCGTGTGCATTGTGGTTAGCAACTAGAGAGTTTAATCCTGGTGATACAACAGGAGTTTTGTGGGAAGACAATCAGATTGTTGAGTGGTAACAGACTTTAAAGATCAGTTG
>JBILAD010000002.1:0-33120 GCA_044354355.1 Candidatus Planktophila sp. | reverse complement strand
TTTCAGGCAGACTTTCGCTCTCACCGCACCGACCATAGGGAGAACCGTGGATTTAGAAGCAGTCAAGGGCGATATCGAACGCGTAATCGTGACCGAAGAACAGTTGCAAGCACGTATCAAAGAGCTTGCAGCCCAGGTTGATAAAGATTACGAAGGAAAAGATCTTCTTCTTGTCGGTGTTCTTAAGGGCGCAGTGATGGCAGTTGCTGATCTTTCTCGCGCACTGCAACGTCATATAGATATGGACTGGATGGCAGTTTCTTCTTATGGATCCGGAACAAAATCCAGCGGAGTTGTTCGTATTCTGAAAGATTTGGATCGCGATATCACTGGCCGAAATGTTTTAATCGTTGAAGACATTGTTGACTCTGGATTAACACTTTCATGGCTTAAGGCAAACCTTGAATCACGCGGAGTAGGTTCAGTTGAGATTCTTTCAATCTTGCGCAAGCCAGAGGCGGCAAAGGTTGAAGTTTATGTTAAATATGTTGGCTTTGATATTCCAAAAGATTTCGTAATTGGGTATGGACTTGATTTCGATGAAAAGTACCGCAACCTTCCCTTTATTGGCGTGCTTGCTAAGCACATGTATGAATAAGAATTAGAAACGAGAATCCCCAGATATGTCACAAGCACAAAAGCCTAAGAAGCCGACGAAGAAGAGTTTTTCTGGCAAGAGCACGCCAAAGAAGCCTGCCACCAAGGGAGGCAAAATTTTCCGCGGTCCTCTTTTTTGGATTCTTGCTGCAATCTTTGCCGTTACGGTTTTTGGCCAGATCACATCTGCGGGTAATAAATACACTCAAATTGAAACTTCACAAGCAATCGATGCAATTACTCAGTCAAAAGTATTGTCTGCCGAGTTAGTAGATAAAGATCAGAAGATTCGCCTAATACTTACCCCTGGCAACACAATTAATGGGGATTCAAAGGTTGAATCTTTCTATGTTGCACGACAAGAACCAACTTTGGTTGATGCACTCACTGCAAATCCACCGTCAAAGGGATGGAACGTAAAGGTTCCTTCTCAGTCGCTACTTGTTTCCTTCCTCTTTTCAATTGTTCCCTTCTTGCTCATTGGATTCCTGTTTTTCTGGATGATGAGTCAAGCCCAAGGTGGCAATAAAGTTTTCCAATTTGGAAAGTCTCGTGCGAAATTGCAGGACAACGATGTTCCAAAAACAACATTTAAAGATGTTGCAGGAGCCGATGAAGCCCTTGCTGAATTAGATGAAATAAAGGATTTTCTTGCCAAGCCAGAAAAGTATGCGCCCCTTGGTGCAAAGATTCCTAAGGGTGTTTTGTTATTTGGTCCTCCAGGAACAGGAAAGACACTATTAGCTCGCGCGGTAGCCGGTGAGGCAGGAGTTCCTTTCTATTCAATTTCAGGCTCTGACTTTGTAGAAATGTTTGTTGGTGTTGGAGCTGCGCGTGTGCGTGACTTGTTTAACCAAGCCAAAGAGAATGCACCAGCAATTGTTTTCATCGATGAAATCGATGCAGTGGGTCGCCAACGTGGAGCAGGTATGGGTGGTGGACACGATGAACGTGAACAAACACTCAATCAATTACTCGTTGAGATGGATGGCTTTGAGGAAAACTCAAAAGTAATTTTGATCGCTGCAACAAACCGTCCAGATGTTCTAGATCCTGCGCTGCTACGTCCAGGTCGTTTTGATCGTCAGATCGCGGTTGACCGCCCAGATCTCAAAGGTCGCGAAGCAATTTTGCAGGTGCATGCCAAGGGCAAGCCCCTCAGTGATGAGGTAAAGCTAGTTGATTACGCACGTCGCACCCCTGGTTTTACAGGTGCCGATTTAGCAAATGTGCTTAATGAAGCAGCACTTCTTTCTGCCCGCGAGAATAAATCAGTTATTGGAAATCCAGAACTTGATGAAGCAATTGATCGCGTTATGGCGGGACCACAACGTAAATCTCGCTTGATGAGTGATGATGAACGACGAGTTACTGCTTATCACGAAGCTGGTCACGCACTAGTTGCGCATGCTTTGCCACACACAGATCCTGTTCATAAGGTCACGATTATGCCTCGTGGTCGCGCACTTGGTTACACAATGGTTCTACCCGATGAAGATAAGTACTCAACAACGCGCAACCAATTACTTGATCAATTGGCGTATTCATTAGGTGGACGTGCTGCCGAAGAACTAATTTTCCATGATCCATCAACTGGTGCATCTAACGATATTGAAAAGGCCACGGAGCTTGCTCGCGCAATGGTTACGCAATACGGAATGACAGAAGCAATTGGCGCGATCAAACTTGGTGGCGGGGCATCTGAACCATTCTTAGGTCGAGATTACGGACATCAACGCGACTACAGTGAAAACATTGCTGGTGTGGTTGATCGTGAAATCCGCCGCTTAATTGAAAATGCCCATCAAGAAGCATTTGATATCTTGGTTGCTAATCGCAAGATCCTTGATGAGATGGTGATTGAACTTCTCGAGAAGGAAACTTTGAATAAGGATGAAATCGCGGCAATCTTTAAAAAGGTAAAGCTAGTAACAAAGCGTCCTTCATGGACTGGCTCTGCAACTCGTATTCCATCTGAGCAACCACCAGTAGATGTTCCAGAACGTGTTGTTGCTGCACCTGTTGAAGCAAAGAAACCAACACGTCGTAAGAAGGCCGCAAGTGACGGTAAATAAAGTGAGCGTCTCTGATGGTCGCGCATCTGGTCCTTATGACCAGGAGCGTGCTGAAAAGGCTGTTCGTGAACTGCTTATAGCCCTTGGGGAAGACCCTGATCGCGATGGGTTAAAAGAGACTCCTGCACGAGTAGCCCGTGCAATGAAGGAAAACTTTGAAGGATTGTGGCAATCACCAGAAGATGTTTTAACAACTACTTTTGATATTGGCCATGAAGAGCTAGTAATCGTTCGCGAGATTGAAGTCTTTTCACATTGCGAACATCATTTAACTCCATTCCACGGTGTTGCACACATTGGATACATCCCACGCGGAAAGATCACTGGACTCTCAAAGCTTGCGCGTTTAGTAGATATGTATGCAAAGCGTCCACAGGTGCAAGAACGCTTAACGACTCAGATCGCTGATGCAATGGTGAAGATCTTGGATCCACTTGGCGTTATTGTCATTATTGATTGCGAACATTTATGTATGTCGATGCGCGGAGTTAAAAAATCCCATGCTCGAACTACTACATCTGCTGTGCGAGGTGCATTAACAAATCCTGCTACGCGCGCAGAAGCAATTTCACTTATCACTAAGGCGTAATTCTCATGTTGATCATGGGCATCTTAAATGTGACCCCTGATTCTTTTGCCGATGGTGGACGACATAATGATTTTGATGCGGCAGTTGCACGTGGTTTAGAAATGATCGCCGAAGGTGTTGACATCATTGATATCGGCGGTGAATCAACTAGACCTGGCGCAGATCGGGTGAGTGAAGCAGAAGAAATAGAACGGACAATTCCGGTAATTACCGAACTTGCAAAACATGGTGCAAGAATTAGCATCGACACAATGCGTGCAAGTACAGCAGAGGCTGCAATCAAAGCTGGTGCATCAATAATCAATGATGTTAGTGGGGGATTAGCAGACCCAAACATGCTGCAAACGGCTGCACGATTGCAGGTGCCATACATCGCAATGCATTGGCGTGGCCAATCAAAAGATATGAATTCAAAGGCTATTTACGGGGATGTCGTCAGTGATGTGATTTCAGAGCTACAAGAGCGTATTTCTGCTGCTTTGGATGCAGGAATCCAACCCGGGAATCTAATAATTGATCCAGGTCTGGGTTTTGCAAAGGAGGCCGAACATAACTGGAAGATTATTGATTCGATAAGTAACTTTGTTGAATTGGGTTATCCAGTATTAATTGGTGCTTCGCGCAAGCGTTTCCTAGGTGGAGAGTCCCCAGATGAACGTGAACAAGCAACAATTGAATTAACAAAGCGGCTTGCCACCACAGGTATCTGGGCGGTTAGAGTTCATAGTGTGAAACCACATAGGGAGGTGTTAGCACAATGAGTGATCAGATTGTTCTAACAGGTATCCATGGTTTTGGTTATCACGGATTATTTGAGCAAGAACGTAAAGATGGTCAAGATTTCTTTGTCGACCTCACACTTTCAGTTGATTTGAAAGCAGCTTCACTGTCAGATGCAATTGAAGACACAGTTAATTATGCTGAAATCACAGATTTGGTTGTTGAAGAGATTACAAGTAACCCAGTTAACCTAATTGAAAAGTTAGCAGCTCGAATTGCAGAGCGTGTGCTCAATCAACATGTGAAGGTTATTTCAGTGACTGTCACAGTGCACAAGCCTCAAGCACCAGTTGCTGCACAATTAAAAGATATTGCAGTTGTTGTAACTAGAGCGCGATGAAAGCAGTAATTGCACTTGGTGCCAACATTGGCGATCCACAAGAAAATTTGGATATTGCAATTGCATTACTTCGCGAAGCCACAGATGTGCAGTTGGTCTCTAGCTATTACACAACTGCCCCAGTTGGTGGTCCAGAGCAACCTGATTACATAAATGCGGTGTGTATTGTTGAGAGCGAATTACCTGCGTTGGATCTTTTGTCATTGCTACACGGCATTGAAAAGAGTTTGGGCCGGGAAAGAATCGAACATTGGGGTCCCAGAACAATTGATTTAGACCTCATCCAATACGGTGGATTATTGAGCAAAGCTGATGAATTGCAGTTGCCACATCCACGTGCTCATGAACGTCGCTTCGTTTTGCAGCCTTGGTTTGAAATTGAGCCTGATGCAATCTTGCTCACGCATGGATCGGTAAAAGAACTTTTGGAGCAATTGCCTGCTTAGAGGTAAACTTTCCATTATCTCGCCCGGTACCCCACGAAAGGACTGGAGCCACTGAAATGACTGTGTTAGTCCCAACTATGGGTGCCTTGCATAAAGGCCACCAAGCGTTGATTAAACGTGCTCGCACATTAGATAAAGATGTAATTGTTAGTATTTTTGTTAATCCACTTCAGTTTGAGAATAAATCTGATTTAGAAATGTATCCACGTTCGCCAGAACGCGATATCGAAATAGCAACAATTGCTGGCGCAAATGAGGTCTGGTTTCCTGAGTACGAAGATTTGTATCCAGAAGGCTTTAAAACATTGAGCGCTGGATCATTAGGCAATGTCTATGAAGGTGCATCACGGTCGGGACATTTCGACGGAGTTGTAACAGTCGTAGATCGTCTATTTGCAATTGCAAAGCCAGACAAAGCAATTTTTGGAGAAAAAGATTTTCAGCAGCTAACAATAGTTAAAGCAATGAAGAGCAAGGTCGAGATAATTGGCGTTCCAACAGTTCGTGAGTTTGATGGGTTAGCGATGTCTTCGCGCAATCTGCGACTGAGCGAATCAGGTCGAAATGTTGCGTTAGTTATTCATCGAGCATTAGCTGCTGCAAAGCTTGCCCCAACAGTAGAAATTGCTCAAGAGATACTCAATACAACGCTTTCTACTGAGCCTGACTTTGATAAGGATTACGCCACGATCATTGATGAAAAAGATTTTTCATTAGCAGATGAAGGCACAGAAAACCGTCGAGCAATTATTGCTGGATGGGTCGAGGGAGTTCGCTTAATAGATAACATGCCAATGGTGGGGAGATAACAATGTTATTAACAGTTGACGTAGGAAATACCAACACAGTCCTTGGAATCTTTGATGATAAGGAATTGGTACATTCGTGGAGAGTTAAAACAGATCCTCGCAGTACTGCTGATGAGTTGTGGTTGCAGTATCGAGCGTTGATTGAGGATTACAAGTTGACTGGGTTGGCTGTTTGCTCAACTGTGCCTGCGACCTTGCGCGAACTTCGCACGATGATTGCGGATTATTTCGCAGATGTTCGGGTGACAATTGTTGAACCGGGTATAAAGACTGGTGTCCCATTACTAGTTGATAACCCAAAGGAAATCGGTGCAGACCGCATTGTTAACACCTTGGCTGCTCACACACTTTTTGGTGGCCCAGCAATAGTCGTTGACTTCGGTACGTCAACAAATCTCGATGTTGTTTCACCAAAGGGAGAATTTCTAGGTGGAGCACTGGCTCCCGGAATTGAAATTTCAGTTGATGCGTTAGCAGCTCGCGCTGCCCAGCTTCGCAAAGTTGAATTGATTAGACCTAAAAATGTGATCGGCAAGAACACAGTTGAGGCGTTGCAATCCGGAACTATCTACGGATTTGCCGGTCAGGTGGATGGATTAGTTGATCGAATCACAGCAGAACTGATGGATTCTTATTCTGAAAAGCCAACAGTTATTGCAACAGGTGGATTAGCCCCACTGATTATCGGAGTTTCAGAAACCATCGACCATCACGAGCCTGATTTAACCCTCATTGGCCTTCGCCTAATTCACGAACGAAATGCTTAACTCGGTAGACTTCGCAGCCTATGAGCACAGAAAACGCACCGATTGAAGAGGATCTGCCTGAGCAGCTCCGTATTCGACGTGAAAAGCGCGCCTCATTATTAGAGCGAAATATAGAACCTTATCCAGTAGCTGTGCCTCGCACGAAATCTCTTGTTGAAATACGTGAAAAGTATGTTGGCCTTGAAATTGATGTTGCAACCGGAGATATCGAATCTCTGACAGGGCGAATTATTTTCAAGCGCGACACAGGAAAATTGTGTTTTGCAACTCTGCGCGAAGGTGATGGAACCGAACTTCAGGCAATGTTGTCTTTAGACAAGGTTGGCCAAGACGTTCTTGATTCATGGAAGTCAGATATTGATTTAGGTGACATAGTTTCAATCACTGGTGAAATCATTACTTCAAAGCGCGGTGAACTCTCAATCCTTGCAAACACATGGACTCTGGCCTCAAAGTCATTGCGTCCATTGCCAAATGACCACAAGCCGATGTCAGAAGAGACTCGTGTTCGCATGCGCTATGTGGATTTAATTGTTCGCCCTGAAGCACGTAGCAATGCTCGCATGCGATCAACTGTGATGAAGTCTTTGCGCAATACATTTGATCAGGCAAACTTTGTTGAAGTTGAAACTCCAATGCTGCAGGTGATGCATGGTGGGGCAGCGGCGCGTCCATTTAAATCATTCTCAAATGCTTATGACATGGATCTGTACCTACGCATTGCTCCAGAACTGTTCTTAAAGCGTTGTGTTGTTGGTGGTATTGAACGTGTGTTTGAAATCAACCGTAACTTCCGCAATGAAGGCGCTGATTCATCTCACTCTCCTGAGTTTGCAATGATCGAGAGCTATATGGCTTATGGCGATTGGATGTCTATCGCTGATCTGACTCGCACCCTTGTGCAAAACGCGGCGATGGCAGTTGCTGGTTCACATATCGTCACACACCATGATGGTCGCCAAGCAGACCTTGGTGGGCAATGGAAGCAGATCTCCTTATATGACGCTATTTCTAATGGTGTCGGCGAATCAGTTACAGCCCTTACCCCGATTGCAGATCTAAAGAAAATTGCTGAAAAACTAGGAATGAAGCTTGACCCTAAGTGGATCACAGGAAAGCTTGCCGAAGAAATCTTTGAACACGTTGCACGTCATGAATTAGTTGAACCAACTTTTGTTATGGGCTTTCCAGTTGATACATCACCACTTGTTCGCGCTCATCGTGAATTACCGGGTGTTGCGGAAAAGTGGGATTTATATATTGATGGCTTTGAACTTGCAACAGGTTATTCGGAATTAATTGATCCAGTCGTTCAGCGCGATCGTTTAGTTGAACAAGCAACACTTGGCGCAAAGGGCGACCTAGAAGCCATGCAAGTTGATGAAGATTTCTTGCGCGCAATGGAGTTTGCGATGCCACCAACGGGTGGAATGGGAATGGGCGTGGATCGTTTGCTCATGGCACTTACTGGTCTTGGAATTCGCGAAACAATTTTGTTCCCGCTCGTTAAACCAGAAGTTGATTAATCAATGCAGATTCGTCCAGCACGCACCAGTGACATTAAAGGCATCCGTCAATTAATTGATTCGTATGCTCCACAAGGTCGACTTCTTACAAAAGAAACTGTAACTTTGTATGAAAGCGTTCAGGAATTTACAGTTGCCGTCGAAGGCGACGAAGTTGTTGGTTGCGGAGCACTACACATTTTGTGGGAAGACCTTGCAGAAGTACGCACAGTTGCAGTTACAGAAAAACTACGTGGCGAAGGTGTTGGCCACCAAATTCTTGAATCAATTATTGAGCGAGCAAAAAATATTGGTGTGGAGAGAATCTTTTGTTTGACCTTTGAGACAGAGTTCTTCGGTCGTCATGGTTTCGAAGTTATTCAAGGAACGCCTGTCGAACCAGAGATCTATAAAGAGCTCCTGCGTTCCTATGATGCCGGTGTGGCTGAGTTCCTTGACCTTGAATCGGTAAAGCCCAATACCCTGGGAAATACCCGAATGCTCAAGAAGCTATAGACACCTAGATTTAGTCCGATTTCGGGCTCAACCCCACCATATTTGGGGTTGGAAAACTCAGATGCAATCCACCTCGCGAGCGTAGCCCCGCAGGTATTAGGCTTAACGAAAGATCGACCCAAAGGAGCACCGCCCATGTTTGAGCGCTTTACCGACCGAGCCCGCCGAGTTGTTGTGCTGGCCCAAGAAGAAGCACGCATGCTCAATCACAACTACATCGGCACCGAGCACATTCTTCTTGGATTAATCCACGAAGGTGAAGGCGTTGCAGCTAAAGCACTCGAATCATTGGGCATCTCACTTGAAGGCGTGCGCGCACAAGTTGAGGAGATTATTGGTCAAGGTCAGCAAGCACCAAGTGGTCACATTCCATTTACTCCGCGCGCGAAAAAAGTTCTAGAACTTTCACTTCGTGAAGCATTGCAGTTAGGTCACAACTACATCGGAACAGAACACATTCTTCTTGGATTAATTCGCGAAGGCGAAGGCGTGGCCGCACAAGTTCTCGTCAAGCTCGGCGCAGATCTCAACCGTGTTCGCCAACAAGTTATCCAACTTCTTTCTGGTTACCAAGGAAAAGAAGCTGTACAAACTGGTGGACCAGCAGAAGGAACTCCATCAACATCATTGGTGCTTGATCAATTTGGTCGAAACCTCACACAAGCTGCCCGCGAAGGAAAGCTTGACCCAGTTATTGGTCGCGAAAATGAAATCGAACGCGTTATGCAAGTTCTTTCACGTCGCACAAAGAACAACCCAGTGCTAATCGGTGAACCAGGTGTTGGTAAGACAGCTGTTGTTGAAGGTCTTGCACAAGCGATCTACAAGAACGATGTTCCAGAAACCTTGAAAGATAAGCAGCTGTACTCACTTGATTTAGGTGCACTTGTTGCAGGTAGTCGCTACCGTGGAGATTTCGAAGAGCGCTTAAAGAAGGTGCTTAAGGAAATTAAAACTCGTGGCGATATTATTCTTTTCATCGATGAAATTCACACACTTGTTGGCGCAGGTGCTGCAGAAGGTGCGATCGATGCTGCAAGCATCTTGAAGCCAATGCTTGCACGTGGTGAGCTACAGACAATCGGTGCGACAACTCTTGATGAATACCGCAAGCATGTTGAAAAGGATGCTGCGCTAGAGCGTCGCTTCCAGCCAATTCAGGTTAAAGAGCCTTCTGTTGCACACACAATTGAGATCTTGAAGGGTCTTCGCGATCGTTACGAAACACATCACCGTGTTTCAATTACAGATGGCGCACTTGCAGCGGCTGCAAATCTTGCAGATCGTTATGTGTCAGATCGCTTCTTGCCAGATAAGGCGATTGACCTTATTGATGAAGCAGGTTCACGTCTTCGCATTAAGCGCATGACCGCCCCTGCCGAGCTACGTGAGTTTGATGAAAAGATCGCAAATGCTCGTAAGGAAAAAGAGTCTGCAATCGATGGTCAAGATTTTGAATTAGCAGCAACTCTTCGCGATAAGGAAAAAACACTTATTACCGAAAAGCAGGATGCTGAGAAGAATTGGAAAGCAACTGATCTAGATAAGGTCACTGAAGTTGATGAAGAACTCATTGCTCAGGTGCTATCTGCATCAACAGGTATTCCAGTCTTTAAGTTAACTGAAGAAGAGACAGCACGCCTACTTCGCATGGAAGATGAATTACACAACCGTGTTATCGGACAAGACCAAGCAATTAAGGCTCTGTCACAAGCAATCCGTCGTACACGCGCTGGTCTAAAAGATCCACGTCGTCCAGGTGGATCATTTATTTTCGCTGGTCCTTCAGGAGTTGGTAAGACTGAGCTTTCTCGCACACTTGCTTCATTCTTGTTTGGTGATCAAGATGCGTTGATTCAACTTGATATGTCTGAATACTCAGAGCGTCACACCGCATCACGTTTGTTTGGTGCACCTCCAGGTTATGTTGGATATGACGAAGGTGGACAGCTAACTGAAAAGGTTCGCCGTCGTCCATTCTCAGTTGTTCTCTTCGATGAAATCGAAAAGGCACACCCAGATATCTTTAACTCACTTCTACAGGTTCTAGAAGATGGTCGCCTAACTGATTCACAAGGACGCACCGTTGACTTTAAGAACACTGTCATCATCATGACTACAAACCTTGGTACCCGTGACATCTCTAAGTCACTCGGGCTTGGCTTTGCTAACAGCGATGATGATTTAACTAATTACGAGCGCATGAAGGGCAAGGTAAGTGATGAACTTAAGACTCACTTCCGCCCTGAGTTCCTCAACCGTATCGATGACATCATCGTCTTCCATCAGTTGACCAAGCCTCAGATCATTCAGATCGTGGATCTCATGCTTAAGAATCTCGATGATCGTTTGCAGGCAAAGGACATGGGTATTGAACTCACTCCTGCAGCTAAGGATCTTCTTGCAGAGCGTGGTTACGATCCACTTCTTGGTGCGCGTCCATTGCGTCGTGTTATTCAGCGTGAGATTGAAGATGGATTGTCAGAACGAATCTTGTTTGGCGAGCTAAAGGCTGGCGAGATTATCGTTGTTGATGTTGAAGGTGAAGGGGCCGAAGCAAAGTTCACATTTGCCGGAGCGCCAAAGGTGGCAACGCCTGATTCGCCTGAAGATCTTGCTGAAGCACCAACTGCTTAATTAACTACCTAGTTTTTTGAGTGCATCTCCGCTAACGCGATATACAGTCCACTCATCCATGGGCTCTGCGCCTAAGGATTTGTAGAAATCGATGCTTGGTTGATTCCAATCCAGCACCCACCACTGCAATCTTTCGTAATCGCGTTCAACGCAGATCTTTCCGAGCTCCTTGAGGAATGCCAAACCATAACCTTTGCCGCGATATGCAGGATCAACATAGAGGTCCTCAAGGTAGATGCCTGGCTTGCCAACCCATGTTGAGTAATTCAAAAACCAGATAGAGATTCCAACTACAAGGCCGTCCTCTTCTGCAACGTGGCAGTGCGCAACAGGATTTTCACCAAAAATACTCTCTTGGATTTGTTCAAGGGTGGCTTTAGCCTCCAGAGGGGCTTTTTCATACTCAGCAAGATCTTTTATCAGCTGAAGTATGCGTGGAGCATCATCTTTACGTGCTAACCGAATCATGCGTGAAGTGTATGGGATTTTATTGATGGTAGATACTTTTCAGTTTCTACCCTATTCTTTAGAAACTATGACAAGCACTGGTAAAGAACCGGAACTAGGTTTACTTCGAACTGAGCAAGTAGATTCAAAGTTCCAGATGCTAGATGTCATGACTGTTTCTGAATTACTACAAGCAATGAATGAAAGCGACACCGAAGTACCTAAAGCTGTTAGCTTAGTTTTACCTAAAATCGAAAAAGCTATCGATGGTGTTGTTGACCGTATGTTGCAGGGCGGTCGCTTAATTTATATGGGAGCTGGCACATCAGGTCGTCTTGGAGTTCTAGATGCAGCTGAGTGCGGCCCAACCTTTTCTGTTTCCACTGATCAAGTTGTTGCATTCATTGCAGGTGGAGATTCAGCGTTACGTAATCCTGTAGAAGGTGCCGAAGATAAGCCGGAACTTGGAGCCGCAGATTTAGAGAACGCCAATGTCTCTCAACTAGATGTAGTAGTTGGAATAGCAGCAAGCGGAAGAACTCCATATGTTCTTGGTGGTCTTGCATATGCCAAAAGCGTTGGCGCTTTAACAATTGCTATTTCATGTAACCCAAATTCTGAGGCTGGAAAGATTAGTGATCATGCATTGGACGTGGATTCAGGGCCAGAGCTCTTGGCTGGATCAACTCGATTGAAATCCGGAACAGCTCAAAAGATGGTTTTAAATATGATTTCCACAATTTCAATGGTTCGTCTTGGAAAGACCTTTGGCAATTTGATGGTGGACCTTCAAATCAGTAACGAGAAACTTCAAGACCGTGCCGTGCGAATAATTGAGAAGGCAACCGGAGCTTCAAAGAAAGAGTCGACAGAAGCACTGCAAGCATCAGGACATGAAGTTAAAGTTGCGATCTTGATGCTTTTGCTCAACTTAGACCCAAGTGCAGCACGCACAAGACTTCATGCCTCCTCAAACCGCATTAGGGAAGCGCTCACAGAGTCTTGATTATCAAGAATTGTTATTAAAGTCATTAATTTTCAGTAAGTATTGGGATAAATAGTTAAAAATCAATGATTCTGGGTGCTTGACGGATTGCCCAATACGCAGCATGATTTTTCATGAGTGAGGCGAGGCGGTGAAAGAAATTTTCATGTTGCCGAGACCGAATAACTGATGTGTTCAAATTGAATATGTCATCTAGGAAGGAACTGCATAGTGATTAGTAAAAAGAGATTTCTAGTTGGCGGAGTGGCGTTAGCGTTAATGGCTGGCACTCTTGTTTCAACTCCAGCAAAGGCAGCAAGTTCTGAACTTGTTATCGGATCTGTTTTGGATATCGATAAACTGGATCCACACACAGCAACAAACTTCGCTACCGTGCGTGCACTTGGTTTGGTGTATTCAAGCTTGGTAGAAGTTGGCCCAGGAAATAAGTTGAAGACCGGTTTGGCATCATCATGGTCATTCAACGCTGCTGGTACTCAACTCAAGCTCGTACTTCGTCAAGGCGTTAAGTTCCACGATGGTTCAACATTTGATGCAACGGACGCAAAAGCAAGTCTAGAAAGAATTTTGGATACAAAGACTGGCGGACAGGGACGTGCAAACCTATTAACAATTACTAGCATTGTTGCTTCAGGGCGTTCTCTTACTTTGAACTTGTCTGTACCAAACGTTCCAATTCTCGCTGCACTCGATGGCGTGAACATGGCGATGCTTTCTTCAGATGACATTGCAGATGGAAAAGTTGGCGGAAGCAACAAGCCAAACGGAACTGGCCCATACAAGTTCGTATCATGGGAACCAACTCAGTCAGTAAAGTATGTCTCTAATCCAGGTTATTGGATGGGCGCACCAAAGATTACAAACTTGACTATTCGAGTTATTCCAAACGAATCATCAATTTTGTCTGCAATGAATGCAGGAACAATCCAATTTGGAATTGTTACTGATCCATTGATTGCTAAGCAGATCAGCACCAAGTCACTCAAGCTATTTAAGGTGCCTGCACTTTCTTATTACGCATTGCAGCTCAATACAAAGGTGGCACCTTTTAATGACAAGAATGTGCGCTTAGCTATTCAGTGCTCTATTGATCGTCCAGAGATGATTAAGACAGCAATGCTTGGTGAAGGCGCTGTATCTGGCCCAATCACAAGCCCTGCTTACAAATCTGATCCAAACGCACGTCCATGCCCAAAGGTTGACATTGCTAAGGCTAAGGAATATCTAGCAGCAGCAGGCAAGTCAAGCGGAGTTACATTCAAGGCACTTGTTACAAGCAACGGATGGGCTACATCTGTTGCAATGGCACAAAACTTGAAGGCACAGCTTGCACGCGCAGATATCACCATGGATCTAGACATCGTTGACCAGGCAACATATGTTCCTCGTTGGCTAGGTGCAGATTTCGTTGCAACTCTTGCAAACAATGGTGGACGAATTGATCCAGACACTATGTACACCCGCTACTTCACTTCAACAGGAAACTTGAACAAGGTTGCAACATATTCATCAGCAACTCTTGATGCTAATTTCTTGAAGGGTAAGTCAAGTGGAAAGACTGCAGTTCGAACCTCTGCATACACCGCTATCTCAAAGGAGCTAGAGGACAATGCTGTATGGGTTTGGCTTGCAACACCATATGAGTATCGCGTCGCAACTAAGGAACTAAAGGGCTTCGTTGCTCTTGCAACAGGTTCATTGTTGCCGCTTCGCTCAGCTTCACTCGGATAATAAAAATCTGGTGCGGCGCACGACATTATGTTCGTGCGCCGCACTATTTTTAATTCTGCTCAAACTAACGTCGGGAGTTCATTAAATGCGGTTGGCCAAGACCTCCGGTATCGCTGCCCGCTTACTCAGTGTTCTCATCACCCTTTTTGGAATTTCTGTTTTCATCTTCATCGTTCTTCGTGTTATTCCAGGCGATACGATCACAGGATCTTTAGGTATCGAGACAGGCGTGTTAACGCCAGAGCAGATCGATGACCTGAAACGTTATTACGGCATCGATAAGCCTTTGCTTTTGCAGTACTTCTCGTGGATCACTTCATTCTTAAGCGGAGATTTAGGTTTTGCCTACTCAACGGGTGTTTCCGTGCTTACCCTTACCGCCTCCTCCCTTCCAGTAACCATTGAACTAGCCCTCTTCGGAACCATTTCAGGCGTCATTATGGGTATTGCAATTGGAATGTTTAGCGCCAAGAAGCCTGGAAGTGCACGAGATTTCTTCGGACAACTCTTTGGGCTTCTTGCATTAGCTATTCCTGGTTTCGTTTTGAGTACAGCGATTGTGACAATTTTGGCCAATAAGTTTGGTTACTTTCCAAACGGTTATGAATACATGACCCCTTGGGAAGATTTGTGGATGAATCTTCAGCAAATGCTATTTCCATCAATAGTTTTAGGAATTGCTGTGGCAGCGCCAGTCATGCGCACTACGAGATCTGCCTTACTTGAGACAGTTGATAAAGATTTCATCCGAACAGCTTTTGGTAAGGGTCTAAAAAGCCGAACTGTTCAATTCAGACATGTTTTAAGAAACTCATTGATTCCAATTGTCACAATGACGGGTATCCAATTTGGCTATCTGCTTGGTGGCGCTGTAATTGTCGAAAAGATTTTTGCACTACCTGGGATGGGCAGACAAATCCTAGATGCGATTAATAAGCGCGAATATGCGACCGTTCAAAGTAGTGTCATGATTTTTGCTATTTTGTTTGTAACAATCAACTTGGTAACAGACATAATCTACCGACGCATAGATCCGAGAATTAAATGACAACAAAAAAGCAAGAAAAGACATGGGTCCACTATTACTTTAAGAGCACTAGTGGCATAGTTGGAGCAGTCTTGGTCTTACTAATGATCATCATTTCAATTTGTGCGGCCTTTGGTTGGACCACGCATGATCCATTAGCCCAAAATCCAATGGATGCATTACAAGGACCTTCATCAACCTATTGGTTTGGTACAGATCAATTTGGGCGTGATGTTTTCTCAAGAGCAATGGATGGAATGAGACGATCCATGACTGTCTCAATCGTTGCGGTTGGAATAGCTGGATTTATAGGTGTTTCATTGGGCGTTTTGGGTGGTTTTTTGGGCAAGTGGCTCGATGGTTTTGTTGTTCGTTTGAGCGATGTTATTTTCGCTTTCCCAGCAATCCTGTTAGCGCTAGCTATCGTAAATAGCCTAGGAAACTCTTGGATTGATACCTCTGTTGCCATCGCAATTGTTTATACGCCTATATTCATTCGTGTTGCTCGTGGTCCCGTTTTAACAATTAAAGAATTAGATTATGTAAAATCAGTTCGCGTTTTGGGATTCTCGTCGCCACGAATACTGATGAGCCATGTGCTTCCAAATGTTTTAGCACCAATTCTTGTTCAGATTGCTCTATCTATGTCATGGGCAATTCTTACCGAGTCCGGATTGAGCTTCTTGGGACTTGGCACTCAGCCTCCTGACGCATCTCTTGGATTAATGGTTTCAGAGGCACAACCTATGGCTGCTTTTGCGTGGTGGACATTGGTGGCACCTTCTGCATTTATCACCTTGGTTGTTGTTGGTTTGAATTTAGTAGGAGATGGTTTACGAGATTCCTTGGATCCTGCAAGGAGACAGTCATGAGTAAGCCACTGATCGAGGTTAAGAACCTCACAATAGAAACTGCGGAAGATTCTAGAACTCTCGTCAATGATATTTCTTTCGAGGTGCTCCCAGGTGAAGCGGTGGGTGTTGTTGGAGAGAGCGGATCTGGCAAGACGTTAACCGCACTTTCAATTCTTGGACTACTTCCAAGAGGCGTTGTGGCACGCTCCGGAGAAATCAATTACGCAGATTCAAATTTATTGACAGCCTCTGAAGAGTATCGACGCTCTATTCGTGGCAATCAGATTTCCATGATTTATCAGGATCCAATGACTGCCCTAAACCCAGTCATGAAACTTGGAAAGCAACTTTTTGAGGTACTTGAGGCTCATGACTTATTGGATGCGGAAGCCCCGCAGAGGGTCTTTAACGCATTTAAAGAGGTTGGAATTCCAGAGCCTGACCGTGCTTTAGTGAGCTATCCACATGAGTTTTCAGGAGGAATGCGCCAGAGAGTCATGATCGCGATGGCAATGATTCTTTCCCCTAAGTTGTTAATTGCAGATGAACCAACAACAGCATTAGATGTCACGATTCAACAACAGATTTTGGCGTTAGTTTCTGAGCAACGTAGAAAAACTGGAATGTCCATGTTATGGATCACGCATGATCTAGGAGTGGTTGCAAACCTAGTTGATCGAGTGATCGTGATGTATGCAGGAAGAATTGTTGAAGTTGGCACCGTTAAGGAAATCTTCACAAATCCTCAGCACCCTTACACACATGGATTACTTGCGTCTTTGCCAAAGTCCAATGTTAAGAGCCGTGAAAGATTGATGGCAATTCCGGGTGTGCCACCTAAGCCATGGTTGGTAGAAAATTCATGTGCATTTAGTCCACGCTGCACTAGGGCAACAACTGAATGCTTCAATGAAACGCCAAGCCTTAAGTTAAATGATTTCACCAAAGCAGCTTGTTTTCATGAGATTGGGACAAGTCAATGACCTTAAAAATAGATAACGTAGGTAAGCAATACAAAGTTAGAGCAAGCAAAGCTTCCATTAACGCGCTCAATGGCGTATCAGTTGATCTTCAGGTTGGACAGACGCTCGGAATTGTGGGCGAAAGTGGTTGCGGAAAGTCAACACTCGCGCGATTAATTGTTGGACTTGAAAAACCCACGAATGGTCAGATCACTTGGCGTGAAAAACCAATCGGAAACAAAGATTCGACCACACTGAAAAGTCATCATTCAAATATTCAACTTGTTTTTCAGGATCCTTACTCATCACTTAATCCTCGACAGAAAATTGGGCAGTGCATCTCTGAAGTAATCGAAACTCACAAACTAAGAGCAGGCAGTGAGATTCAAAAAAGAGTTGAGCAACTTCTACTTGAAGTGGGAATATCACCTGATCTACAGCACAGATATCCGCATCAACTATCGGGTGGACAGCGCCAAAGAGTAAGTATTGCAAGGGCTTTAGCCTCCGAGCCAGATTTACTAATTTTAGATGAGCCAGTTTCAGCGCTCGATGTTTCTGTCCGGGCAGATGTTATGAACCTCCTCTTTGATTTAAGAGAGAAGTTTGGATTGACATACATCTTTATTAGCCATGATTTGTCGATGGTTCGTCACATAAGTGATTTCATCGCAGTTATGTATCTGGGCAAAGTAGTTGAGTATGGCTCTTGGTCTGATGTTCTAGACAATCCGAAACATCCCTACACCAAAGCTCTTATTGATGCCATGCCCGACCATGAAAACGTGGGAGCTACCAAATACGAAAAGGCTCTATTAGGTGAGGTTCCAGATCCAGCGAACATGCCAAGCGGCTGCGCATTTCATCTTCGTTGCCCTATTGCTACAGCTAATTGCAAAGTACAAACGCCAGAACTTATTCTTATTGACACCCTACATTCAGTCGCTTGCTCGGAGTTAAAGTTATGAAAATTCTTGGAATGATGTCTGGAACATCTTTTGACGGTATCGATTCCGCGCTGTGTGAATTCAATATTGTTGATGACGAAATCCAGATTCAGCTTCTGCACTTTGAATCAAGTAATTATTCTGATGAGACGAGAAAAAGAATTGTTGATGCGATGCCTCCATTGTCAACAACAATGTTTGACGTGTGTGTTTTAGATACTCTTATTGGTCAATCATTTGCTTCAGCAGCACAGAGTGCTATTTCCAACAGTAAGGTGAAGCCTGACCTCGTCGTCTCTCATGGCCAAACCATGTTCCACTGGATTGATGGAGAAAATAGGGCCCAAGGAACTCTCCAACTAGGTGAGGCGACCTGGATAGCTGAAAGCACGGGGGTCCAAGTTCTCTCAAACATTCGCTCAAGAGATGTAGTGGCAGGTGGTCAAGGTGCACCGCTAGTAAGCGTGTTAGATCAGTTGCTGCTCTCTGACAACCAAACTCCTCAAGGATCGCTTAATTTAGGCGGGATTTCTAACATAACCATTACTTCACAGTCGATGAGCCCGATTGCCTATGACATAGGTCCAGCAAATGGCCTAATGGATGCGGCTATTTCAGCCTACACATCTGGAAAAACGACGTATGACAAAGATGGTCAACTGGCTGCTGCAGGTGTCGTGAATCAGAAACTCTTAGCAGAATTTTTAAAGCATCCTTATTATGAACTTAAAGCCCCTAAATCAACAGGCAAAGAAATTTTTCACCTTCCATACCTGCTTGAAATTCTTGGGCCAACACAAGACTGGATCATTGAAGATGTTCTTGCCACACTTCTTGAAGTAACTGTTGAGACAGTCGCTCAAGAAGTTGAGAAATTTAATTTAAGCTCCCTATATGTTGCCGGTGGAGGATCTGCCAACAAGCAACTCATGAAGAGAATGCAAGAGAGATTAAGTAAGTGCACGATTCGCAGTATCTCTGAACTTGGAATTTCGAGTCAATCTAAAGAAGCGATTGCATTTGCTCTTATTGGATTCTTGTCGATGCATGGATTACCAGGACAGATTCCAAGTTGTACTGGAGCAAGCGGTGGAAGAATTTTAGGCTCTCTCACACCAGGCGCAGATGCTTTTAATGTTCCTCTGAAAATTGAAGCAATGCCGAAGAGGGTTAGGATTTTAGAGTGATGTTTGAATTTACCATTTCAATTTCAAGCGCATTCCACTCTGGTGTAATTCTTTGTTCACCGGTTGCAACAAACCCATATTTTGAATAAAGAGATTTTGCGATTGTGTTGTCATTAAATACCCAAAGGCTCATCTCAGCAAAACCCTCTGATCTGGTTTCTTCAATCGATTTCTCTAGTAACCGCTTCCCATATCCCTTTCCCGCAAAACTGGGTGAGACGTATAGTGAAAACAAGTGTCCGCGTTGTGAAAGCTTTGGGTCACTCCCAACCCTAAAGACTCCTATGAAGTCATCGTTTTCTAGTGCAAGGAAGGTTTTTCGATCTAGATTAGTGGACAACGCCTTACTCCAGAGCTCATTGGCAGCCTCCAAATCCATTGAATCTCGTGCCTTTTGGCTCAGAACTTCGGAGTATGAAATATGCCAGCATTGTAAAAATAAATCAGCAATCTCTGGGACATCCGAAAGTGCTGCTGGTTTGAATTCCATGCCTAGCAGGTTACTACATTTCAGGAGTAACGATGCCTAAGCCTGAATCAATTATTTTTTCAACATATCAAATTTCCTTAAAGAGCAGATTTCAGACAGCCTTGCGATCTATTGATAACTTTGATGTCTATCAATTGAAGGTAGTGCTACCTAGCGGTGAAGATTTATTAAGTGAAGTAGTTGCAACACCTGCCATTACCGGTATTTCTGCAGAAGTTCTTGTGCGCGATGTTCATGAAATTCTCATTCCTATCTTAAAAGAGTCTTCACTTGAGAACGCTGAGGATCTTTACAACAATCTTTCCTTAAATCTTCCCAACAACCCAACAGCAAGAGCATTAGGGGACTTGGCACTGACTTCGAGAAACAAGTCATCACAAATAATAACTATCAAAACTGATATCACAGTTCCGATCTGTAATGTGGAAGACATGGGTTTATTGCTTAGTGAGAGAATTTCTGAAGGATTCACCGCTTTTAAAATCAAACTGGGTGAAGACTCTCTTGCAAATAACCTTGAAAAAATGAAGATGCTTGATCAGTTAACCCCGCAGAACAGTATTTTAAGAGTTGATCCCAATCAGTCGTGGAGTGTTGACTACTCGATCGCATTCCTTGAAGCACTTGACTCACTTGCTATTGGACTTGAGTATCTGGAACAACCAATCCACAAGGATGATGTGAAAGGTTTAGCTTTAATTCGCCAGAATTCAACGACTGCAATCATGGCTGATGAGGCTTGCTTTAACCTTGATGATCTCAATCGAATAATCGAGCTGGAGGCTGCAGATTGGGTAAATATCAAGATTCTAAAGTCAGGTGGAGTTACTCCTGCCAGAGAGATGGCCGCAGTCGCGATTAACAATGGCTTACATCTCTCAATTGGATGCATGATTGAAAGCCCACTTGGAGTTAGAGCGGCGATGCAATTAGCCCATGAATTTGCACCTGATGAAACCCATGACCTCGATGCTGCATGGTGGTACCTTCAGGAGAAATTAAAGTATGAAGGCGGTGCGGTGAGATGAACACATGGGGCATTGTCACTGCAACTAGTTTTCAGGGCCAAATCTCTAGTTCAAGCCAGGGCTATAGCAGGAGCTTAGATCGTGAAATTCCAGAAGAGATGGATTTTTTTACACAGTTCGATGTGGCATCCCTAACTAAAATCATCTTTACAACCAACATGTTGATGCTTTCTATTGATCGGAACCTTCTCAATATTGAAGATCCCGTTCACAAGTATCTTCCGGGATGGAAAGTTGCTGATAAAGACAAAATCACAGTTCGAAACCTTTTGGAACATCAGTCGGGGTTACAACCTTGGTTACCCCTCTACGTGCGATCTAAAACCGCAGATGACGCCTTTGATGTTATTGCGCAATCTCCTTTAATAGGCCAACCCGGAGAGAAGAGAATCTATTCCGATCTAGGATTTATTGTTTTGGGGCAAATACTAAGAAGTATCTACGGCTCAAGTTTAGAAGATATCTTTGAAAAGGAATTGAAGCCCGAGTTAAATCTGAAGAGCACTCAATTTGCACGTCCTGCTCGACACGACAACGTTGCTGCCACATCAGTAGGAGACTCATATGAGATGAACATGATTTCATCTGGAACTCCATACAAAGTTCCTGAAGTGATTGAAGAGTTTAGTAATTGGCGCA
This sequence comes from Candidatus Planktophila sp., assembly GCA_044354355.1. GTDB lineage: Bacteria > Actinomycetota > Actinomycetes > Nanopelagicales > Nanopelagicaceae > Planktophila. The sequence continues at coordinate 11,741 of JBILAD010000002.1, read as the reverse complement.
CTCACATTCTTTCTGGTGAAATAAATGATGGAAATTCTTTTCATTTGTTTAATGGTATTTCTTCTCATGCAGGTCTATTCTCGGATGCAACAGATCTGATTAATCTCTCGAGTATTTACCTCGACGCCTTTGGTCAAGATGGTGTTTTTAGCTCCAAAACACTTCGTTTGTTTCTAGAGACGAGCTCTGATCCAATGCAATGTGTTGGTTTTAGAAGGTGGTCGATTCCAACCAAAAATGGTGATGTTCTTTTTTATGGTCACACAGGATTCACGGGAGTTGCTTTCGGTTTCTCACCCGAGCTGAATTTTTCCGCGGTCATGCTGACCAATAGATTGCACTCGCGGGAAGAGTTTGTTAAGACTGAGGAGCTGTGGATTCCTTTTCTCGAAAGCTCGTTATCAAAAATACTGTAGATAGGGCAGCGGCCACTGCTGCGCCAAGGGTCACATCTTTAGATTCCGAGCCTAAAAAGATTTGAGCAAGTGCGGGTATAAGAACGCCCCCAAGTGCGCCAACCAGAACAAAAAGGGTCGCACTCTTTATTGCAAGTGACTCCTCGTAGAGGATGACCGCTAAGCCAATAATGAAACCGTAGCAAGGGCCCGCAAAGAAAATCGCAAGCACTAGAAGGAATAGAAATGCACCTCGCGATCCTCCTTCGTTTATTTGAGATAAAAGAGCAAGTGATAAAGAAAGTCCTGATGACCAAAGAATTGCACTCGCCTTAATTGAAAAGTTCTTCGAACTTGTAAAGGTTCCCACAACGCGACCAAGTGTCATACCTGCCCAGAAAATCGATGTGCCCAAAGGTGCACTAACGAGGTTCTTACTAATATTCTCGGAAAACAGAACTGCAGACCATCCCGCAAGAATAGTTTCAGCCCCAACATAAAAAGCCGTAGTAAGAAGCAGCAGGTAAACTTTTCTGTTTGCAAGTTTTAATACTAAGAAATTCTTGCTTTGTGGATATATCTGATCGGTTTGAAAGACACCACCAACATAAATAGAAACCACTGCGATTGCGATATTTATGTACTGCGAAGCCTCTAGTAGATCAAAGCCTATGATTGCAATTGGCGTTAGAAAGGCTGAAGCCGCTAGGTATATTCCAAGGCGTGTGAGCAAATTACCGACTTGTGCCGACTCAACTCGAGCAATTGAGGTGATTAAAACCTCCAACTGACCAAAACCCAAACCAATAATCAGAGAAGATGCAATAAAGAGTTGTTGTGAATTAAGTACTCCAATTCCCAATACTCCAAGAGTTTGCATAGCGATGCTGATTCGCACATGGTTGGTCGTGGTTAAAGATTTACTGATAAATGGGGTGAGGCTGATTCCTAGGAATAAACCGAAAAACAAACTAGGGACAGCTGGCATCAATTGCTCTATCGGTATCCCCAATTGATTAGCTCGCAGAGGAATTGTGGCCGGGAGCGAGGCAGATGCCGCGCCCATTAGGGCAAATACAGCACCTAACTGGGCCCGCTTTCTCATCTGGCAAGGCTAATGCAATTGCTGTGTTTCACCCCTTGACTCATTGTGTTTTTGGCATTATTTTTCATCGTAACCGTTTAGCGCTGAAGCTTTTTTTCGTGGAGGAGGTAAGGTGTTAAAAAAGAAAATCACCATCTCTACACATGAACATAATTTTAGTGATCTTTTGGGGGAGATAAAAAGTTCCTTTAATTCTTTCCATGCAAGTGAAGCATTAATCGCAAACTGCGTCCTATCGGATCCAATTGGTGTTTCTCAAATGAATATTTCACAGCTAGCTGATTTCTCCACAACATCAGTCGCTTCAGTTGTCCGATTTAGCAAAGCAATTGGATACAAAGGTTATCCAGAGTTCAGAATGGCACTTGTCGGAGAAGTAAGTCGCCTTGGGTTAAATGTTTCAACTGTTGCTGAACTTGATAGTGGAATTACGACAGATGACTCAATTGAAGAGATCATCAAAAAAATAGCACTTGCAGATTCACGTGCAATTCAAACAACTGCCGAACGTTTAGATGTGAAGAGTTTTAAGAGCGTTGTAGATGCTTGGGATGCGGCGACAACAATTGGTATTTTTGGTTTAGCATCAAGTGGCTATGTGGCTATGGACTTACAATTAAAGTTAAATCGCCAAGCAAAAAATGCAGTAGCTTGGCGAGATGCTCATACCGCATTAACGTCTGTCTCACTCTTGAAACCAGGAGACTGTTTAGTAGCAATTAGTCATAGTGGAACCACTCTCGACGTAGTAGAAGTTATTGAAGAGTTCAAAGCCCGTGGAATCACGATCATTTTGATTACAAACGCAATAAGAAGTACTGCGACCGCTCTTGCAGATTTTGTACTTCATACCTCCGCTAGGGAAACTACCTTCCGTAGTGGTGCTACCTCGAGCAGAATTGCTCAATTAACGGTAGTTGACTGTCTTTGCGTTGCATTAGCGCAGAGAAACTGGAGTGGAACCAAATCCGCTCTGGATCAATCCAGAACGGCCGTGGGAAGCCGCTCCGGTAAAAAGATAGGGGATGTTAAAGACATCGCTCTGTCACCAACCAAGTCCCGCATAAGAGGAGGAAAATAGTGAAAAAAGCATCTCGCCGCTTACGCGGCTTGGTTGCAGCAGTATTTGCCGTTTCATCAGTTGTGGTTCCGGCATTTTCTGCACTACCAGCAAACGCAGCAACAGAAATAACTTTCTGGAGCTGGAGAACAGAAGATAAGGCATTCTATGAAGGCCAAATTGCTTTGTTCGAAGCGAAGAATCCAGGTATAACAGTCAAGTTCACTCCGTATCTCAATACTGAGTACAACGCAATCGTCTCAACAGCTCTAACAGCTGGAAAAGGTCCTGACATCGTTCAGTTGCGCCCATACGGTGCAATGGCAAACCTCACCGATGCAGGAAACTTCATGCCACTTACAGTTAAAGATGTTCCAGCGCTTGGAAAACTACAAGCAGGAATTTTAGCTGGAGCGCAGGGATACAAGGATAAGAAGCAGTACGGATTCCCATATGCGATTTCTGCCATGGGAATTTTCTACAATCCAGAAATTCTGCAAAAGGCCGGCGTGAGAGCACTTCCTACAAACTGGGATCAACTCATGATTGCCTTCAAAAAGGTTAAGGCTATTGGAGTTCTTCCTCTAGGAAATGCTGGTGGAAATGGACCAGCTCTAGAGCAACTACATGCAACTGTTGGACCAACTTTCTATGGTGGAACACAGTTCTACAATGATGTTGTTGCTGGAAAGAAGACATTCAACGACAAGGCATATGTTGCAAGCCTCAAGGCTATTAAGGACCTAGCTGCATACATGCCAGCAGGTTTTGAAGGTATCGATTACAACACTGCTCGTGCGCTATTTGCTAACGAAAAGGCAGCCTTCTACATTGGTGGAAACTATGAGCTCGGATACTTCCGTTCACTAAATCCATCACTTCAGGCAGGTTGGACTCCAGCAGTTGCAAAGGTAACCGGAGCAGCTAGATATGTTTCTACTTGGGCTGACGGTTCTTATGCCGTCAACGCAAAAACATCCAATAAAGCAGCTTCTCTCAAGTTCATCAACTTCCTAGCTTCAAAGGATTTTGGACAGGCACTTGTAGATGAAATTGCCTTTATTCCAACTGCACCATTTGTGAAGATAACTGATCCAGTTGTTAAGGCGATTAACAAGGGCCGTACATCACTAGGAACACCATTCCTAAACGTTGTCGGATTCCGTTATGAAACCCCAACAAGCTCCAACATTCTTCAGCCTGGATTCCAGAAGCTGATCACTGGAGCAATCACACCAGAGCAGCTAGCAGCTGATGTTCAAACTGCTGTTGCTTCTTGGTATGCACCACAAAAAGGTAAGAGCTAATTAATAGGGCATTGGGCGCAGGGTTAATCCCTGCGCCCAATGCTTTCTCTTTATGAGGAGTGCTAAGTGGCAGTCAGTGGATTGAAGAAAGAACAGCAGAAGTACATTGCTATATTGCTTACTCCTGCCATTTTAACAATTTTGGTTTTCACCACGGTTCCAGCACTAACAACCCTTAGCTATTCATTCTTTAAATGGGAAGGCTTCCAGCGCGGTGGCTTTGCCGGATTAGCCAACTTCCAGCGCCTATTTGAGTATCCATTTAAAGATCAACTTTTTATGGCATTACGACACAACACACTTGTTTTCATTGCAATTATGATTTTACAAACCTCATTAGGTTTACTCATCGCGTATTCGCTCTTTAGATTAAAGCGTGGCCAAAGGTTTTTTCGAACAGTAACTTTTCTTCCTGTCATATTTTCATTAGTTGTAGTGGGATATATGTGGCAAGTTTTACTGGATCCTTACTATGGCCCAATCAATATGATAATTAATGATCTGGGATTTGAGACTCTTGCTAAACCCTGGCTCGGAAGCACCAGTACCGCTTTACCCACCCTTGTCTTTATTAACTTATGGCGTTGGGTTGGATTCCCAGCAATCATTTTTCTTGCTGGTTTAAATGCTATTAATCAAGAGTATTTAGAGGCAGCTCGTATAGATGGTGCATCAGAAGGTCAGATATTCAGAAAAATAATGTTTCCTTTGCTTGCTCCATCAATGACAATTATTTCGATTCTTACGTTTATAGGTGCATTCGAATGGTTTGACCTCCCCTTTGTTCTTGGGGGATCAAATGGTAATCCTGCAGGGGCTACTGACACTTTGGCACTTATGTTTTATCGTCTTTCATTTGGCTCTGTAGATTCAAATGCAAATGAAGTTGGAGTCGGTTCGGCACTTGGAGTCATAATTTTTGTGATTGTTGGTGCGGGTGCATCCATCGGACAGCACTTCCTACGAAAGCGTGAGGTGGAGCAGTGATAGCTGTACTCTCATCTAAGCTATTTTTTAAATCTGTTTTAATATTCAACAGCTTTATGGTCTTGCTACCAGTATTTTTCTTGTTTAATTCTGCCTTGCGCGAAACCAACAGTTTTGCCTCCAATCCTTTCTCACTGGCAAAAGATCCACATTGGGAAAACTTTAGCCAGGTGTGGTCTGATGGGGCATTTGCTACATACTTGAAGAACTCACTCATAGTCACAGGTGGATCTTTAGTTGTTATTCTTGTTTGCGCATTAGGTGCAGGATTTATCCTGGGGCGTTATCAATTTGCAGGCAGTACGATAATTTTTGGTTTTATTCTCACTGGTATGTTGATTCCTGCGAAGTTAGCAATACTTCCCTTGTTTATCCAACTCAAGTGGATGAATCTCCTTGATTCTCACATAGGTTTGATTTTGGTCTATGCATCAGGTGCTCTTCCAGCAGCAGTTTTCATTATGAGCGGTTTCTTTAGATCTCTTCCCTCTGATTTAGACAGTGCCGCACGAATTGATGGCGCATCAGAGTTTCAACTTCTAACACGTGTGCTTGTGCCTTTGGTCCGACCAGGTATGGCCATTGTTGCTATTTATTCAGCGATTCCTATTTGGAATGATTTCTTCCTACCTTTAGTTTTCTTGCAAAGCCCAGAGAATAAAACGATTATGCAGGGACTAACTGTTTTCTTTGGACAGTACGCATCCCAATGGGGAGTCCTCTTTGCTGGTCTCGCCTTGGCAGCACTGCCCTTGATAGTCCTATATTTGATCTTGTCGGAGCAGTTCATCAAGGGATTAACTGCTGGCGCTGTGAAAGGCTAGGGCATGCATTTTCTTGGAATTGACGCTGGGGCCACCGCCACACAGTGGGCAGTAATGGATGGCGATGCTTTAGTTGCTTCCGGGACCGCTGCAGCAATGGATGGGCACATCTACCGCCCCAGCTCTAGAGAACGTATGGAGCAGGTGCTCAACGAGATATCTACGCAAGTAAAGAACTACAAACTCGCTGGTGCTTACATGGGGATCACAGGAGTTACGAGTGATGGCTCCATAGAAACTCTCGCCGAAAACATTTTAGGTGTATCCATAAAAGTGGTGTCTGATATCGAACTTGCATACAGAGCTAATTTCTCTGAAGGCGAAGGAATTCTTTTGTATGCCGGTACTGGATCTGTTGCTTTTGCAATTGATAATCTCTCAAAATCTCATCAAATAGGCGGATGGGGTTATTTACTTGGTGATGAAGGTGCAGGGTATTGGATTGGTAGAGAAGCAATACGACATTCGATGTTTGAGATTGAAACAAAGATTGAACTCAAGCCTAACTCTCTATCCTCACAGCTACTAAATGTAATTGGTGGCGAAGATTGGAGTTCTGTTAAGTCTTTTGTTTATTCTCAAGATCGTTCTGTAATTGCAGCGCTGAGTAAATTAGTTGATACCTCTGCAAACGCAGGTGACGTTGATGCGATAAGAATTATTCGAAAGGCAGCCGGACATTTGGCTTACCTCGTTAAGAGGATGGATGATTCACTTACTGAGGCTTCTCTTCCAGTGAAATTTACGGGTGGAATAAGCCGGTCAACTATTTTGTATCAAGAACTTGAACGAATTGTGCCAAAGCGCATCTCTGTTTCAACAATTGACATTGCACAGCGCGCAGCACAACTTGCAGGTTAAGGTAGTTTTTTCCCTGGATTAAGAATGCCGGATGGGTCTAGTAAATTCTTGATTCCACGTTGGATATCGATTACTGACTGCGAGACTTCATCTTTAACTAGTCCTCGTTTGATTGAACCAATTCCGTGCTCACCACTTGCACTTCCACCTAATTCTTGAGCTATTCCAACTATCTCGGCAAAGGCTGATTTAGCCCTCTTTTCGCCCTCTGCATCACCATGATCGTGCACGATTGTTGGGTGCATATTGCCATCACCAGCGTGACCAAATATTCCTATGGTCAGATCGCGTTTTTTAGCTAACTCTTCAACTCTTCCAACAAACTCTGCAATTTTGGTAACTGGCAATGCAACATCATCAAGAAGAGTTGCTCCTAATCGCTCTAGCGCTGGGTAGGCAAGCTTGCGAACTCGAATCAAGTCAGCAGCTTCGCTAGCTTCAGTTGTAAACATTCCATCAATCATTCCGTGTGATTGACATGTTGCAACAGCGGCATCGCCTAACTCAAAATTCTCATCTAACTGCATCAGTAGAATTGAGCCAGCAACTTCAAATCCAAGAGGGTGCCATTGCTCCACAGCCTTTAGGGTGGTTTGATCGATGATTTCTAACATGGATGGCCGATACTTCAATAATTCCGTCGAAGCTGAAGCTGCTTGGGTGATGTTAGGAAAAGTTGCTATCAAAGTCGCTGGTGACTTTGGGCGAGGGACAATGTTGACGGTAATTTCAGTGACAATACCTAAAGTGCCTTCAGAGCCAATAAAAAGATGCATGAGATCAAGTGTGGTCACAAACTTCTTAGTTGCTTTGCCAACTTCAATAATTTCTCCAGTAGAAAGGACTACCTTTAACGCGCGAACGTGGTGTGATGTGACACCATATTTAATACAACACATCCCACCTGCGTTTGTTGCAACATTGCCGCCGATAGTTGACCAATCTCTGCTGGCAGGATCTGGTAGGTAAGCCATACCAAACTCTTTAACCGCCGTATCTAAATCTAAATTGATTACACCTGCCTGAACTTTTGCCCACTGGTTTGCTGAGTCAATTTCAATAATGCTGTTCATTTTCTCTAATGAGATAACCAGTGAATCAGCATCTGCATTTGCCCCACCTGACAGTCCACTTCCAGCACCGCGCGTTACAACAGGAATTTTGTGTTGAGCGCAAAAAGCTAAAGCTTTAGAAACTTCCTTGGTGCTTCTGGCCAAAAGAACCGCTTTTGCTGGTGCAAAGGGTGCAAAGGGGGCTTGATCCTTTGAGTAAGAGGTGGTGATGTCGGGATCGGTGATTAATGAAACCCCAAGGAGCTTCTCAAGTTCAGGAACAAAACTCATAATGGAAGTCTATAGCGATTACGGGGGAGTCTCTGAATGAGCAGGTCAGCGGTCAATGTTTTAAGCGCTTTTTCAACTTGGGATTCCTCAGGCCACATCTTCTTTATGGCCGATTCTGTTAACGACTCGTTTTCACGAAGTGCTTGAACGATCGTTCCTCGGCATTTGCGATCAGTACCGTGCCACTCTTGAGATTTTCGAATTAATTCTGTTTTCGGGTAACCATTTTTGCGCCATTGGCATTGACTGATTATTGGACACAGTTCACATGCAGGGTTCTTCGATGTGCACACGAGTGCACCAAGTTCCATAGTTGCAGCCGCCCACAGGTGTGCATTCTTAACTGGAAGAATTTCAAGTCTGCGAGCTTTTTCTTTTGCAGTTGGCGCAGGCTTGGGGTGCTCTTCCCCATCAATTGCACGCACTAACAGTCTGCGGATGTTTACATCCATCACGAGTGATCTTTGTTCAAAGGCAAAAGCTGCAATTGCAGCAGCGGTGTATTCGCCAATACCTGGTAGAAGTTGAAGAGTTTCTTGATCTTCAGGTACTTGGTTGTTGAAATCTTCAGCAATAATTTGTGCTGCTGCATGTAAACGTAAAGCACGACGTGGATATCCAAGTCGACCCCATGCTGTAATAACTTGTGCAGGTGTTGCCACTGCTAGATCTTTAGGTGTTGGCCACCGCTCCATCCACTCAATCCATTGTGGAAGAACGCGATTAACTGGAGTTTGTTGCAACATATATTCACTGACCATCACACCCCAAGGCGTTGTGTCACGCCAGGGTAAATCCCGCTTGTTCTTTTTAAACCAGGTAAGTATTGGTTTTTCTAACGAACTCATTCGCCGCTGATTTTTACCCGTTTGAGAGCCGCATCAAGGCGTGATACTTCAACTATTTCCATTCCATCAATTTTTGTGTCTGAACCAGTTGGAACCAGTGCGCGCTTGAAACCAAGACGATACGCCTCTTGAAGTCTGCGATTAACCCCGCTGACCTTGCGGATTTCACCAGCGAGACCAACTTCACCGATTGCTACTAAATCTGAAGGCAGAGCAAGACCTTTTGCAGCTGATGCAACAGCTAAAGCCAGAGCCAAATCTGCTGCTGGCTCAGTCATCTTCATACCGCCAACAGTTGCTGCATAGACATCGCGCCCACCCACACGCACATTGGCACGAAGTTCTAAAACTGCAAGGGTCATTGATGTGCGGGCTGAGTCAAGACCTGAAACAACTCGACGTGCATTTCCGTAATCATTTTCGCGCCCTGCAGAAACAAGTGCTTGAATTTCTGCCAATAGTGGGCGGCGACCTTCAAGGGTGACAGTTACACATGTGCCTGGAACAGGCTCTGCATGGCGTGATGTAAACAAACCAGTTGGATCTAATACAGATTCAATCCCTGTATCACTGAGATCAAAACATCCCACCTCATCTGATGCACCAAAGCGGTTTTTAATTGCGCGAATCAGGCGAAGTCGTGAATGTCGCTCACCTTCAAACTGCAACACAACATCAACGATGTGTTCTAGAAGTCTTGGTCCTGCAATTGAGCCATCTTTAGTTACATGTCCAACTAATAACAAAGTAATGTCACGATCTTTACAGATTCGAATGAGCGCACCAGCAACTTCACGCACCTGTGTAACTCCACCAGGTGCACCATCGGCTGCAGAGCTGCCAATAGTTTGTACGGAGTCAATGATGAGAAGTTGTGGTTTAACAGAATCAATATGTGCAATGACAGCACCAAGGTCTGTTTCGGATGCAAGGAATAGTTGTGGATCAATTGCATTGATGCGCTCTGCGCGTAACCTTACTTGTGATGCTGACTCTTCACCGCTGATATATAAGGCAGAGATTCCCTTTGCTGCAGATTGCGCAGCAACTGAAAGTAGAAGTGTTGATTTACCAACACCGGGTTCACCTGCCAATAAAATCGCTGCGCCCGGTACTAATCCACCACCGAGTACTCGATCCAATTCTGATACGCCTGTTGGGCGTGCATGGGCTGCAGATAGATCAACATCTCCGATAGGTGTTGCTTTAGCGGTTACATTTCCTGCGACGAGTGATAATTTCTTAGGAGCAGCAATCTCTTCGACAACACCCCATGCTTGGCATTCACCGCAGCGACCAACCCATTTTTGGGATGTCCAACCGCATTCGGTGCAGCGGAATGGATCTTTCTCAACCTTGGCCATGAGGTAACCCTATGACAAGGCACTGACTATTTCTTCTGGGCAGCCAATGTTGCTGGATGCTGAATGATGAATAGTGGAAGGTTGCGGGCTGCAGAGTCACGGATGTGTTGCATGCGGACGTCGCATAGGCGTGCCAATTCGTTGTAGGCATCCTTACCCATCAACAGTTCTAGCTCGTACTTATTGGAGATATACACAGGCTCTGTTCCAACGTGAGCATCACTGTTACTTGTGCAGTACCAATCAAAATCATCTCCGCCATCGCCCCATGCAAGACGTTCGTACTCACCGATCACCGTGACTGAGTACTCGCGCTCGCCGTATTCGCGAGTTTCAAAGCTGCGGCGCAATGGCAACTGCCAGCACACATCAGGCTTTGTATCTGCAAAGTGCTTTCCATCGCGTTGTGCAACATGGTGAAGTACGCAACCAAATGATCCAGTAAAGCCTTCAGCTTCATAACCCTTACGGTTTAAGAAAATACAGCCATCTTCAACACGACGAGTTTTACGTTCCCCATCTTCATCTTTTTCAGAAATTCGTAAATCTCCGCCGGGCTTCTTTGGGCGAGCTTCGTTATAGAACTGCCACATTTCAGGAGTTAGATAAGCAGCAGCTTTAATTGTGCGTTCTTCATCAGCCTTATCTGTATACATCGCACCCTCAGTGCAACATCCAGAATTTGGTTGGCTTTTAAATACACCTTGGCAACCATCACCATAAATACAAGTCCAATATGAGGTCAACCAGGTCAGGTCGCACTTGAAAATAGTTTCAGCATCATTTGGGTCGAAAAATTCAACCCAATCGCGCGCAAATCCTGCTTTAACTTCTGACATAGTCGCAGAGCCTACAGGCATAACAGGTAGGCTTGATACATGAATCAGCAATCAAAGGTTGCAGTAATTGGTGCAGGCGTTATGGGCGAGGGCTTGATTTCTGCATTGATTTCATCTGGAGTTAATCCAGAGTTGATCACGATTTCAGAAAAACGTGCTGATCGAAGTGCAGAGCTGACAGCAAAGTATTCAATCAAGCAAGCGCCCTTAGCAGCCAATGTTGCAGCAGCAGATGCGCTGTTATTGGTCGTTAAACCTCAGGATATGGCTTCGGTACTGGAAGAAATCAAAGGATCTATCAACCCAACTGCGGTAGTAATTACCTTTGCCGCTGGCAAGTCAATCTCATTTATAAGTAGCGCCCTTAGTACCGGCAATCCAGTTGTCCGAGTAATGCCCAACACACCCACGTTAGTTGGCGCTGGAATGGCTGCAGCATCCGTAGGTCCTGGTGTTACAGCAGAACAAAAGGAGTTCGTGCTGGGCTTCTTAGCAGCTACTGGCAAAGTGATTGAAGTATCTGAAGATCTCCAAGATGCTGTTACCGCAACTAGCGGATCAGGTCCTGCTTATTTCTTCGCATTTGTTGAAGCAATGGTTGCTGGCGCTAAAGAGCTTGGCCTAAGTGATAAAGATGCAACAACACTAACTATTCAGACAATTGTTGGTGCTGCCAAGTTATTAGATGAATCAGGCAAGAGTGCAACAACTTTGCGTGAAAATGTGACAAGTCCTAATGGAACTACCGCTGCAGCGCTTGCTTCCTTTGGATCAAGTGATCTCAACTCTATGGTTGCTAAGGCAATGA
>JBILAD010000135.1:0-2725 GCA_044354355.1 Candidatus Planktophila sp. | reverse complement strand
AACCATGGATGTTCGTGAACATTCTGATGCGCATCACAACGTGCTCAAGCAGATCACTGGCATCGATAGCTACATCGAAAAGTCACATGATGAAAAGTTTGAGATCCTGACCCAATTCTTAGCCGATGATGTTCGCTTTGATACATCTAAGCTTGAAGCTTTAGGTAAGAAAACAGTCGATACCTTTATCGCAATAAATGACTTGATTGATCGCTTTGGTCCAGAGGCTATTGAGACCTACATTGTTTCGATGACCAAGGGTGCAGACGATTTGATTGCTTCAGTTGTAATCGCTCAGCAAGCAGGTCTTGTTTCACTGAAAGAGAAGAAGGCGCGAATTGGCTTTGCTCCACTGCTTGAAACTGTTGCCGAACTTCGTGCCGCGGGTGAAATTCTAGAAAAACTCTTGAGCAATCCTGCCTACCGATCAGTTGTTGCACTTCGCGGTGATGTGCAAGAGGTAATGCTGGGATATTCAGATTCCAACAAGGATGCAGGAATTGCAACAAGCCAATGGGAAATTCATAGAGCTCAACGTTCATTGCGCGATGTCGCAATCAAGCATGGTGTGAAATTGTGTTTGTTCCATGGTCGTGGTGGTTCTGTCGGCCGCGGCGGCGGACCAACTTATGATGCTTTGATCGCACTTCCGTGGGGTTCAGTTGATGGACAAATAAAGATGACTGAACAAGGTGAAGTAATCAGCGATAAGTACGCACTTGCATCCCTTGCGCGCGAGAATGTTGAGTTGACTCTTGCCGCGTCGCTTGAAGCAACGATTCTTAATCGAGGACCACGACAAAGCAAAGATGAACTTGCTGCTTGGGGTAATTGCATGCAGTTAGTCAGTGATTCTTCATTTAAACGTTACCGCGCTTTGATTCAGCAACCAGATCTACCTGCATACTTTTACGCTTCAACTCCGGTTGAACAACTAGGAGAACTCTTTTTGGGTTCACGTCCATCTAGACGCCCAGATGCTGCAAGTGGACTTGATTCATTACGAGCGATTCCGTGGGTATTTGGTTGGACTCAGTCACGACAAATTGTCCCTGGATGGTTTGGCGTTGGCTCAGGGTTAAAGGCTGCACGCGAAGCTGGACACTCTGGCATGCTGGAACAAATGCTCAAAGAGTGGCACTTCTTTACAACATTTATTAGCAACGTAGAAATGACTCTGGCTAAAACTGATTTAGCGTTGGCCAAGCGTTATGTCGAAGCATTGGTACCAAAGGAGCTTCATCACTTCTTGGATGAGATCCAGGAAGAGTTTGATCTGACAGTTACCGAAATCCTTGCGTTAACTAAGAAGAAAAGCCTGCTTGGTGATCAAGAGATTCTGGCACGAACACTTCAAGTTCGCGATGCTTATCTTTCACCAATTCATTTGCTGCAAGTGAATTTACTAAAGCGTGTGCGTGATGCAGGAGATTCTGCCGATCCAATCTTGCGTCGGGCTTTATTGCTAACGATCAATGGTGTGGCTGCAGGATTACGCAATACCGGCTAATTAACTTTTCTAGTTTGCTTAACTGTTAAAGGTGGACTGTGTTGCTTCTAAGCCTTTTGTAATGAGAGATTCGACAACATCTGCCCCGCGCACAATAAATTCAGCTAAATCTTTTTGTTCTACCTTTGAAAAAGCCTTCAACACAAAATCAGCAGGATCTTGTTGGCCCATAGGTCGACCAATACCTAAGCGAACTCGGTAATAATCAGGACCATTAAATGATGATGTCATTGATTTCAAACCATTATGGCCGTTGTCTCCACCTGCAAACTTGGTGCGAATTGCAGCAAATGGGATATCTAACTCGTCATGTAAAGCAATAATATTTGCGGGCTCTACTGAATAAAAGTTTGCTAGTGCTTTGACTGGCCCACCAGTTTCATTCATGTAACTCTTTGATTTTGCAAGAATTACTGAATGGGTACCCGCATCTAATTCATAGGCGGCAATTTCATTGCGTGATTTATGTGAAGAAAATTTCACTGAATGGCGACGAGCAAGTTCATCAATCACCATCTGGCCGATGTTGTGACGGGTGGCAGCGTATTGATCTCCTGGATTACCCAGACCCACTACCAACCACGTCATAACAACAAAGCCTACGGGTTAAGCGTCCTTCTTCTCTGCATCTGCTGCTGGAGCTGCTGCATCTGCTGCTGCTGGAGCTGCTACTTCTTCGGCTGCTGCAGTTGACTTCTCTGACAAGTGAACAACGATCATCTTTGGATCAGATACGAGTTCGACGCCTGCTGGAAGTACAACATCTGCTGCGTACTTTGAAGAACCTGATGAAAGACCTTGAATATCTACTTCTAGGAAGCTTGGAATTGCTGACGCATCAACGCTAACTTCGATTGAGTTATTTACGTGCTCAAGAATTCCATCACGGTCATGCTCACCAACTGAGTGAACAGGAACTGAAACAACAACCTTCTCGCCGCGACGGACCAAAACTAGGTCAACGTGCTCAAGTATCTGCTTAAGGAAATCGCGAACGATTACCTTTGGAAGAGTTAATTCGTTCTTACCGTCAATGGTGATGTCCAAAAGAACGTTTGACTGCTTAAGAGCAACGCCAAGTTCCTTTGCAGGAAGTGTGATGTGTAGCGGCTTTTCTCCGTGACCATAGATAACTGCAGGAACTAAACCATCGCGACGTGCACGACGTGATGCGCCCTTACCAAATTCAGTACGAGTGGTTCCTACGATCTTTAC
>JBILAD010000043.1:0-8919 GCA_044354355.1 Candidatus Planktophila sp. | reverse complement strand
CCTTATAAATCAAGGGTTTTTAGGCGCAAAATTAATTGAAGCATAACAAAGGGCGCCCGAATTAACGGACGCCCTTTGTCTGCTTACTTAACTATTAGCCAACTTTCTTGATTCGGCCATCTGCTGCAGGAACTTGAGTTACCTTTCCTGCGGCCATGTCTGCCTTAAGTGCATCTACAAATACATCTAGTAGTGCGCCTTGAACCTTGGCACTTGCAGGTGAGAAGACATTGAGATATCCATCTCCACCGTAAATTAGGAAGTCAAGAGTAGTAAGTGTGTACTCCTTCGAATCCTTTGCGATTTCTGTTCCATCTAGCTTTGTAACAGAAACAATTCTGCTTCCAATTGGCTTTGATGCATCAAATGAATACTTCAGTCCTGAGACCTGTGCGAAGCGACCATCACCTGGATAGTTACCGCCGACGCTATTTTCAAGTGCCTTCCAAAGGTTTGCACCTGTGACAACAGTTGTTGCCACCTGGTTACCAAATGGGAACACAGTGAACGCGTCACCGAGTGTTACATCTAGTGGACCAGTACCTGTGCGAACAAGTGCTGTGTTAGCTGGAAGATAATTCTTTGCAGGGAATGTGTCGCGGATACCGCCACCATTTTGAATTGCAAAGTCTGTCTTGTACTTAGCACGCAATAGATCTGCCATGTAGTTACCCATTGGTGTTTCACCTGAACGCTCTACAGCTGGTGAGCCACCACGTGGGAATACTCCTGATACTTGACCGATCTTTACATCAAGCTTTGACGATAGTTGATCCTTGTACTTCTTAACCATTGCAGCTGTTGCTACATCTGCTGTTGAAACAGTAGAGGCAACGCTTGTATTAATAGTTGCTGATGCGGCTCTTAATACGTGCTGGATTGATTGACCAACAACTGCGCCATTTCGTAGACAGATTTGTGTACGTGTGTACTCAACACCCGCGTTACGCACCTGACCAAGAACAGTTGGTGCAACAGCAGGGCTTGTCTTGATTACTGATGCAAAAGTCTGGTGGCTGTGGCCACCATAGATTGCTGCAGCACCCTTGATTTGTGTTGCCAGTGTGTTAAATAGACCCTTTGCAACACCATCAGCATTTTCCAACCATCCCTGGTGGAGCAATGCAATGACTAGATCAGCACCTGCTGCCTTGGCTTCTGCGATCGACTTATTGATTCCTGCAACACCTTCGCTGATAACGATTGTCTTCTTTGCGCCTGTTGCATCCTTGTAATCAAGGTTTCCAGGAAAGACCTGCTCGATTGTCTCTGATGTGTTTGAGCCGACAATACCGATCTTTACTCCGCCTCGATTGATGATTGTGTAGTTCTTGGCTTGCTTGGTTCCTGACTTTAGAACATCTAATGCCCCAGCGCTGTAGTTAGAAACTACCCACTGGAAATCAGATGCGCCAATCATCTTGTTGAGGTGATCGATGTTGCGATCATGCTCGTGGTTACCAAAGACTGATGCATCTAACTTCATCAAGTTGAGTGCTTCAATTGTTGGAAGCTCTTCAAACTCTGTTGAGATTGGAGGTGCGGCACCGATGTTGTCGCCAGATGAGAGGGCAACTGTTGCAGCATTAGCTGTGCGATCTGCAGCCCAGTTGCTTGTTAGAAGGGCTGCACCAAATGATGTGCCTTCAATAGCACCGTGAAGATCGCTGAGTTGTAGAACTTGAACTGCCTTATTTGCGGCAGACGCAACTGTTGCTAGTTGTTCCTTTGTGTAACTCTTGCTTGAGGCAGCTGACTTTGAAAAACCATATGCGTTAACTGCTTGAACAACAGGAGTTCCTGCTGGCTGTCCTTCAACAACAGGCATAGTGATGATCGAGCGATTACCTACTGGAACAAATATTGGACATGATCCTGCTCCTGCAGAGATAACGTGACCTGTAACGCCTGGGTCAACAGCTGCACCTGGAGTCCACTTGACAACTACTCCACGAGAACTTAAATAAGAGGTGACATTTGTCGGTGCGTTCGGAAGCGAGTATGTCGCTGCCTGTGCGGTTGGGACTACTAGTGAAACTAGTAGAGATGTAGCAAGGGCTAAAGAACCCCAACTAAAGATTTTGCGGGATGAGAGGGTTTTATTCATAATCGAATCTAATCAGAGCCGATTGCCCACCGCACAATTGGATGGTTACGACATGGTTGCGAGAGGGTAAAGAGTTAGAGTCCCGCGTGTTTCAAAAGTTCATCACGGGCCACACTCTTAACCCGAGGTTTACCCTTTGCTTCTCCGGCAGCGACCTCTGCCTCGTTAATCTTTTGCCAACTTTCTTGTGAGACAACTAGTTGGTGGGTTAACAGGTCTGCAACATCGCCAGCATTCTTTGGACTTTTCAGATCAGAGACTAAGAGTTCAATAACTGCTGCTGCATCTGATTTATTAGTGCCAATTACCCCTGATGGGCCGCGTTTTGCCCAACCAACAACATACAAATTCTCTTTTACTCGGCCATCGCTGTTTACAACCTTGCCATTCTCATAGGGGATGCCATCAATTGCATCTGCTTGATAGCCAATAGCTGTAATAACAAGACCGCACTTAATGGTCACATCGCCGTTAGGTGTTGAATACACAACTCCTTCTACGCGATCTGTACCAAGAATCTCTTTTGGCGTGTGCTGGAATAGAAATTGCATCGTGCGCTCATGTTCACTCTTTGGGTTTTCGGCGATGAGCAACATAGCATCCAAATTGCTCTTCACATCTTTTTCAGGAGCATCTCCTGCGCGAACAATTGCCGCCTCAATATCAGCCTTATTCATAATGACATTTGTGTGTTCTAATTTTGGAAGATCACGTAGTTCTGGTGATGTGAAGGCTGCGTGTTCTGGTCCGCGACGAGCGCTGATATAGACCTTACGGATATTGCTCTTTTTAAAGGAATCAATTGCATGATCTGCAGTATCTGTTGGATCTAATTCACTTGGCTCAAGCGCCAACATGCGAGCAACATCCATTGCAACGTTGCCGGCACCAATAACTATGGCTGTGTCAGCATCTAGTGGAGTATCTACTCCAACAAAATCTGGATGTGCGTTATACCAAGGCACAAAGACTGCAGCAGATAAAGATCCACGTAGATCCTCCCCTGGAATACCAAGAGATTTACCCAGTGAAGTGCCCGTGGCAATAATTACTGCGTCATACTTTTCTTGTAGTTGTACAACAGAGATGTCGCTTCCGATTTCAACGTTTGCAAATAATCTAAAGGTTTCATGGGAAGCAATCTTTTCAAAGACCTTTGAGACTGTCTTAATCTTTGGATGATCTGGTGCAACACCGCTACGAACCAATCCCCATGGGGTTGGCAAGCGCTCAATCATGTCTATTTCAAAAACGCGATCATCATTGGCTAGGTTTTGTAGAGCTTGAGCAGCGAAATAACCTGCAGGTCCTGCGCCAACAATCGCTACTTTAAATGTAGGCAACAGATCTCCTTGATTGGTATTACTTGCGGAGACGAGGAGATTTGAACTCCTGAAGGCTTTAACACCTTACCTCGTTAGCAGTGAGGCGCACTCGACCGGGCTATGCGACGTCTCCTTGTACGGGTGAAGTTTACCGCAATCGATTGGCCCCGCTACTCCCGCCTTGTAGGCTAGATAAATGGAAAATTCCGACAAGCCGCTGGTTAAAACAATGAGAGGGCATGACGTTGCCCCCTCTGAGATGTTTGCTGAATTCATGAAAGATGGCTGGTCTCCAACACCTTTATCGGGAATTGAACAAGTTGAAGTTATTTCACATTGCCATGACCGCCGACAGAAGTTGTCTGCTGCATTCACGAAATTGCGTCTAGTGATTCCAAGTGGCACAGCAAAACAGCGGAGCAACGACACCGATTATCCGTATCGTCCTCATACAGCTTTTGCATATTACACAGGCGTTCAAGGCGTGGAAGCTAATCCTGACGCGGTATTTGTCATGGAGCCAAATGGATCAGACCACACACCTATTCTTTTCATTAATCCCCGTTCGACAAGAGATACAGCTGCCTTCTACACAGATGCAAAATATGGCGAGTTATGGGTTGGTCGTCGCTTTACGACCGCTGAAGCATCTGAGCGTTACGGAATAGAAGTTCGCGAACTCTCTGAACTTGAAAAGTTTTTGAAGGGGAAAAAAGCTGCGGCCTTACATGGTTTCGATGAATTTGTTGATTCTTTAGTTAATGAGCATGCACGGGATACTGAGTTAGTTGAATATGTTTCGGTTGCTCGTTTGATCAAAGATCAATATGAAATCAATGAAATGCAAAAGGCGGTTGATGTAACACATCGTGGATTTAACGATGTGATCCGTGCGTTGCCTGCTGCCATTGCGACTGTTCGTGGAGAACGTGTTGTTGAAGCAGCGTTCTTTGGTCGTGCACGTATTGAAGGAAATGATCTTGGCTATAACACGATTGCTGCATCTGGCTCACATGCATGTGTTTTGCATTGGAACCGTAATGATGGTGTGGTAAGAAATGGAGACTTACTCCTTCTAGATGCTGGTGTTGAAATTGATTCCTACTACACCGCCGATATCACTAGAACTTTGCCAATTAGTGGCAAATTCACACCAGCCCAACGCGCTCTATACATGCTTGTCTATGAGGCACAAAAGGCAGGTATTGCTGCAGTAAAACCAGGAGAAAAGTTCTTGAGCATTAACAAGGCTAGCCACACGGTTTTGGCACAAGGGTTAATTGACATGGGAATCATAAAGATGAGTCTTGATGAGGTTATGGATCCTGCTGTTGGATTGCATAAGCGTTGGACCTTGCACGGAGTTAGTCACATGCTTGGAATGGATGTTCACGATTGCGCACAAGCACGTGCTGAGCAATATCGAGAAGGCATCTTGGAAGTTGGAATGTGTCTAACAGTGGAGCCTGGTCTCTATATTCAACCTGATGATGAGCTTTTCCCTGCCGAATACCGTGGAATTGGTATTCGCATCGAAGATGATGTTGTTGTTACAGAAGATGGATGCATTAACTTAAGCGAGCACATTCCTCATCACCCAGATGAAGTTGAAGCCTGGATGGCTTCGCTACGCTAACTGCAAACCAATCCACGCAGCTAATAAACCAAAACCTAGAGACATTATAAGGTTGATGGCTGCTTCTTTGTGACGCTTTAACTCATAGGCAAGATAGATATCCAACATAAAGGTTGACCATGTTGTGAAAGCACCTGCAAAGCCAATTGCAAAGAGATCAAATCCTTCTTCGACTCTTCCATATGTTAAGCCTAGAAGAAATGATCCAAGAATATTGACTGCAAAGATTCCATATGGCTTGGTTGTGTAGGTACGAATTTTTTGATCAACAACAAATCGCATTGGCCCGCCAATAGCAGCACCAAAAACTATTAAGGCCATCTTCATGAACGCACCGGTATCCATTTGCGCGCCAACGGAAGCACAACGATTACCGCGATCAGTGAGAGGAATACATTACTTACCAGAAACAGCGCTCCACCCTCAATAGGTTCAAGAGAGTGCGCTGTAACTGCAGAAAAGGTTGTAAAGCCAGCACAAAATCCAGGGAGTAAAAGTAAGCGTAATTGGCTGATTCCGCGACGTTCCATTAACACTAGTAAAGCTGCCGCTAGTGCGACGCCAGCGACATTTGCAATCAATGTGCCTTGGCGATCATTAGGAAAGATCGCACCGATTCCGTAACGCGCCAAAGTTCCAGCGACACCGCCAACTGAAACCAGCACTAGAGATTTCAGAGCGGAAGGGCTTTCTTGCCCACAGTTGAAACTAATCTGGTCACAACGCTAATGATGATCGCTGCAAAGATTGCAGTCCAGAAGTTATTCACTTCTAGTTTGTCGCTCCAACGCGCGATCAACATCAACATTGAGGCATTAACAACTACAAGAAATAGACCAAGAGTTAAAATCACGGCAGGAAGTGTTAGAAGTTTTAGCAAAGAACCCAGAGTGGCGTTTAACAAACCAAAGAGAAGTGCAACCCACAGGTATGTTGTGAAACCACCTTCAACATCAATGCCAGGGATCAGTGCAGTAGCAACCCAGAAAGAAAGTGCCAATGCGGCCCAACGGACCAATAACTTCATAAAGAAATTATAAGCCCTCGCGCTTGCGGATCTTTGTACCTAACCATCGAACTGGATCGTACTTAATATCTGCAACGCGCTCCTTCATTGGAATAATTGCGTTATCGGTGATCTTGATATGCTCAGGGCACACTTCAGTACAGCACTTGGTGATGTTACACATTCCAAGGCCATGCTCCTCTTGCGCAGTTTTCTTGCGATTCTTCAACACATCAAGTGGGTGCATATCTAGCTCTGCGATACGGATAAAGAAGCGCGGACCAGCGAATGATTTTTTGTTCTCTTCATGGTCACGCACAACATGGCACACATCTTGGCAAAGGAAACATTCGATGCACTTACGGAACTCTTGTGAGCGCTCAACATCGATCTGTTCCATACGAGCTTCACCAGGAGCTAAATCCTTAGGGTGCTCATAAGCAGGGATTTCCATTGCTTTTTTGTAGTTAAAGGACACATCTGTCACAAGATCTTTGATGATCGGGAATGCACGAAGTGGTGTGACAGTGATCGTCTCTTCTTCACCAAATGATGCAACCTGTGTCATACAGGCAAGACGTGGCTTACCGTTGATCTCCATTGAACAAGATCCACACTTACCAGCCTTGCAGTTCCAACGAACAGCCAAGTCGCCCATTTGTGTTGCTTGAACACGGTGGATTACATCTAGGACCACTTCACCCTCGTTAGCCTCAACAACTACATCTTTAAGGCCACCATCAGTTGAATCTCCACGCCAAATGCGAAGTTTAATATTGCGCGCCATTAGTTGGAACCGCCTTTCGCAATTTCTTCCGATGTCATGTATTTCTCCAACTCGTGAATATCAAAGAGGTCAAAAAGTTCTTTAGGAATTGTTGGCAAAGCCTGTTCACGAATATTTACCTGGTTGCCATCAAATGAGGAAATGTTGTTTATTTGACGCCATTTTTCATTCATGACCGGGAAGTCATCACGAGTGTGACCGCCACGAGATTCTTCACGATTGATTGCTGACTTTGCAGTTGATTCAGCAACTAACAACATATTGTCTAGATCAAAAGCTAGGTGGAAGCCTGGGTTGAACTTACGTCCACCGCTTACAGAAACATTTGCACTGCGCTTTCTAATCTCTGCAATCTTTGTGATTGCATCCTTTAGTTCACTACCTGTGCGAATGATTCCGACGAGGTTGTGTGTGATTTCCTGAAGTTCAGCATGAAGTGAGTAAGAGTTTTCTCCACCTTCGCGATCAAATGGTGCTTGAATCTTGGTAGCTGCTGCAGTAATTGCTGCTTGGCTGACTGGATTTGCGCCATTGTTCTTCACGTATTCAACTGCGCCCATTCCTGCGCGGCGACCAAATACCAAAAGGTCAGTTAATGAGTTTCCACCAAGACGGTTTGATCCGTGCATTCCACCGGCTACTTCGCCAGCTGCAAATAAGCCTGGAACCCCTACCGCTGCTGCAGTATCTGGCTCTACTTCAACCCCGCCCATGACGTAGTGACATGTTGGACCGACTTCCATTGCTTCCTTGGTGATATCCACGCCAGCGAGCTCGTAGAACTGATGCCACATAGAAGGCAGACGCTTCTTAATAATCTCTGCAGAAATACGCTTTGAAACATCGAGGAAAACTCCACCATGTTCTGTGCCACGACCTGATTTAACTTCTGTGTTAATCGCGCGTGCAACTTCATCACGAGGCAGTAGCTCGGGTGGACGACGGTTGTTATCTTGATCTGTGTACCAACGATCGGCTTCAGCTTCGTTGTCTGCGTACTTATCTTTAAATACATCTGGAATGTACTTGAACATAAATCGCTCACCAAGATTATTTGTTAGAACTCCACCTTCACCACGAACAGATTCAGTTACTAAAATTCCGCGAACAGATGGTGGCCACACCATCCCTGTTGGGTGGAACTGTAAGAACTCCATGTCAACCAGATTTGCACCAGCCTTTAATGCAAGTGCATGTCCGTCGCCAGTACCTTCCCATGAGTTAGAGGTAATCTTGAAAGTTTTTCCAACGCCGCCAGTTGCAATAACAACAGCAGGTGCTTCAAACAAGACTTCCTCGCCTGATTCACGCCAGTACCCATAAGCACCAGAAATCTTGCCGTTCTCTTTAAGAATGTCAGTGATTGTTAGCTCAGCGAAAACTTTAATTCCGCTTTCCATATCACCGGTTTCGCGACCATCTTTTTGCTGCAGCTGAACAATCTTCTGCTGCATTGTGCGAATAAGTTCTAGGCCGGTGCGATCACCAACGTGTGCAAGGCGTGGGTACTCATGTCCACCAAAGTTACGTTGTGAAATCTTTCCTTCTTTAGTGCGATCAAAGAGAGCGCCCCACGTTTCAAGCTCCCAAATACGATCTGGTGCTTCCTTTGCATGAAGCTCTGCCATGCGGAAATGACTCAGGAACTTGCCACCACGCATTGTGTCGCGGAAGTGAACCATCCAACTGTCTTTGTCATTGACGTTTCCCATTGATGCTGCGGCTCCGCCTTCAGCCATAACAGTGTGGGCCTTACCAAATAGGGACTTACAAATAATTGCTACGCGCAATCCTGATTCACGTGCTTCTACAGCAGCGCGTAATCCAGCGCCTCCGGCACCGATTACAAGGACATCGTATGTATGGCGTTCTAGTGTCATAGTCGATTTCCCTTTAGAAGAAGTAGAAGTTAGTCCATGCGCCAGTTGCAACTTGGCGAACATAGATATCGGCGAATGCAACAGCAGCTAGTGAGAACCATGCGAACTGTTGATGTTTGTGATTGAGAACTGAAACCCAGGACCATAACTTGTAGCGGACAGGGTGCTTAGAGAAATT
>JBILAD010000042.1:0-8989 GCA_044354355.1 Candidatus Planktophila sp. | reverse complement strand
TCCAAGCGTGTTGCTTGAAGAAATTCGTGGCCTTAACGAGCGCGGCATTAATACAAGCAAACTTTTGATTTCAACTAATGCGCACTTGATTACGCCTTATCACCGCACCATCGATAAGGTCTCTGAGCGCTTCTTAGGTAAATCTAAAATTGGAACAACTGGTCGCGGAATCGGTCCAGCTTATGCCGACAAGATCAATCGAATTGGTATCCGTGTGCAAGATTTGTTTGACCCATCAATTCTTCGCCAAAAGCTTGAAGGTGCGTTACGCGATAAGAACCAGATCTTGATCAAGGTTTTCAATCGTAAGAATATTGAAGTTGATGAAGTTCTGGAAGAGTATTTAAAGTATGCAGATCTTTTGCGTCCATATGTTGCAGATACAGTTTTGATTCTGGATGAAGCACTAAAGGCTGGAAAGCGAGTACTTCTAGAGGGTTCTCAGGGCACATTGCTCGATGTTGATCACGGAACATATCCTTTCGTGACCTCTAGTAATCCAACAGCAGGTGGTGCTTGCACAGGTTCAGGCATTGGACCAACAAAGATTGATCGCGTCATTGGTATTTTGAAGGCATACACAACTCGTGTTGGTAGTGGCCCGTTCCCAACTGAATTATTTGATGAAGATGGTGAAGCATTGCGTCGTATTGGCGGGGAGATTGGTGTAACCACCGGTCGTGCTCGTCGATGTGGTTGGTTTGATGCACCTATTGCCCGGTACGCAGTTCGCGTCAACGGCTTGACAGACTTTTTCTTAACAAAGCTAGATGTATTGACTGGTTGGGAAAAGATTCCAGTATGTGTTGCATATGAAATTGATGGAAAGCGCGTAGAGGAACTGCCCGCTTCACAAACAGATTTCCACCATGCAAAGCCAATATATGAGTACTTAGCTGGCTGGACTGAAGATATTTCAGGAGCTCGTAAGCTCTCTGATCTACCAAAGAATGCGCAAGATTATGTTGCATTCCTTGAAAAGATTTCAGGTGCGCCAATGAGCGCAATCGGTGTTGGCCCTGGTCGCGATCAAACAATTGTCGTAAAGGATTTCATCTAAGAATGAAAATCCTCCTAGTCGGAAGCGGTGGACGCGAACACGCACTAGGAGTAGGACTGCAAGCAGATCCAGCTTGTTCAGAGCTACATGTCGCACCGGGAAATCCTGGCATCGCACAGTTTGCACAATGTCACCCTTTAGACATCGCAGATAATCAAGCAATTCTTGAACTTGCGCAGTCTTTAAATGCAGACCTCGTTGTTATCGGGCCTGAACTTCCTTTAGTAAATGGTGCTGCCGACATCCTAAGAGCAGCCAATATTGCTGTTTTTGGGCCATCTAAGGCTGCTGCGCAATTAGAAGGCTCTAAGAACTTTGCCAAAGAGGTCATGCGAGATGCTGGTGTTCCGACGGCGCATAGCTTCACCTGCACAAATCACCATGAAATTGAAATCGCACTTGATGCCTTTGACCCACCATATGTTGTTAAGAATGATGGTTTAGCTGCAGGCAAAGGTGTTGTTGTTACTAATGACCGCCAAGAAGCCTTAGATCATGCATTAGCGTGTGAACGAGTTGTTATTGAAGAGTATTTAGATGGTCCAGAAGTTTCTCTTTTTGGAATTAGCGATGGAACGACAGTTGTGCCGATGCAACCAGCGCAAGATTTCAAACGTGCTTTTGATGGCGATCAAGGTCCAAACACTGGAGGTATGGGTGCATACTCTCCATTACCGTGGGCACCATCAGACATTATTGAAGACACTTACAAACAAGTTCTTGCTCCAATGATTGCTGAAATGGCAGCACGCGGAACACCATTTATTGGTTTGCTATATGCAGGTCTTGCACTGACCGATCACGGAACTCGAGTTATTGAATTCAATGCACGTTTCGGAGATCCAGAAACACAAGTTTTGATTCCACTTCTTAAAACTCCGCTTGCAACCTTGCTCTATAACGCAGCAATCGGAAATTTAAAGGGGACAACTTTAGAGTGGAAGGATGATTCTGCGGTAACAGTGGTGCTTGCATCTGATGGGTATCCATCAGCACCTAAGAGTGGTGGAGCAGTTACAGGATTTTCTACCATTGAAAATGTGCAGATTTATCATGCCGGTACATCTGCCACAGAACACGGTGTTGTTGCATCAGGCGGTCGAGTTTTAACTGTCACTGGAATTGGCGAGGATCTAACTGAAGCCCGAAACCTTGCCTATAGAGCAATTAGCCAAATCAGCCTTTCTGGTTCTTTCTATCGCACAGACATCGCCCTTAATGCGTCGGTGGCAGAGAAGGGCAATTAAATGACGGATAATTCACCAATGAGCCTGCTTGCTAGCCGATATGCATCAGCTGCGATGCGTGAAATCTTCGCGCCAGAGGCCAAGATTATTGCCGAACGCAAATTATGGATCGCAGTCATGCGCGCTCAATCAACACTGGGCCATGCGATTTCCAAAGATGTAATTACAGATTACGAAAATGTAATTACAAAGGTAGATCTCGCATCAATTGATGCCCGCGAGAAGCAGACTCGACACGATGTTAAGGCTCGCATCGAAGAGTTCAATGCTCTAGCAGGTCACGAAGCGATTCATGCCGGCATGACTAGCCGTGATTTAACTGAAAATATTGAAGCACTACAGATTCGAAACGGTCTAGAGATTGTGCATGACAAAGTAGTAACGCTACTTGCTCGTTTGGGCGAACGTGCAGCACAGTATTCAGATCAACCAATTGCTGGACGTTCACACAACGTTCCTGCACAGATCACAACTTTAGGAAAACGTTTTGCATCAGCTGCTGAAGAGTTATTGTTTGCATACGAGCGTTTAATAGCATTACAAGATCGCTACGCAATGCGTGGCATTAAGGGTCCAGTCGGCACAGCACAAGATTCAATCGATCTTCTTGGATCAACGGATGCGCACTTTAAATTAGAAGGTGCGATCGCAAAGGAACTTGGATTTAATAATGTTCTAGATTCAACAGGTCAGATTTATCCCCGTTCTTTTGATTATGATGTTGTTACAACACTTGTGCAGATTGCAGCATCGCCATCTTCTCTTGCAACATCAATTAGATTGATGGCTGGGGCAGAACTAGTAACTGAAGGCTTTAAGGCTGGTCAGGTTGGTAGCAGTGCAATGCCACATAAGATGAATACCCGTTCATGTGAGCGCGTCAATGGACTTTCAGTTGTACTGCGCGGTTACGCATCAATGGTTAGTGAATTATCTGGTGATCAATGGAATGAAGGCGATGTGTCATGCAGCGTCGTTCGCCGGGTCGCATTACCTGATGCTTTCTATGCAATCGATGGATTGCTTGAAACAATGCTCACAGTCCTTGATGAGTTTGGTGCCTTTCCTGCGGTGATTAGCGCTGAATTAGAGCGTTATTTACCATTTTTAGCCACAACGAAGATTCTTATGGCCGCTGTCAAGTGCGGCGTTGGCCGCGAAGTCGCACATGAAGTCATCAAAGAGCATGCCGTTAAAGCAGCCCTTGGAATGCGCGAAGGAAAGAAGAACACACTTCTTGATGATTTAGCAGCAGATGCCCGTTTGCCACTTGATCGCACAGCACTTGATGCATTAATCAGTGATCCAATTGAATTTACTGGCGAAGCTCGCCAACAAGTAGCTCGAGTTGTTAGTCGCATCGATGCGATTACTTCCGCGCACCCTGCCGCAGCGCAGTACAAGCCCGGCTCTATTCGGTGAGCGGCTTTGGCCTAGCTGGCCCACCGCCAGCGCCTGAAATAACTGGGTGGAAACATCTGCGCACCGGAAAAGTTAGAGATCTCTATACAAATGATAAAAATGAAATACTACTTGTCGCATCAGATCGCATTTCAGCGTATGACTGGGTTATGCCAACTGCAATCCCTGGCAAAGGAGCAGTGCTGACTCAGCTTTCATTGTTTTGGTTTGAATTACTTGAAGACATTATTGGCAACCACATTGTGTCTACTGATGTGCCAACTGCAGTTGAGGATCGTGCAATTATCGTGCAGCCACTAACAATGTTTGATATTGAGTGTGTTGCTCGCGGCTACTTAACAGGTAGTGGTTGGAGCGAATACGAGAGTAACAAAGCTGTCTGCGGAAACACCTTGCCAGATGGCTTACTTGATGGATCTAAGTTGCCAGAGAGTATTTTTACCCCAGCTACAAAAGCTGAAATTGGCGATCACGATGTGAACATTGATTTTGATGGCGCTGTGTCTATTGTTGGTGCGGAGGATGCTGCCGAACTTCGAGAGCTAACACTTAAGTTATATGAAACGGCAGCAGAGTTTGCAGCCAGCCGTGGAATCATCGTGGCAGATACAAAGTTTGAGTTCGGTCGAAATGACAAGGGTCAGATTCTCCTTGGCGATGAGGCTCTAACCCCTGATTCCTCACGGTTTTGGGAGGCTTCCACGTGGAAGCCAGGCGGAGTTCAGCCTTCCTATGACAAACAATTTCTACGTGATTACCTAGTAACAAGTGGATGGGATAGAAATAGCCCACCCCCTGAACTACCTGATGAGATCGTAGAGAAGACAGCACAACGTTACGAAGAAGCATTTTTCCGAATCACCGGCAGCAAGTTCTAAAAGGGAGAAACCTAAATGGCAAAGATCGTGGTTGATGTGATGTTAAAGCCTGAGATTCTTGATCCTCAAGGAAACGCTGTCGCATCTGCGTTACCTCGACTTGGATTTAACTTTGCTAAGAGCGTTCGTCAAGGAAAACGATTTGAAATCGAAATCGATGGTGAACCGACTGCCGCGCAACTTGCTGAAGTAGAAAAAGCTGCAGAGGTCTTGCTCTCTAACCCAGTAATCGAAAACTTTGTAGTGAGAGTTGAAAAGTAATGCGCGTTGGAGTCATTACATTTCCAGGAACTCTGGATGATCGCGATGCTGCACGTGCAGTAGTAGCAGGTGGAGCTGAAGCGGTCTCACTGTGGCATGGTGACGCGGATCTAAAAAGTGTTGATGCAGTAGTTCTACCTGGTGGGTTTTCATATGGTGACTATCTGCGCTGTGGTGCTATTTCACGCTTTGCTCCAGTAATGGAACTTGTTATCGAGGCAGCGAATAAGGGAATGCCAGTTCTAGGCATTTGCAATGGATTTCAAGTGCTCTGTGAATCGCATTTGTTGCCAGGTGCGCTAACTCGCAACTCTGATCTTCACTTCTTGTGCCGTGATCAAGAGATTGAAGTTGTTAATAATCAAACACCTTGGACAAGTTCATTTAAGCAAGGTGAGCACATCGTTATTCCACTTAAAAATGGTGAAGGCTCATTTCAGTGTGATGATCAAACCCTTGCAATGCTTGAGGGCGAGGGTCGCGTAATTGCACGTTATGTGGGGGAAAACCCCAATGGATCGCGTAATTTGATTGCTGGAATCACTAACGCCAAGGGCAATGTAGTTGGGCTTATGCCTCACCCGGAGCACGCAATTAATGAACTAACAGGGCCATCTGCGCAAGGTCTTGGTTTCTTCACATCGATCTTGAATGCAATGGTGAAGTAATGGCGTTAGATACAGTCGCAGTTGCACAGGCATCTCCTGACAACTCGCAACCTTTTGCAGAACTTGGTCTAAAGCCTGATGAGTATGCGCGCATTAAGGAAATTCTTGGTCGTCGTCCAACATCATCAGAGTTAGCAATGTATTCAGTCATGTGGTCTGAGCACTGTTCCTACAAATCATCAAAGGTTCACCTAAAGCAGTTTGGTGAAAAAGCACCAAAGTCTGATGCGTTGTTAGTTGGTATTGGTGAAAATGCTGGTGTTGTTGATGTTGGGCAAGGATATGCCGTCACCTTTAAAATTGAATCACACAATCACCCTTCATTTATTGAGCCCTACCAAGGAGCCGCAACAGGTGTTGGCGGAATTGTCCGTGACATCTTGACAATGGGTGCTCGTCCAATTGCAGTTATGGATCCACTTCGCTTTGGTCCGGCAGATGCACCAGATACTCGTCGCGTGTTGCCCGGAATTATTGCTGGTGTTGGCGGATATGGAAATTGTCTAGGTCTTCCAAATATTGGCGGCGAAGTTACTTTTGATGAAACATATGCCGGTAATCCTCTGGTCAATGCCCTTTGTGTTGGCGTTATGAAACACAGTGATATTAAGTTGGCAAGGGCAGCAGGTGCGGGCAACTTAGTTGTCTTGTATGGCGCAAAAACAGGCGGCGATGGAATTGGCGGAGTTTCAGTACTTGCATCAGAAACATTTGGTGCCGGTGGATCAACTAAGCGTCCAAGTGTTCAGGTTGGCGATCCATTTGTGGAAAAGGTTTTGATTGAATGCTCACTTGAAATCTTCGCTGAAGATTTAGTCGTTGGCATCCAGGACCTTGGCGGGGCAGGCTTATCCTGCGCCACAAGTGAGCTCGCATCAGGTGGTTCTGGCGGCATGAAGGTGCAATTAGACAAGGTTCCATTGCGTGATCCATCGCTTTCTCCTGAAGAGATCTTGATGTCTGAATCACAAGAGCGTATGTGTGCAATCGTCGAGCCAAGCAAGATCAATCGATTCTTGGAGATATGCAAGAAGTGGGATGTAACAGTCACAGTGATTGGTGAAGTAACAGATGGAAAACATCTTGAAATTACCTGGAATGATGAGTTAATCGTTGATGTGCCACCACGCACAGTCGCACATGATGGACCTGTATACAACCGCCCATTGGCACAACCTGCATACATCGATCAGGTAAATAGCCAAAAGGTAAATGTTCCAATTCCAGCATCTGCTGCTGAAATTAAAGCTGCTGTTCTAAAGTTAGCGGCAGCACCTAACCTTGCAGACAAATCGTGGGTCACATCTCAATATGACAAATATGTTCAGGGCAACACAATTCAATCCCAACCTGATGATTCAGGAATGGTTCGCATTGATGAAACAACTCATCTAGGTGTTGCAATCTCAACAGATGCCAATGCAAATTGGTCATACTTAAATCCTTATCAAGGAGCAAAGTTGGCTTTAGCTGAAGCTGCACGAAATATTGCAACAGCTGGTGCACGGCCTCTTGCCGTAACTAACTGTCTTAACTTTGGCTCTCCTGAGGATCCAGGTGTGATGTGGCAGTTTGCTGAATCAGTTCGTGGTTTGGCAGATGGTTGTTTAGAAATGGGACTTCCTGTTACCGGTGGAAATGTTTCTTTCTATAACCAAACCGGTTCTGTTGCAATCTTGCCGACACCAGTTATCGGTGTGCTGGGTGTTATTCAAGATGTTCGCGCACGAACTCCTATGAGTTTTACGAAAGCTGGTTTAGATCTCTATCTTGTTGGTGAAACACATGAAGACTTAGCGGGAAGTGAATGGGCTTTCTTGCATAACCAACGCGTTGGGCAATCACCTGACGCTGATTTACAGCGTGAAATGCGCCTTATAGAGCTACTTCTTGAAGGTAATTCCTTCTTTGCTGCAGCCCATGATTTGAGTCAAGGTGGGCTGTCTGCAGGATTAACTGAGATGGTCTTGCGTCATAAAGTTGGCGTGACAATCTCATTAGATAATCCAGGTGTCAGCCTCATTAGTGAAACACCTGGACGTGTACTAGTTGCTATCGATCCATCACAGAGGGCCCAGCTTGAAGCTTTGGCGGTCAAGAATTCAATTCCAATAACAAAGTTAGGAACTACAGGCGGAGATGCATTAGTTATTAATGAGGCAGTCATCTCTCTATCTGAACTTTCACACGCACACACTTCAACATTCCCGAGACTTTTTGGGTGATAGTGATGCGCGATCAACAAATTCTTGAGCAAGTTAAGAGCACTCTTGCGCTTTTGACTGCAAAAGCACCTGGCCGTGCAATCGAAGTTCGTGTTCCACCCTATGCAGCGGTTCAGTGTGGTGACGGCCCAACACATACTCGTGGAACGCCACCAAACACCATTGAAATGAATGCCGATACATGGCTAGCCTTAGCCGCTGGACGATTGAGTTGGTCTGATGCAATGAGCAGCGGAGCTATTGCCGCTTCAGGTGTACGGGCTGATTTAACTGAATATCTACCGTTAGGATCAGATGCATGAGACGCCCTGATGGTTTACTCAATCACAATGTCTTAGGTGAAGACAAAGGTCCTCAAGATGCCTGCGGCGTTTTTGGAGTGTGGGCACCCGGTGAAGAGGTCGCAAAGTTATCTTTCTACGGTCTTTATGCCTTGCAACACCGCGGCACAGAATCAGCCGGAATTGCCACAAGTGATGGCGAAAGAATTCTTATCTTCAAGGACATGGGTCTTGTTTCACAGGTCTTTACCGAAGGTGATCTAGCAACACTTAAAGGCAACCTTGCAATTGGTCATTGCCGATACAGCACAACAGGATCAAGTACATGGGTTAATGCCCAGCCAACATTGCGCCCAACTAAGTACGGAACACTAGCTTTAGCCCACAACGGCAATCTGACTAATACAGGGGATTTGGCCGAACTAGTTCAAAAACTTGAATCATCGGCAACGAGTATGAGTGGCATAACAACTGATACTGAGATTATGACCGCCCTTATTGCTTTACAAGATGAAAAGAATGTTGAAGCAAGTGCACTCGCTGTATTGCCCCAACTTGAAGGTGCATTTTCACTAGTGTTTATGGATGAGCACACTCTGTATGCAGCACGTGATCGACATGGCGTTCGCCCACTAGTACTAGGAAAACTTGAAACTGGTTGGGTAGTTGCATCTGAAAGCGCTGCATTAGACATTGTTGGTGCAGCCTTTGTTCGTGAAGTTGAGCCCGGAGAATTCATAGCAATCGATGTAAACGGTGTTCGCTCCCAACGATGGGCAATAGCGGAGCCAAAGGGATGTTTGTTTGAGTATGTTTATCTCGCACGTCCTGACACAACAATTGCTGGCAGTGGTATTCACAAAACACGTGTTGCAATTGGCGCACAACTAGCACGAGAGGCACCAGCAGAAGCTGATCTTGTTATCCCAGTACCTGAATCTGGAACA
>JBILAD010000139.1:0-2549 GCA_044354355.1 Candidatus Planktophila sp. | reverse complement strand
TGACTCCACTAGTCACAGTCTTTGGACTAGATCTAGGTTCGCTTCTGGGTGGTGCTGTAATCACTGAGTATGTTTTTAATATTCCAGGATTAGGAAAGCTATCAACTGAAGCTGTAACTAATTTAGATCTACCAGTTGTAACAGGAACGGTCTTGTTTGCAGCATTCTTTATCATCACTGCAAATATCGTTGTCGATTTACTGTACTCCGCTCTTGATCCAAAGGTACGACTCACATGAGCGCATTTCTAGAAGTAAAGAATCTTTCTGTTGCATTTCCAACAGAAGATGGCATCGTACAAGCCGTTGACTCACTTTCATTTTCAGTAGAAAGAGGGAAAACTTTAGGAATAGTAGGTGAGTCAGGTTCTGGAAAATCCGTTACTAGCCTGGCAATTCTTGGTCTACAAAAAGGTTCCAAAGCGCGAGTTTCAGGTGAGATCTGGGTAGATGGCAATGAGATTATTGCCGCATCAGAAGCTGAAGTCCGTAAGTTACGTGGCAAGGCAATGTCAATGATTTTTCAAGATGCATTGGCGGCGCTTCATCCTTACTACACGGTTGGTCACCAAATTGCTGAGGCTTATCTAGTTCACAACGATGTTTCGAAAAAAGTGGCTGAAGCACGAGCAATAGAAATGCTTGATCGTGTTGGTATTCCAGAACCACATAAGCGAGTGAATGATTATCCGCACCAATTTTCTGGAGGAATGCGCCAAAGAGCGATGATTGCAATGGCACTTTCTTGCAACCCTTCCTTGCTTATCGCCGATGAACCCACAACAGCTCTTGATGTTACTGTTCAAGCACAAATTCTTGAATTATTGCGAGATCTACAAAAAGAGTTTGGCACAGCGATAATCTTGATTACACACGATCTCGGCGTCGTCGCCGAGACAGCCGATGATGTCTTGTTGATGTACGCGGGTAAACAAATTGAATTTGGCACTGTCAGAGATGTTTTGCAGGTACCTCAGCACCCATATGCGTGGGGTCTCTTAACATCTATTCCACGATTGACTGGTGATCCAAACCTTGCTTTAACCGCAATTCAAGGCGCACCGCCAAGTTTAATTTCCGTACCATCGGGATGTGCGTTCCACCCCCGTTGCACATATGTGGACACTGTAGGGGCTGCCTGCGCAAGCATAATTCCAGAACTAATTCCTGTTTCAGAAGGTAAGCATCACTCTGTGCGCTGCCACATGAGCGCTACGGTTCGCCAAGATATATTCGCCAATCAAGTTAAGCCACAATTATGACATCAATTAATAATCCAATTCTGAGTGTGCAAGGGCTAACCAAGCACTTTCCTGGTGGCCGTGAGGGACTGATTGGTAAGCGCGACGTAGTTCAAGCAGTCGACGGCGTTAATTTTGAAGTTGCAGCTGGCGAAGCTCTTGGCCTTGTTGGTGAATCTGGATGCGGCAAGTCAACTACTGGTCGATTAATAACACGGTTATTAGAACCAACTGCCGGAACTGTTACTTTCGAAGGTCAAGATATTTCGCATTTTTCTAATACACAGATGAGGCCGATTAGAACTCAGTTGCAAATGATTTTTCAGGATCCTTATGCATCCCTTAATCCCCGTCATACAGTCGGAACTATTGTTTCAACTCCCTTTAAGATTAATAAAGTAACGCCTGATGGTGGAGTTAAAAAGCGGGTACAAGAAATACTTGAAATTGTTGGTTTAAACACCGAGCACTATCCGCATGAATTTTCTGGTGGGCAACGCCAACGCATAGGCATCGCGCGCGCTTTAGCTTTGCGGCCTAAATTAATTGTGGCCGATGAGCCTGTGAGCGCACTGGATGTTTCTATTCAGGCACAAATAATTAACTTGATGAAAGATCTTCAAAAAGATTTTGGTCTCACTTTTGTATTTATTGCCCACGATTTGGCTGTTGTTCGGCATTTTGCCCAACGTGTGGCCGTGATGTATCTAGGAAACATTGTCGAAATTGCCGATCGAGATACTTTATATGCCACTCCAAAACATCCATATACAAAGGCTCTGCTCTCTGCTGTTCCTGAAGCAGATCCTGATGCAACAGGTGCGCGTGAGCGAATTCGACTGACAGGCGATGTTCCAAATCCAATCAACCCACCCTCTGGTTGCCGATTTAGAACACGTTGTTGGAAAGCCGCTGAAATCTGCGCAACTCAGCCACCTGCTCTATTACAAATAGGTAAGACTCAAGTTGCTTGCCATTTCCCTGAATAATTGACTGAATTAAACAAGACCAGCTTCGGCCAAGAATCGTGAAGCTTTCCCGCGATAGCTAAGACGAAGATCCAATTTGGCACGGGTAATTCCCACATAAAACAAACGGCGTTCTTCATCAATTGATGCTTGATCACCTGTGGTGCTGTTGTTTTCAAGAGGCAAGATGCCATCGCTAACGCCAATTAAAAAGACTCGTTCCCATTCAAGACCTTTTGCAGCATGCAGTGTTGCAAGGGTCGTAACAGGCATTGTTGGAGGATTATTTTGTTGAACACGATCTTCGACTTCGCGCAGGTATGCGCGCAAATTCTTAGGAG
>JBILAD010000041.1:0-9114 GCA_044354355.1 Candidatus Planktophila sp. | reverse complement strand
CAGTCATTTTTTCTCCTTTGAATATGTCACCAATTCGACGACTTTTTGCAGGCTACTCCTGGCACTGTCAGAAAGTAATAAAAGGTGCACTGTATATTCCACATATGAGTGCCAGCCTTGCTTTAGCTGACTTAAAAGCCTTTACTAAAAAGGGAAGAGTCAGCGACCTCTTGCGCTTCTATAAAACCGCCCCAGGCGAATATGGCGAGGGAGATCTATTCCTTGGCGGAACTGTCCCTCAAACAAGATCAGTTGCTAAGAAATTCCAGAATTTGGAATTGAAAGAAGTAGAAAAATTGTTCAATTCACCTTTTCATGAAGCGCGCTTGTGTGCAGCAATAATTCTTAACCATCAATTTGTAAAAGCAAAAACTTTACAGGAACGTAAGAAGATATTTGACTTCTATATGAAGCAAGTCAGGGCAGAACGAGTAAACAATTGGGACATTGTTGATGTGTCTGCCCCTTGGATGGGTGTCTACTTAACAGAAGTTAAAGACCCCATGCCATTGCTAATTAAGTTGTCCAAATCCAAATCTTTGTGGCAACGTCGCGTTTCGATGATCTTAACTTTTGCATTAATTCGTACAGGGGATTTAGAGCCAACAATCATCATTGCAAATGCACTACTAAAGGATGATCATGACTTAATTCATAAGGCTGTGGGATGGATGCTTCGCGAAGCAGGTAAGCGCGATGTGATGTTGCTGCGAAAGTTCTTGCGCGAACATGCGCACGAGATGCCACGGACAATGCTCAGGTATGCAATCGAAAAACTGCCCGAGCGTGAACGCAAACAATGGCTGCTAGAGAGTAAATCCTAGGAATGAATCAACACTCACTGTAGAATTCTGACAAATGCAGGAATATGACAATGAAGTTCAAGAGCGTTGGGGCAATACCGACGCCTATAAGCAAGCCCAATCCAAGAGTTCTAAGTATTCAAAAGAGGATTTCCAAGCAGCCAAGATAGATCAGGAAGCTGCAACAGAGTTATTTGTATATGCCTTTGGCAACTCACTACCTATTGATTCAGATAAGACTCAGGCCGCTGTGATTGCCCATCGAGATGCAATTACAAAGTGGTTTTATGACTGCTCGATCGAGATGCAAAAGAATCTAGCGGTTATGTATCTTCAAGATCTACGATTTAAAGAGTATTACGACGGACGCGTGCGGGGCTTAGCCCAATATGTTCATGACGCAATTCAAGCTCAGTAACTAGGACGCTCTCCAGCAATACCAAGCAACAACACTTCTCATCCCAGTAAATTGTTCACCTAATTTTTGAAGTTCTTTGGGCTTAATGGCTTCTGAATTTCCGTGCAAATTATCCCAGCCTCTTCGTACTGCTAAATCACCTATAGGCCACACATCTAATCGACCTAAGTGAAATATCAAGAACATCTCTACCGTCCATTGGCCAATGCCAAATAACGGTACTAACTCTTGAATAATCTCTTCGTCAGACATGTGTGCAAATTTTCTAAAATTAATCTCCCCCGACAAAGCAGCCGCTGTCAGCTCGCTAATAGTTCTCACTTTTGCACCTGTTAAACCAACAGATTGAAGTTGCTTAGGCGTAAGTGCTCCGACCTTCTCGGCAGTTATGGAACCCGCGCACTTGGTTTCAAGCCTTGCTGTAATCGTTTGGGCGGCTGCGGTACTTACTTGCTGAGCAATCACTGCACGAATCAATGATTGATACTGCGAAAGCTTTGGTTTAACTAATCCGAATGTGCAGGGTTCAAGATTTTTAATTGCAGAGGTAAATGCCGGATCAATCCTAGAAATCTTTTTCTTAATTGCTGCTAACTCTTTAGCACAATCTGTATCCACGCTTAGTGCATTGGGCGAAGTTCAACTTTTCTATTGCATGCCTTTGATGCCGAATACGCCAACCTTTCAGCTACTTCGGCGCTTTCAGCCTCGATTATCCACAATCCACTAAAATTCTCTTGTGCATCAAACAGTGGTTTTCCGGTGCGTGAGTTTGCATCGTTACGGTTATCAATCACTGTTGCAGTCTCAGGTGGCTGAAATCCCCAAGCAAAGATCCATTGGCCATTTGCTCGCAAGGAGTCATTGAACCTATCGATTTCAACCATCTCGGCAGCGGTGCCGGGGTTCTGGAGGTCATCAATCACCGAAATTACATACTTCACGGGAATAGCATAAAAGAAATTGGCCAATCGAAGGGCTCTTAGGCACTTTCCATGCGGCAGGAATTGAATTAAGGTTCGGGGGTGAATAAAACCGTTGATGCAGATTTTCTAGCCCTTCCACTAACAGCTGTTAGTGATGCCGCAATAGCCACAGCCAAAGATGCCGGTGCCTCACACGTTGATGTGCGAATAGAGCGCACGCGCACTGGATTGCTCTCCTTGCGTGATGCCCGTCCAGAGACCCAAAGTGATGAATCGATCGCCGGAGTTGGCGTGCGAGTCATTGTTAACGGTGCTTGGGGCTTTGCTTCATCTCCTGAGATCTCAGTCGAAGTTGCTAAGAAACTTGCAATGACAGCGGTTGCTATGGCTAAAACATCAAAGCCACTTTCAACCGAGTTAGTCTCACTTGTTACCGAACCGGTCTATGCAAACCAGACCTGGGTGTCAGATTATGAAATTGATCCATTCACAGTCTCTGATTCTGAGAAAAAGGATCGTTTGGCAGATTTGAGTAATCGTTTACTCAAGAGCGAAGGTGTTAATCACACATCTGCGCAAACTATGTTTGTTAAAGAACAAAAGCACTATGCCGACTCTTATGGCACCAGCACCACACAGCAGCGCGTTCGCTTACAGACTCAGATTGAGGCCATCTCAATTGGGTCACATGGTTTTGAAGCAATGCGCACATTGGCTCAACCTGCCGGCTTTGGTTGGGAGTGGATGGGTAATAAGCATTGGGATTGGGATGGTGAAATTGCGGAACTACCATCTCTATTGGCTGAAAAAGTTGCAGCACCATCGGTTGAACCTGGTCGCTATGACGTATTAGTTCACCCATCTAATTTGTGGCTAACTATCCACGAATCTATTGGCCATGCAACTGAGTTGGACCGTGCAATTGGCTATGAAGCCAACTACGCCGGAACCTCTTTTGCAACGCCAGATAAGTTAAACACCCTTCAATACGGCTCAAAATTGATGAATGTGACTGGAGATCGCAGCACTTCTCACGGTTTAAGCACCGTCGGCTTTGATGATGAAGGCGTTGCAGCCCAGCGCTGGGACATCATTAAAGATGGACTTCTAGTTGGTTATCAATTAGATCGCCGAATTGCAGCTCGCGTTAATCGTGATCGAAGCAATGGTTGCGCCTATGCCGACTCTCCGGCGCACGTTCCAATTCAGCGCATGCCCAATGTTTCTTTGCAACCAAATCCAACAGGTCCAACCTATGACGAGATGGTTGCATCAATGGAGGATGGAATCATCATCAAGGGTGATAAGTCTTGGTCTATTGATATGCAACGCTATAACTTCCAATTTACCGGTCAACAGTTCCACCGTGTTAAGAACGGCAAAGTTGTTGGTCAATTAAAAGATGTTGCCTATCAAGCAACTACAACTGACTTCTGGGGCTCAATGAAGGTTGTCGGTGGACCTATGTTCTTGGTGGTGCATTTAATTGCGGTAAAGCTCAACCAGGTCAGGTTGCAGCGGTAAGTCATGGTTGCCCAGCGGCAATCTTTGACAAGGTAAATATTCTTAACACTGTTGCGGAGGCTGGAAAATGATTTCTGCTCAAGATCTGATTGAAAAAATAACATCAGCTGCCACATGTGATGACTGCATTGTTGTTGTAAAAGACAAGACGCAAGCAAATCTTCGTTGGGCAGGTAGCACGCTGACAACTAATGGCGTTATCCAAGAGCGCAGCGTTACCGTTGTTGCATTTGTTGCCGTTACTGGCGGGATGGCATCTGGTGGTGTTACACGCACAGATGTTTCACTTGCTGATATTCCAGCACTGCTAGAAGAAGCAATCGCTGCAGCAAAAGCTGCAGGTCCAGCAGATGACTATTCTCCTCTTGCAACAAATGTTGCCATTGGTAACTGGTCTGCTGAGCACATTCCTACTGGCCCAGAGGTCTTTTCAACATTTGCTCCAGCACTTGGTGACATGTTTTCACGCTCTGTTGCTGACAAAATTGAACTCTTTGGCTACTCCGAGCACACACATGAAACAACCTGGGTTGGATCAAAGGGTGGCTTGCGTTTGCGTAAGGATTCACCAGTTGGTCGCGTCGAAATGACTGGAAAGTCTCATGATCGATCACGCTCCACATGGGCCGGGGTTGAAACTCGGGACTTTAAAGATGTCTCTGTTGCAGACATTGATGGACAAATTCGCCAACGTTTACAGTGGCAAGGCACCAAAGTAGATCTTCCTGCAGGACGCTATGACACCATCTTGCCTTCAGGATCTGTGGCAGATCTGTTCACCTACATGATGTGGGTTTCAACAGCTCGTGATGCCCATGAAGGTCAATCAGTATTTTCTAAAAAGGGTGGCGGAACTCGCATCGGCGAGAAACTCTCCAATGTTTCCTTACAGTTCTTTAGCGATCCTGAATTCAAGCAACTGCCTGCAGCTAACTTTGTAGCAACAGCGGTTAGTTCACCATACTCATCTGTATTTGATAACGGCCAACCCATCAAGCGCGTTGACTGGCTCAAAGACGGTGTTCTGCAATCTCTGATTCAAACCCGTGCATCTGCAAAGCTAACTAACTTAGATTTCACACCATTAGGTGAAAACCTTGTCATGAGCGTTGATGGAGCAAGCGGCACACTTGAAGATCTAGTGAAGAAAGTCGATAACGGACTACTTCTAACTACCTTCTGGTATATCCGCATGGTTGATCCGAACTCACTACTTCTTACCGGCTTAACTCGTGACGGTGTTTATCACGTTAAGGGCGGCGAAGTTGTTGGTGCAACTAACAACTTCCGTTGGAATGATTCGCCGGTTTCAGCACTTTCTCGCATCGCACATGCTGGTACAACTGAATGGACTCAGCCACGTGAATGGGCTGGCGATATGTCTAACATGGCTATTCCGCCACTAGTGATTAAAGATTTCAATATGTCGACGGTGAGTCCGGGAAGCTAAAATCAACTAGCAGGTCAGAACGTCACACCATTTCATTGAGTGAGCGAACTGCCAATTCACTGAGCAGCGCAGTTCCTCGGTAGAGCACGGAATCATCAAACATAGCTCGAGGTGAGTGATTGACCTCAGAGTTCATGAAGTCTTGATCAACCGATGCGCCAAGGAACACGTATGAACCAGGAACTGCTTCTAGAACACGGGAATAATCCTCAGCTCCGGCAATTGCATGTGGCATATCAACATATGCGTCATTGCCAAAGAGATCAGCTGCAACTTTGCCTACGAATCGGGCATGTTCATCGTTGTTTACTGTGACTGGGTACTGTTCAACAATTTTTACCTCAGCTTTTAGCCCATACCCTTCAGCAATTGCTTTACACAAGCGGACTGTCTCGGCTTGAATTCGAGTTCTATTCTCCGGTGAAAATGTTCGAATAGTTGCTTGGAACTCTGCAGTATCTGGAATTATGTTTGCTTTGGTGCCAGCGTGAAATTGTCCGACGGTAATAACTACAGGATCAAAGGAATCAAAAGAGCGAGTAATCAATAGTTGCAGCGCACTGACCATTTCAGCTGCAACTGGTATTGGGTCTTTAGCGGTGTGAGGTTGTGATCCATGTCCACCTTTACCAATCACAGTCACATGTAGCTCATCACTAGAGGCCATCATGGTGCCACCCTTGGTGGTGAATGTGCCTGTTGGGGTAGCCGATGAGCTCACGTGAATGCCATAGGTTGCATCAGCTTTTCTTCCACTAGCGGTCAAGACGCCTTCTTTAATCATGTGTCCGGCGCCATCGAAGCCTTCTTCACCTGGTTGGAACATGAAGACCACATCACCGTTGAGCTGTGACTTGTTCTTTACTAACAGCTTTGCTGCACCAATCAACATCGCAACGTGCAAGTCATGACCACAGGCATGCATGGCACCATCAATCTGACTCTTATAGGCAAGGTCTGCCAGTTCAGTCACAGGTAGGCCATCCATGTCAGCACGTAACAAAACTGTCTTGTCAGATTTTGCACCTCGAAGCACAGCGATGACAGAGCTAAGTGCTTTTCCAGTCGTTACTTCAAGTCCTAAACCATCTAATGCAGCAACAATCTTTGCTTGGGTCTTCGGTAGGTCTAAACCAATCTCTGGTTCTTGATGAAGGCGTCGACGAAGAGTGGCTAAATCACTTTGAATTTCTTTTGCTTCAGCTAGAAAATTACTCACTGTGGACCCTTCGTCGATTTATCTCTGAAGGTGAGCATAACTAGCCCAATAAGCCCATGTCTATGAATTTTTAGCATTGTTGCAATTCAAAATTGAAATAAGACTCACCCTATTAGCGATATTTGATTGATTTGGGCCTTAGCAATTGGCATGCTTAGCCAGTGCCTTCACATAAAGATGAATTTGAGCTGATTGAACTCAACGTCCGAGCTCGCGAATTCCTAAACCTTGATGTGCGTGAGGATCAACGCGGACTAGTTGCATCCGTTGCACAGAGTTATTCAGATGCGCTTTTCCCACCTGCTGATTATGAGAACGGTGCGCCACTTCCTTGGATTCGAGGCGTTCTACGAAACTCAGAGCCTGCTGCATTCATCATGTGTGCCGATCCAACCGAGCAACAAAAAGATCCTTGGTTATGGAGATTGCTAGTTGATAAGTCACACCAAGGCCTTGGGATTGGAAAATTTGCAGTTGAATCTGTTCTAAACCGATATCGAGAGTTAGGTTACGCTCGAGTTCTAGTTTGTTGGGCACCAACAGAAGGTAATGCCGGAGATTTCTACAAAAAGATTGGATTCGTCGAAACAGGGGAAAAAATGGGTGAAGAGATCGTTGCTGAATTAAAACTCTAGAAATAGAGAAGAGTTGCCTGTGTCGCGGTAAATTGGAAAAGGCCCCGATCTCTCGAGGCCCTCCCATGCAAAGCTGATGCAGCTCTATTGACCATTACCAATAGATCGAGCTGAAACAGTTAAGACTGTGGTGGAGGCGACGGGGTTTAAACCCGATCCGACGATTTGGTAAACCAACAGGCTGCCAATTACAACACGCCCCCAACACGAAGGCGAAGTTACGGTTTTGCCCATAGTTGAAACTCGTTAACATTCAAATCTGTGGATAAGAATTGAAAGACGAAAGCAAAAGGGACTTGGCAATTGACCAAGTCCCGATTACTACCAAACCGTCGTGGAGTAAGTATTACATGAATTCCCAGTTACTCGCAGTAACTTTAAAAATAAAGAAGAGTCGCCCTATAAGCCGGACACATTCCATTTACGCTTGAAACTAAGCACTTGCCCTCACTTTTGCCCTCAAACAACTGCAAACTAAATCAAAGTACTGAATGAGCATTACCCTACATATCATCTGAATTTGATGAAAATTAGGGCAGCAGCAGCCAAGTC
The DNA here is from genome assembly GCA_044354355.1 of Candidatus Planktophila sp. Lineage (GTDB taxonomy): Bacteria > Actinomycetota > Actinomycetes > Nanopelagicales > Nanopelagicaceae > Planktophila. The sequence goes on along the minus strand of JBILAD010000041.1, from coordinate 1,587 downwards.
TACATACACGCATGCACCTGCATACCACCAGGGAACGTATCTCTTCTCCGTAGTTAAGTGCCACAAATCCCAAATCGCATGGCAAATTAGTCCGAAGAAAACGAAAAAGGCGCTTCCAGTTTGCAGAGTTGCTCCCAACAAAACGAAAGCAATCAACAATTGGAGAGTAGTTAGAGAGATAAATTTCTTATCCCAGACAATGGAGAAGACCACATACACAAGTGCCGCAAGTATCAGCAAAATCTTCGCCCAAAGAAGACTCGTGGAGTTTCCAAATATTGGCTGGAAGAGGCAAATGAAGCCTAGAACTGTGGCTCCGATTATGCCTGGTGCCCCTAGTCCAGTCCGCAAACCCTTATTCAATGTTGGCTTCATTACAAAAGGATAAATGCAGGGTCGCCCTATAAGCCGGATTCCTTCGTAATTAACTAAAAGTGCCGTAAACCAAGTGCTTTCCAAGTTCAACTGCCCACCACTGAAACCATTTCAATCGGTGTGGGAAACCTCAAAATCGTTATTCGATATTGTTATTGAAAACCATCTTCTTGATAGTGCCAGATGTTTCACTTTGAGTTGGTGCTGGTATGTCTTGGCGTAGGAGTCGGCGTAGGAGTCGGCGTAGGAGTGGACGTAGGAGTCGGCTTTGGAGAGCTTCCTGAGCATCCCTCATTTCGGTAAGTTTCTCGATCCCCGTTACACGAAAGCCCGAAGGAGAAGCATGAATTTTCCCTTTAGACACTAAGTCATTTTTAATGGGCTCAACGTTGTAGACGGTTCCAAATAAAACTGGTTGGTCTTCTACTTTGTAATCCGAGTCATTTGATAGCGCTCTGCGATTACCCATCCTTGCATACTCGGTGGCATGACTCAGATTTGATGAAGCCCAAGATAACCCTGTTCGACCTGGCTTTATTATGTCGCCTTTTTGGAAGGGATAAATAGAGCCATGAAATAATTGCTCAGAAAAATTATTTGTCGCACTCATAGTGTTACTTCGTTTGGTAACTCAAGTGATGCTTTGTTAAAACTGGTTAACATGGATTCAGCAATTATCTGATTGCTCACAGATATAATTATAGGCAGGAGTGGAGTATTTGAAGAAGAGTCGCCCTATAAGCCGGACACATTCCATTTACGCTTGAAACTAGTCACTAGCCTCCACTTTTTCCCTCAAACAACTACAAACTAAAACAAATCCAATTTGTTAGTGGTTAGAGCTTGAGAAGTTCAAGAGAATAACTCCCGCAATAATAAAAGCGATTGCCGTGATGCGACCTATAGAGACAGGGTCCTTGAATAACACCATTCCCAAGATTGCCGTTCCTGCTGCTCCTATTCCAGTCCAAACCGCATAAGCGGTTCCAATAGGTAGAACCTTGAGTGACCAAGCCAGCAGCGAGAAACTTCCTGATGCGAAAACTAAGAATCCAATGCTCGGCCATATTTTCGTGAAGTTGTTAGAGAGTTTAAGCATCGTCGCAAAGCCCACTTCAAGTAGCCCTGCTGTGATGACTGCAATCCATGCCATTTTTGATACTCCTATCGATTTCTTGTAAGGGAGCTGACTAATTTTTCAAGAGGTCCCTG
>JBILAD010000138.1:0-2592 GCA_044354355.1 Candidatus Planktophila sp. | reverse complement strand
ACATTGATACCGAGTTCAGGATCAACAACATCCTTCATTGCCTCAGTTACATCATCAACACTCGTTGCCATGGTTACTCTCCCTTTGTTGTTGTATTAATTCTAACCGCTGCATCCTTAATCGCCATCCACCCCAAAAGCGCGCATTTGATGCGAGCAGGAAACTTGGATACCCCTGCAAAAGCCACAGCATCATCTAGCACCTCAGGATTGCCCTGCTGGGTTCCTTTGCTATGCATGAGTTCAGTAAACTCGTTAAGAATGGCATCGGCTTCGGCAAAGCTTTTATTTACAAGCAAATCACTTGCTATGGAAACACTGGCTTGCGAAATGGAACAACCCACGCCGTCCCAAGTAATGCTAGTGATGATGCCCTTTTCTGCACTCACATTCAAAGTAACTTCATCGCCACAACTTGGATTCACATGATGAACCTGAGCCCCATATGTGGCTGACAATCCCTTGTTCATTGGGTGCTTATAGTGATCAAGAATTACTTCTTGATAGAGGCTATCTAATTCCATTATGCAAAATATTTCTGTGCGCCAAGGATTGCATCAAATAACGCATCACAATCAGACTCATCGTTATAGAGATATAGGGATGCGCGAGTAGTCGCAGGAACCCCAAGTTTTCTCGTCAATGGCCAAGCACAGTGATGCCCCGTGCGAACTGCCACACCCTGACTATCAACATATTGACCTAGATCATGTGGGTGAATTTCTCCCACAGTAAATGAGACCGTTCCGCCACGAGCATCAATATTTGTTGGCCCAACTATTTTTAGTTCCGGCACTTGTTGTAGTTTTTCAATCAAATACTGAGTCAGTGACACTTCATGGTCATGAACATTGGTCATTCCAATGTTAGTTAAGTAATCAAGGGCTGCGCCAAGACCAACTGCTTGTGCCATGTTAGGCACTCCTGCTTCGAATTTGCGAGGAGCAGGAGCCCAAGTAGCCGTTGTCATCGTTACGGTTTCAATCATTGAACCGCCATAGAGAAATGGAGGCAAATCATCAAGCACAGAACTCCACAGCACTCCAACACCTGTTGGACCTAATGCCTTGTGACCAGAAAAAACTAAGAAATCAACATCAAGCTCTCTCACATCAATAGGCATATGTGGAGCTGATTGGCATGCATCTAGAACAACTACAGCACCAACTTCATGTGCTCGAGCGACAATAGCCTTCAGGGGATTAATTGTTCCTAAAACATTTGATTGATGGGTCAATGCAACGACTTTTGTGTTCTCTGTAATAACAGAGTTGATACTTGAAAGATCCAAACGTCCATCTGGAGTGACTTCAAACCAGGAAAGCTGCGCACCCGTACGCCCAGCTAATTGCTGCCAAGGAATCAAATTAGCGTGATGTTCCATCTCGGTTACAACGATTTTGTCCTTCGAAGTAAGGGCGAAGGGGGTGCCTGGTTCTGCATTTCCCATTGCATAAGCAACAAGATTGAGTGATTCAGTTGCACCCTTAGTAAAGACAATCTGCTCTTCACGAGCACCAATAAATTGAGCAACCTTTAGACGTGCGCCTTCATATGCATCAGTAGCCTCTTCAGCTAATTGATGTGCACCGCGGTGAACTGCGGCATTGTGAAACTTGTAGAAATCACTCTCTGCTTGAATAACTGAGAGTGGCTTCTGGCTTGTGGCGCCGCTATCTAGATAGACCAACTTTTTACCGTCGCGAATAGTACGTTCAAAGATTGGAAAATCTTTACGTACATTCGCAACGTTAAATGCCATAACTTTCTTATTTGCTCACATAATCTGCATAGCCATTTGTTTCTAGCTTGTCAGCTAGCTCTGGTCCACCTTGTTCAACAATGCGGCCATTAGCAAACACATGAACGAAATCTGGCTTGATGTACTGCAAAATGCGTGTGTAGTGCGTAATCAAAAGAACACCTAAGTTGTTAGCTGCCTTTGCGCGATTAACGCCCTCAGAAACAATGCGCAGTGCATCAACATCTAGACCAGAATCTGTTTCATCAAGAATTGCCATCTTTGGCTTCAAAAGTTCTAGCTGCATAATTTCGTGACGCTTCTTTTCGCCACCAGAAAAACCTTCATTGACGTTACGAGCAGCAAATGATGGATCCATGTTGAGGGCTTCCATTGCACCCTTAACTTCGCCAACCCATGTGCGAAGCTTTGGAGCTTCTCCACGAAGGGCAGTTGCTGCAGTTCGCAAGAAGTTTGAGACTGAAACTCCTGGAACTTCTACTGGATACTGCATCGCTAAGAACAAGCCAGCCTTTGCTCGCTCATCAACAGTCATGTCAAGAACATCTGCGCCATCTAGAGTTACAGAACCACCTGTGATTGTGTACTTAGGGTGTCCTGCGATTGAGTAAGCAAGAGTTGATTTACCTGAACCATTTGGGCCCATGATGGCGTGAGTTTCACCTGACTTGATTGTTAGGTCGACACCCTTAAGGATTTCGACTGTGCCATTGTCAGTATCTACCGATACCTGCAGGCCGCGGATTTCTAGTGTGCTCATTTTTTCTCTCTTCTCTCGTTACTAAATCTCTACCGTGACGGCGTTTCCGTCGATTGATACCGCATACGTCT
>JBILAD010000137.1:0-2638 GCA_044354355.1 Candidatus Planktophila sp. | reverse complement strand
CCGCGAACATGGTCTTACATACAACCGTTTCATCCAGGGCCTAAAGGCTTCAGGTGTTGAGGTTGATCGTCGCGTTCTTTCAGAGCTTGCAACAAATGATCCTGCAACATTCAAGACACTTGTTGATGTAGCTCGCAAGAGCCTTACAGCACTCTAAGTTCCAATAATGATTGAGAGCCTTAACTCGCCACATGTTGCGCGGGTTAAGGCTCTTATTGGTTCCAGGGGAGTAAAAGAGAGAAAAGCAGCAGGCCAGTTTGTTGCAGAAGGATTGCAATGTGCTCGTGAAGCACTCACATCACACAGCGGTCCGAAAATTGAGACTCTGTATGTAACGGCTAATGGTTTGGCTAAGATTAAAGAGATTGCGGACCTATCGGCATTTAATGTTGTTGATGTTAGCGATGAAGTGATGAAGGAAATGTCTGAAACCATCACACCGCAGGGCATCCTGGCTGTGTGCACAATCCCGCAGGTAACTTTGGATTCGATCCAACTTAATAGCTCACGTAGATTTATTTATCTTTCAGAGGTGCAAGACCCAGGTAATGCAGGAACAATTCTGCGTTCTGCAGACGCTTTTGCAATGGATGCGGTTATCACGTCGCCAGGAAGTGTTGATATGTATTCACCAAAGGTTGTGCGCAGCACCGCAGGATCCCTATGGCACATTCCGGTCTTTGAATCTGTCGCACTTGGTGAAGTTTTAGCAATGGGAATCAACGCCTTTTCCCTTGGCGCGACAGGATCAATGAATTTAAGCCAGTACCAAATGTCGGGGGACACCCTGGCGGTATTTGGAAATGAAGCTCGGGGCTTATCAACGGGACAGAATGTGGATTCAATAGATGTCGTAAGTATTCCGATGCCGGGCAATGCCGAAAGCCTGAATCTTTCGGCGGCGGCGTCGATTGTTATGTATCACCTATCAAATATGCGGCCGTAACAAAGCGCTACAAGATAGAGTTAGCCCCATGCGCGTTGAGGAGATTGCAACCTGGGTTACAGATGCCCGGAAAGCTTTCACCTCGGCAACGGATCTAGATTCTCTAAAGATAGCTCGCCTTGCCCATGCTGGCGATAAATCTCCAATCGCCTTGGCATCTCGCGGACTAGGGGCTCTCTCACCTGACGATAAGGCCAGCTTCGGCAAAGTTATAGGAGATGCAAAGGCTGAGATTGCACAAGCATTAGCTGAAGCAACAGCGGTTCTTGAAGCAGAACGTGATCGCAAAGTATTGCTTGAAGAGGTAGTCGACATCACCTTGCCTGTGAATCGTTCACATCGTGGCGGGTTACATCCAATAACAATTATTAAAAATGAAGTCTCTGATTTCTTTATTGAACAAGGGTTTGCTGTTGAAGAAGGTCCAGAACTTGAATCTGGTTGGCTCAACTTTGATGCTCTCAACATTCCGGCAGATCACCCAGCTCGCACAATGCAGGACACTTTCTTCATTGAGCCAGTTGAATCTGGAATGGTGCTACGACCCCACACATCACCAGTTCAAATTCGAACAATGCTTACGCAAGAGCCACCAATTTATGTGGTGTGTCCTGGACGAACATTTAGAGCAGATGAGCTGGATGCAACCCATAGTCCTGTGTTTCATCAGGTTGAAGGTTTAGTAATTGATAAGGGCATCACAATGGCCCACCTCAAAGGCACGCTAGATAACTTTGCTCGGCATATGTTTGGGCCAGATGTAACAACGCGTTTGCGTCCTTCATTCTTTCCCTTTACGGAGCCAAGTGCAGAGGTAGACATTTTCTTTAATAACCGCTGGATCGAATGGGGCGGTTGCGGAATGGTCAATCCAAAGGTTCTTGCAACATGTGGCATCGACACAGATGTTTATAGCGGCTTTGCATTCGGCATGGGTCTTGAGCGCACACTGATGGTTAGACATGGCATAACCGACATGCACGATATTGTTGAAGGCGATCTCCGTTTTACTCGTCAGTTTGGAGTTGGCTTGTAATGCGCGCCCCATTATCTTGGATAAAAGAGTTTGTTGATATTCCGGCATCTGTAACGCCAGAACAAATTTCAGATGGCTTGATTCGTGTTGGTTTTGAGGTTGAAGAAATCATCAAACAGGGAGCTGATTTAATAGGCCCACTTAAGTTTGCAAAGGTTTTGTCGATAGAGGAAATCACCGAGTTTAAAAAGCCTATTCGCTACGTTGGTTTGGATTGCGGCGAAGGTCAGACTCGATACGTGATTTGTGGAGCAACAAACTTTGCAGTGGGGGATTTGATAGTGGCTGCCCTTCCAGGTGCTGTCCTGCCAGGCAACTTTAAAATTGGCGCACGCGAAACCTACGGCAAGACCTCTAATGGAATGATTTGTTCAGGTCGTGAACTTGGAATCAGTGATGATCACGCCGGGATTATGGTTTTTGCTGAAAGCGAAGTAAGTATCGGTGCTGATGCAAACCAGGCGTTACAGATCAATGATGTGATTTTTGATGTTGCTGTTAATCCTGATCGTGGCTATGCCCTCAGTATCCGCGGTATCGCACGTGAGGTTGCTGGATCTTTAGGTTTGAAGTTCACTGATCCAGTTGATGCTCTGCGCGGTTTAAAGTTTGCAGAGACTGGCAAGGGTATTACAGCCAAGATTGGCGAAAAGTCC
>JBILAD010000136.1:0-2713 GCA_044354355.1 Candidatus Planktophila sp. | reverse complement strand
ACGAAATAGGCAAAATACTTGCAGATCCAAATGGTGCCCCTGAAATAGGGCCAGGACCAGTTACTGGACCCGCTGATGAATCCATCGGATGGTTAGGCAAGAACGGAGCAAGGTGAGCACGGGCAATAACCGGACCAACACCCGGGCCTCCTCCACCATGAGGAATTGCAAAGGTCTTGTGAAGATTAAGGTGAGAAACATCTGCGCCGAACTTTCCAGGTTGAGCAACACCAACTAAGGCGTTCAGGTTCGCACCATCAACATATACCTGACCGCCAGCGTCATGAATGAGTGCACATATTTCAGAAACAGCAGTTTCGAAAACACCATGTGTTGATGGATAAGTAATCATTAATGCAGCAAGTGCGGAGCCATGCTCGGCAATCTTTGCCTTAATGTCAGCTACTGAAACATTTCCATGCTCATCACAGTCGATCACAACAACTTTCATACCAGCCATAACCGCAGATGCTGCGTTTGTGCCGTGAGCACTAGAAGGAATCAAACAAATATTTCTACTCTGGTCTCCGCGTGAATCGTGGTAATTGCGAATCGCAAGTAGTCCTGCAAACTCCCCCTGGCTACCCGCATTTGGTTGTAGCGAGACAGCGTCATACCCCGTAATCGCCACGAGCCAATCTGATAACTGTGTGATTAATTTTCGCAAGCCTGCACTTTGATCAGCGGGTGCAAATGGATGAAGGGAAGCAAACTCTGGCCAAGTAACCGCTTCCATTTCCGTGGCCGAATTAAGTTTCATCGTGCATGAGCCCAGTGGAATCATTGTGCGATCAAGTGCTAAATCTTTATCCGCCAAATTACGAAGGTAGCGCATCATCGCGGTTTCGCTGTGATTGGTGTTAAAGACCGGGTGAGTTAAGTACTTACTTGTGCGCAAGTGTTTTTCTGGGATCGATTCCCCCGCTACATCCTTAACCTCTAAAATCGATAGCACTTCAGCAAAAAGCTCTTCTGTGGTTTCCTCATCAAAAGAAACCCGAAGTTCTGTCTTGCTCACTTTTCTAAAGTTAATACCTCTTGCGACAGCCTTTGCGTGAATTGCATCTGCGTTGTCGACAACGATGTGAACCGTATCAAACACAACGTCTTCGTGATTATTAGTTGCAGCCTGCAAGCGTGCTGCAAATCCGTTGACACGTAATGCAATTTCTTTTAGTCCCGAAGGACCATGCCACATTGCATAGAAGGTACTCATGTTCGCCAATAAAGCTTGAGCAGTACAAATATTAGATGTCGCCTTGTCACGGCGAATATGTTGCTCGCGAGTTTGTAGCGCTAAACGAAAGGCAGGTTTGCCGCTGGAATCAATACTCTGACCAACAAGTCGACCAGGCATAGATCGTTCCAGCCCACTACGAACAGCTAAGAAGCCTGCGTGCGGTCCACCAAATCCCATTGGCACGCCAAAGCGTTGCGATGTTCCTATCGCAATATCGGCGCCCCACTCCCCTGGTGGTGTTAACAATGTCAGCGCCAAAAGATCTGTAGCAGCAATTACCAGTGCATCACGTGAGTGTGCGTACTCTGCAAAAGTTGAATAATCGATAACCGTTCCAGTTGTGTCCGGGTACTGCAAAAGCGCTCCGAAAAACTCTCCGTCATAACCATCTCTTACAACATGGCCAGAATCAATTTCAACAACTTTGATTCCCAGTGGCTTAGCTCTTGTTAACACAACTGCCTTGGTCTGTGGATGAACGTGCTCTTCAATAAGAAACACAGCATCATCACTTAACTTTGAGACGCGTCGGGCAAGGGTCATTGCTTCAGCCGCAGCAGTACTCTCATCTAACATCGATGCGTTAGAGATATTCAATGCAGTTAACTCACACACCATTGTTTGAAAGGCGAAAAGGGCTTCTAAACGACCTTGTGAAATCTCCGGTTGATACGGCGTATATGCGGTGTACCAAGCGGGATTTTCTAAAACATTTCTTTTGATAACAGGTGGAACGATGGTTCCGAAATAACCAGTTCCGATGAGAGAATTAAAAACTTTGTTCTCAGATGCAATTGCGCGTAACTCAGCAATCACTTCAACTTCACTTTTTCCTGAATCTAAAGCGCCTTCAATAACACCTTTGATTGCGATGTTTGCTGGAACCACATCTTTGATGAATGACTCTAAATCGGAATAGCCCAACGCTTGCAACATTATTGTTTCATCAGCCGAGGTAGGCCCAATATGGCGGTCCTCAAAAGAACGACTCATTGCAATCCCTCATCCTGTTCATAGCCTCTCGCCTAGAAGTGCGAGTGCAGGAGTGAAGAATAAGGTGAATTAAGCGCCTTTGCTCTTTCTACGTAGCGAGAGTTCATCGTTATCTTGGCCACCCACCAGTTGGCCATTAATTTCACCCTGAAGTACAGATAGTGAGCCTTCGACCTCGTGCCAGACCTTGCCGACTGCGATTCCAAAGACACCTTGGCCACCTTGCAAAAGGTCAATAATTTCATCTGGGCTAGAGCACTCATAAATAGATGCCCCATCACTCATCAAAGTAATTCTCTCTAAATCTGTTACTCCCCTGCTGCGTAAATGATCAACAGCTGTTCGAATATTTTGTAGAGAAACACCTGCATCGAGCAATCTCTTAACGATCTTTAAAACCAAGATGTCGCGAAAGCCATACAGGCGTTGAGTTCCGGAGCCACTTGCGTTTCGGATACCTGGTTCAACTAATCCAGTGCG
>JBILAD010000040.1:0-9935 GCA_044354355.1 Candidatus Planktophila sp. | reverse complement strand
TATCTTGATTGTTGTCTCTACCCCTGTTACGCAATGGGCCGCCTTCGTTGCCTACTTCCTCTGGTTGTTAACCGTCGTATCAATTGCAAAGATCCCATTTCTGGTGCTTTTAAAGCGCTCATTGATCGAAATTCCATTTGTATTCTTCGCAATTCTGATGCCGTTTTTTGGCTCGGGCGAAAAGGTCCAGGTCGGCCCATTCGATCTATACCGTGAGGGTTTAATTGCAGGTTCTGGAATTGTTGTTAAAGGAACCTTGGGCGTAATGACGGCAATTATTTTGTCCACATCAACTACTGCACGTGAAATTCTCCGAGGGCTTGAGCGGTTAAAGCTTCCAGCTTTAATGGTGCAGATAGCTTCCTTTATGTTGCGTTATGTCAATGTTGTTAATGACGAAATGGAAAGAATGAAAGTTGCACGTGAGTCGCGAGGTTTTGAAGCAACTGGAATCAAGCACTGGAAAGTTTTAGCAACCGCAGCTGGTGCACTCTTCATTCGTTCATATGAAAGAGGAGAGAGGGTTCATCTTTCCATGCTCTCTAGAGGATATGAAGGTGTGTTGCCACATGAAGAACCACCACATGTTCAATCAACCGTTTGGATTAAAGCCATGATGTATCCATTGATTGCAGCGCTAATCTTTATTACACAACTAGTGATTGGAAAAATGTAATGACTACGCCAAGTCTAGAAATCAAAGAGCTTGCATTTGCATATCCCGATGGCAATCAAGCGTTGTATGGCGTTAACCTATCTGTGCAAAAAGGAGAACGTGTTGCACTTCTCGGACCAAACGGTGCGGGCAAAACAACTCTAGTTATGCATATGAATGGAATCCATCCAACATCCCATGGATCAATTCATGTTGCTGGACAATTAGTTGATTCTAAAAACAAAGAATCAATTAAAGAGATCCGCTCTAAGGTCGGAATTGTTTTCCAAGATCCTGATGATCAACTGTTTATGCCAACTGTTGGTGAAGATGTTGCATTTGGTCCCTACAACATGGGAATTCGAGGTGATGAGCTAGATAAGGTTGTCACTGAGGCTCTTGATCTAGTTGGAATGCTTGAGTTCAAAGACCGTCCACCACATCACCTTTCATTTGGACAACGTCGTCGCGTGGCGGTTGCAACCGTGCTTGCAATGAAGCCTGAAATTCTTGTTCTGGATGAACCATCATCAAATCTTGATCCTGCGAGCCGCCGCGAATTAGCTGACATTTTGCGCTCATTAGACATAACAATGGTGATGGTTACCCACGATCTTCCCTATGCATATGAGCTATGTGCCAGATCAGTAATTTTGAAGGGTGGCATCATCGTTGCAGATGGTTCCACCCATGAAATTCTGACCAATTCCGCCCTTTTATCGGCGAATCGATTAGAACTTCCTGTTGGTTTTTCGATCCAATAATCCACGGTAGAATTAACCCAGTTGATGCGACCGCATCAATGCACTTCCCCCAAGTGCTGCAACATGCAGCACTACATGCGAGTCTTATCTTCGCCTTAGCCGCCAAACGTGCGAGCTATACCCGAGACGCGCTTGTCGTCTCGATTGGTATGCATTTCTATGTCTCTACAACCACGTATTAGCGCGCCCGGAAAAGCTCGTCGCGCAGCATCAGCAGGAAAGCCTAAGCGCACAAAGAAGGTTGAAACCTTCACTGAAGCTGCTCCTAAGGCTCGTCACACAACTGCTCAAAAAGCAGCACGTAAAGGTGCAGCAGCTAAGCCTTCAGCAGGAAAGCCTGCATCAACTCGTCGTTATTCAGATGTTGATACAACTGCAGTTTCAAAGAAGGAAGCTCGCTTAGTTGATCGTTCAAAGTTGCGCGCAAAGCGTTACCAAGAACAAACAGCATCAAAGCCACGTCCAACTGAAGAACCAGCAGAGCGAACAGCACGTATCGAACGATCACAGCGTCCAGATTCACGTGCAAAGAAGTTTGTTAAAGAGCGCGAAGTTCGCGAATCAGCACCACGTGCAGAGCGAACAGAACGCCCAAGCTCATCACAGCGATCAGAGCGTCCAACATCTCGTCCAGAGTTTAAGAAGACATATAAGAAGGCAGAGCGTCCAGAACGTCCAGCATTTAAGCGCGAAGATTCACGTCCAGCATTTAAGAAGGACTCAGATTCACGTCCAACAAATCGTCGCGACGCAGTTAAGGCACGCATTGCTCGCACAGATGATGGTCGCCCAAACTTTGAACCACACAAGCGCGAAAAGTTTGATCCAACACGTCCAAAGAAGAGCAGCGTTGCACCAGATACACGTGCAGCAAACTTCCGCGCAGAGCGTCCCGTACGCGATCGCCGCAATGATTCACCTGCTTATGCTCGTGATGACTTCAAAAAGCATGCAAAGTCTCACTCAAATGCAGCGGTCGATTTCGGTGCAGATGACAACTACATTTCAGCAAACCTTGCAGATGCAAATCTTGTTGATGCAACTCCCTTAACTGAGATCACAACAACATTTGCTGATCTTGGAATTGCTGCTCCACTTGTTAACGCACTGAGCAAGCAAGGAATTTTGCACCCATTCCCAATTCAGATTGCAACACTTCCAGATGCATTGGCCGGCCACGATATTTTAGGTCGCGGACAAACTGGTTCAGGAAAGACTCTTGCATTTGGTTTGGCACTTCTTAACAACTTAAATGGCAAGGTTGCAAAGCCTCACAAGCCATTGGCACTTGTGCTGACTCCAACTAGAGAACTTGCGCAGCAGATCGATGAAGTATTGATGCCACTTGCTCGTTCAATTGGTCACGAATCAGTTGTTGTTGCTGGTGGAATGTCATACTCAAAGCAGATCACTGCAATGCGTCGCGGAACAGCAATCTTGGTTGCAACACCTGGTCGTTTGATCGATCTTCTTAACAAGGGTGAAGTTCAACTAGATCAACTACAAATTACTGTTCTTGATGAAGCAGATCAGATGGCAGACATGGGCTTCTTGCCTGTTGTTAAGGAAATTCTTGATCAGGCAAAGCTTGATGGTCAGCGTCTTCTATTCTCTGCAACTCTTGACCGTGGTGTTGATTCATTGGTTCGCCAGTACTTAAAGAACCCAAAGACTCACTCACTACAAAACGACCGTGCATCAGTTTCAACAATGGAGCACTACGTATTGGTTATGAACCCAACTGATAAAGATGACATCACAAATCAGGTTGCAGCACGTAACGGAAAAACTATTTTGTTCGTTAAGACTCAACGCGGCGCAGATCGCTTAGCTGACAAGCTTGCTCACGCAGGCGTGCCAGTTGGTGCACTGCACGGTGGAAAGTCACAAGCAGTTCGCACACGCACTTTGGCTTTGTTCAAGGAGACAGCAAACGCGGCACTAGTTGCAACAGATGTTGCAGCACGTGGTATCCACGTTGATGGAATTTCACTTGTTGTCCATGTTGATGCTCCAACAGATCACAAGGACTATTTGCACCGCGCTGGTCGTACAGCACGTGCTGGTGAGGCCGGAACTGTTGTAACTCTTGCGACAACTCGCCAGCAGAAATCAATCGGTGGGCTTACACAGCGTGCCGGCGTAACCCCTAAGTTTGTTGGAGTTACACCACTGAGCACTGAATTAATGAAGATTACGGGCGCACAGGAACCAACTGGTATTCCTTACATCGTGCCAATCGTTGAAAAGTCTGTACGAAGTGGTGGAAAGCGCCCTCGTCCAAACTCAAGTCAGCGTCGACGCCGCCCTCACTAATTAGTACAGTTCGCGTTATGACAAACGCGAATCCATTTGCCCAACGAAGCACCCTTGAATATGAGCTGCCTCCATTTGCTGTAATCAAAGAGGAGCACTATCTACCTGCCTTCTATGAGGGATGCACAGAGCATCTAGCTGAAGTCCAGGCGATTCTTGATACACCAGGTGCTGCCACATTTGAAAACACAATTGTTGCTCTAGAAAAGAGCGGGCAATACTTGGGCCGAATGATGCGCGTTTTCTATAACAAATCTTCAAGTGATACCAATGATGCACTAGATGCCATAGAAGAAGAAATTGCACCGAAATTAGCAGCGCATCAAGACGCAATTAGTTTGAATCCTGTGCTTTTTAAGCGCATCAAAGATCTCTACGATGCCCGCGAATCTCTTGGTCTCAACAGCGAAGATGCTTGGTTACTTGAACGCTACTACAAGGATTTGATTCACAAAGGTGCCCACCTCACTGAGGCTCAACGTGTGCGCCTGAAGGAGCTCAATGAAGAGCTTTCTTCTCTTCAAACTCAATTCTCAAAGAATGTTTTGGCTGATACCAATGACTTAGCAGTTCTTGTTGATTCAGCTGAAGAGCTAGATGGACTTAGCGAGAATCAGATAGCTGCAGCTAAAGCTGCTGCAAAAGATCGTGGACACGATGATAAGTGGCTCATTGGAATGGTGAACTTCACCGGTAACCCAGTTCTTGATTCACTCACTAACCGCGAACTTCGAAAGAAGATCATGGAGGATTCAAAGCTAAAAGCCAATCGTCCTAACGAAAACGATAACAAGCCTGTTTTGCTTCAAATGGTCAAACTTCGTGCTGAACGAGCAAAGTTGTTTGGCAAGGAAACTCACGCTGAACACGTTATTGCAGTGCAAACTGCTGAGCATCCAGACAATGTGCATGCGATGCTTCGAAAGATCGCGCCTGCTGCTGTCCGTAATGCAAAGGCAGAAGCTGAAGATCTTAAAAAATCTGCTGGTACAGATATCGAAAGCTGGGACTGGGGTTTCTACACAGAGCAAGTTCGTCTTGAAAAGTTCAACATCGACACAACAAAGATGCGTCCTTACTTTGAGCTAGAGCGCGTTCTCCACGATGGTGTTTTCTTTGCAGCTAACAAGTTGTTTGGAGTTACCTTTAAGGAACGTCCTGATCTAGTTACCTACCACCCAGAAGCCCGTGCTTTTGAAGTGAACAATGAAGATGGCACCAGGGTTGGTCTTTACATCGGAGATTTCTACACACGTGATTCAAAGCGTGGTGGAGCGTGGATGAATAGCCTTGTAAATCAAAACTTCCTTTTTGAGCAACTTCCAGTTGTTGTCAACAACTTAAATATTCCTAAGCCACCTGCTGGTAAGCCAACACTCCTAACATTTGCCGAAACAACTACCTTGTTCCACGAATTCGGACATGCAATTCATGGTTTCCTCTCTCAGGTGAAGTACCCACGTGTCTCTGGAACAAGTGTGCAACGCGACTTTGTTGAGTTCCCTTCACAAGTAAATGAGATGTGGATCTTGTGGCCAGAAGTAGTTGAAAACTACGCACGACACCATGAAACTGGAGAGAAACTTCCTCAAGAGTGGATCGACAGCCTTGATGCAGCAAGTACTTTCAATGAAGGTCACGCGACAACAAGTTATTTAGCAGCTGCAACACTAGATCTTGCATGGCACTCACTTAATGTTGAACAAGCAGCAAAGATCACAGATGTTGAAGCATTCGAAGCACAAGCAATCAAAGATTACGGCTTAGATTTTGCACCAGTTCCAACCCGTTACCGCTCTACCTACTTCAGCCACATCTTCGCTGGTGGATATTCATCTGGTTACTACGGCTATATCTGGTCTGAAGTTCTAGATGCTGACACCGTTGATTGGTTTAAGGAAAACGGCGGATTGCAACGCAAAAATGGCGAACACTTCAAGAACACTCTTCTTGGACGCGGTGGATCTATTGATTCAATGCAAATGTTCCGCAATTTCCGTGGTCGTGACTCAAAGATCGAGCCACTTCTAAAACGACGCGGTCTTACCTAACCATTTATTTATACTCTTTTTTTGGGTAAGTTCTCCTCATGAGAACTCACACCATATCCAAGAAGATTGCGTTGCTACTTGCTTTAATCGCAGTTTTTACCTGTGGCCTGCCTGCAATCGCATCTGCTCTTCCTCCAACCGTTAATTTAACGGTCCACTACCAACGTCCTGGTGGCGACTATCAAGGTTGGAATTTGTGGATCTGGAAGAACCTAACTTCGGGTGCTGATGTTGACGTTGACTCAAATGGAGTTAACTTCACCGCCGATGATGACTTTGGAAAGATTGCAAAGGTTCGAATTGATGGGATGGAAAAGTTTGAAAATCTCGGCATCATCGTGAGAAAAGGTGCGTGGGATTCAAAAGATATGGGTGATGACCGATTTATAAAAGAAATTCCAGATACTGGAAATGTGGAAATTTGGTTACGACAAGGAGATCCGACGATTCATTACTCAATTCCAACAACTCCGATTCCAGCAAATCCTGCTTTAGAATTTGCGAAGCTTTATGACTCGCCTGAATTTGCCGCTAAATACACCTACACAGGTAATGACTTAGGCGTCACATATACAAAAGCATCGACAAAGCTTCGTGTGTGGGCCCCTACCGCTAAAGCAGTTAACGTAGTGACCTATAAAGAATCCGATTCACCATCATCATCTGGTGTTCTGACAAAAATGACATATGACACCAAGGGAACGTGGGTTGCCACTCTTAAGGGTGATCAAAATGGCACTGTGTTTAATTATCGCGTCAGCGTAAACAACACAGTTAATGAAGCCGTTGATCCATATGTGCGCGCAACAACAGTAAATGGAAACCGTGGAGTAATCGTCAATTTGGACACAACAGATCCAAAGGGCTGGAACTCTTCAAAGCCAAAATTTAGTGGCAAGCCTACTGATGCTGTGATTTATGAGCTTCACGTTCGTGACCTATCAATGGATCCATCAAGTGGTATTTCAGCTAAAAATAAGGGTAAGTTTTTAGCTCTTACTGAATTAAACACAAGCAATAACGGCCAAAAAACAGGCGTTGCGGCAATAAAGGATCTTGGAGTAACTCACGTTGAGCTACTCCCAATCTTTGACTTCGCTACCGTTAATGAAAACCTGCCAACATTTAACTGGGGTTATGATCCTCAAAATTACAATGTTCCTGAAGGTTCATATAGCTCTGATCCAAAGAAGCCAACTGCGCGCATAACTGAACTTAAGAGCGCAATCATGAGCTTGCATAAAGCTGGACTACGAGTGAACATGGATGTGGTTTACAACCACGTTTCAAATGCGAACACATTTAGCCAAAACCAAATTGTTCCTGGCTATTTCTTCCGTAGAGATGACAATGGAAACTTAACAAGTGGCAGTGGCTGCGGCAACGATGTCGCATCTGAGCGACCAATGGTCCGTAAGTTCATTGTGGATTCAGTCAAGTACTGGACAACTGAATACAACTTGGATGGATTCCGTTTCGACTTGATGGGCTTGATGGACATACAAACAATCAACGAAATCACAGCCGCGCTCAAGAAGATCGACCCAACTATTCTCGTCATTGGAGAAGGTTGGAACATGGGAACTCTTCCTGCTGACAAGAAGGCAAATCAACTCAATATCTCTAAGCTGCCTGGAGTGGCACACTTTAATGATCAAATTCGAGATGGCATTAAGGGATCTGTTTTTGATTCGGCTGACACAGGCTTTGCCACAGGAAAGTTCACTGCAAAGATGAACGTTCTTGCGGGAATCGTTGGCAATACTGACTACTCCACGGACATCATGACAAAGTGGACTACAACAGCGCCAGGTCAATCTGTTAACTACGTTGAGTCTCATGACAACATGACGTTGGTCGACAAGATAACTGCCAGTGTTAAGGATGCAAAACCCGCTGATGTCGCACAATTGAGCCAACTTGCATCATCAATAGCATTCTTGTCCCAGGGAATGCCCTTTATGCAGGCAGGACAAGAATTTCTGCGATCAAAGGGTGGGGATACTAATAGCTATAAATCTAGCGACCTTGTTAACTCATTAAAGTGGAGTACTCAGTCAGCAAATGCTTCCACAGTTAAGTACTTCAAAGGGTTAATTTCCTTGCGTAAGGCACATCCTGCTTTCCGAATGGAAACTACTGATCAGGTGAAGAAAAACCTTAAGTTCCTATCATCACCTGAAGGAACCATTGCTTACTCAATTAATGGCAGTGCGGTGAAAGATTCTGCAGCAACTGTGGTTGTAGTTCACAATGCAAGTACTTCAGCACAATCAATTACATTGCCAAAATCTGGAAGTTGGTCTGTTCTCGTTGAGTCCGGTCGTGCAGGAACTACTGTATTGCGCAAGGTAAACGGGAATACGATTATGGTTGAAGCACGATCAACACTGGTACTAACTCAGTAAAACAATTTAGGGTCGTCCAACAACTCTGAATATTTCTTTGTAAGTGCTATTAGATCGCCTTGCACTAGTAAGCGTTTGTCGCGACCTAATTCACCAAAGACAATTGTGAAATCGCGAGCACGACAATCAAATGCTTTTGCTAGCTCTTTTATTACCGCTTCATTTGCTTTGCCATCTACTGCGGGTGCTTGCACCGCAACAATTAAACGCGGAGGATTCCCGGCTATACCGCCAACTTTATTTCGTGAAGAGTTTGGGCGAACCCGTATTTCAATGAGCAGTTGCTCTGGCATTTAGCCAGCAGAACCTGAACCCGATGGTCCGGCCTTGCGCTGAACCTGTGGAGCTCCACCACTGCGTTGTCCGCCACGGATCTTTGATCCTGATTCAGCATGAGCTTGTGTACCTGGTGCACCTGGCTTGTTCTTCTTTGCTTCAAGGGCAGCAAGCATTCTTGCCTTCATGTCATCATTTTTATCGGCCATGTTTGAAGTCTACCGCCTTACTAACTAAGTGCTTGACTCTTTATATTCGCGCAAACGTTCTAGGACTTCTGATTCGCGATAACGACGGTGACCACCTAATGTGCGAATGGCTGTGAGCTTTCCAGCCTTTGCCCAGCGCGTAACTGTCTTTGGATTCACATGGAAACGTTGTGCCACCTCTTTGGGGGTCAAGA
Organism: Candidatus Planktophila sp.; assembly: GCA_044354355.1. Classification (GTDB taxonomy): domain Bacteria; phylum Actinomycetota; class Actinomycetes; order Nanopelagicales; family Nanopelagicaceae; genus Planktophila. The sequence goes on along the minus strand of JBILAD010000040.1, from coordinate 1,062 downwards.
GAACTTCTGCATCGGGGATGCGGTTGCTCATAATGACTCCTTTAGATTGTGCTGTGTCCGATTTAGCCTGTATTGGGGTGAAGTATTACCCGTATTTGAGCATCAAGCAATACTTAGGAGGCTTGTTCGAAGGCCTGAACTAAGCGCCAGCGTGACATTAAACGTTGATATCCAACCCCAGCAGCCATGCCATCAGCGGTTGCAAGGCCTGCAACTGAACTCGTTACATCCTCAATTGAAGTGTCAGCATCTAAACCATCTTCGCCAGAATCGCGTAATGCTTTATCCATGTAATTAGCCAAACCACCGTAATCAAGTTCTACTAATGATTCTGGATGGAACATTTCTAACCATCCTAAAAGATTTTCAAGCTCTTGCTCTACAGGACCATCACCAAAAGCGCTCAGAACTGCATCATGTGCGTTATCGCAACGTTGCTTTGCGTTAGCAATTGTTGTGTGAGAAACACAGAATTTGCCATACTGATTTTCCCCACGAACTCGCTCATCAGGTGAAAACAAAATAAACCAGCGAGGCGGAATGATCCAGGTTTCATTTAAGATATGTGGAACTTTATCCTCAAGTAAATCTACGCCAGCAGTTATAACTTCTTCCATTGCAGATGAAACAAAGTATGGAACGACGGTACTTGGTAACGACTCTTTGAAATTATCTAACGCTGCCCAACAACGAGTTGCAGTCGCCCAAGGGGAAACGTAACGGATTCCATTACGGTCTAAAATATGAACACCATCGGGACGACCTGCAGGTGGTTCAGGTTGAACAACGCGATGTAGGGCTAATTGTTCTTCTCTATTAAAACTTGTTGTGTCGCTCTCTAAATTTTGCCAACGCAAACGATCAGCTGGATCAAATGCAGAAAGTGGTTCGTAGATACGAAGCGATGCTAAATACGGTGTAGCTCTCACGCACGTGGAATGTAATTGCCCTCAGCAAAAGGATCATCGTCATCCTTGCGTGAAGTGTTATCGACTTCGCCATGAAGTTCTTTGGCAAGACGATCAAGATCCATATCTTGCGCGTTATATTTCAAATCACGTG
>JBILAD010000039.1:0-9936 GCA_044354355.1 Candidatus Planktophila sp. | reverse complement strand
GATAGCGGTTAATACATAGACGGCATAGACCCAGCCATGGACAAAGGGAATCCACTCGACCTTGGATTTCCAATCCTCATTGTTAAACAGGTATGCCACTGGCAGATCTACAAACCACAGTAGTAATGACATTACCCCGGCGACTAGCGCCATGACTCTAAATCGCTTGATAGCACCGCTCATGGGGTAACTCTACGGCGATAGAAGGGTAGATACAGCACCACTCCAGCCATCAGACCCCAGATCACAACGTATGACAGGTGTTGCCAGTAGAAACCCGGGATTCTAGATGTCAGTTTTTCGGGGGTGACTCGGGTTCGATCCAGTTCTCCAGTTCGTGTGGATTCTTTGCTGGCCAATACATATCCGTCATACAAATCTAGCTCTGTCAGTGAAGTGACAACCGCGCTATCTAGACGAGAGATCACACCAGCAGTATTTACTGAACGATCATCGTATTGGCTTGCTACAAGTAGTCCTTCAATATCCATAACCATCGCTTGTTGGATATCTGGGTTAAGCAAGCGTTCAGACCATAATCCCCGGACCACCAAGATTGCAGAATTTGTACCAACCTGCAGTAAGGCAACTTCCCAGTCAGATTGTTTTCCATCGCCATCAATTTGATCTGGTGCTCTAAAGTTTTGAATGTACTGACCTGAGACAGAAACAGTTTTATTTAGTGCAGTTGCCGGTATAGAGACTCGAGGCGATGTAAGAGTTTCTAGAGGGACAACATTTGTATCAATCGTTGTTGCAACCTTTAAACTATTTTTTAAATCAGCAGCTCGTTGTAGCTGCCAAATACCTAAACCAACAAAAATTGCAGCAAGAAGAATAACTGCAACTACTTGAAACGCTTTAGTGAGAAAATTACTTGCTGGAGTCATCGCTTCGATCTACGCCCATGAAACGCTTATAAAAACTTCGCATCAAGAATGCAAAAGCAAGGACTAGCAAGGCAACGGTTAAGGAGCCGGCCGCGCCCATATCAATGTCTTTAGTCATGCCATAATCATCCCATGCAATCGCAAGAGCCGTTCGACTACAACGACCGCTATGGCGTCAAAAAGGCCCATAGTTGGATTGCCATTGCCCTCATTACCGCAATAGTTGGTGTTGGCTGGATTGCATGGGCTGGCTGGTATCACTCAAATCCTGAGATTCGCGTCCAGCTCATATCTTTTACCGTTGATAGTGATCGCGCAGTCAGCGTTCGATACTTTGTTGAACGAGACAGTGCAAAGGCAACAAGTATTTGCACTGTGATTGCACGTGATTTCTATAAGAAGCTGCAGATCGCTTGCGTGCTGAGCTGACCCAGCTTGAAGGTCCTGGCCGTAAAGAAGTTACTGCAAAGATTGAAGCAGCGCGTGCCGAAGGTGATTTAAAAGAAAATGGCGGCTACCACGCAGCCCGTGATGAGCAAGGCAAGATGGAAGCTCGCATCCGTCAGCTCAAGCAAATGCTTGAAAATGCCCACATCGGAAATCCACCAGCAAGTGCCGACGGAAAAGTTGGCGCAGGAATGGTTGTTACAGCCATCATTGCCGGAGATGAAATGAAGTTTTTGATTGGCTCTCGTGAAATTTCATCTGGTGATCTAGATGTCTATAGCGAAAAATCACCACTTGGATCAGCTGTGCTTAATCAAGAGATTGGCGCAAAGGTTTCATACACAGCACCTAATGGTCGTGAGATCTCAGTTGAGATTGTCGCAGCCGAGTTTTACGCATAGCAAAAATCTTGTCGCGTTATGAATCTAACAGCCCGAGATATTTTTCCTGGGTTAGATACCCAAATACCTGAATCTAGATTTAATCGTGTTTCAAAGGCAGTAGATTCTCTCTTTCAAAAGACTTTAACCCGCCTGGAAAACGGTCGACCATTTATCATCACTGGTGACATACCGGCGATGTGGCTTCGCGATTCAACCTGGCAGGTAGCCCCGCTTTTGAATTCTAATCATCCAGATGTAATCCAATTACTCATAGATCTAAGCAAGACCCAGGTTGAACTCTTCTTAATTGATCCATTTGCGAACGCTTTTAATCCTGCACCTAATGGGCAGTGTTGGCACAGAGATTTTCCTGATCAATCGCCGTGGGTATTTGAGCGAAAATTTGAACTAGATTCATGGGCTTCAGTTTTGTATTTAGCGCGGATGATCACTGAAAAATATGACCAGATTGATCACATTGATGGTTCCTTTAAAGAAGCCCTCTCTCTAATGATAAAACTTGCCAAACTCGAACAAACTCATGATCCAGAGTCATACATTTTCAAGCGAAACAATGACGTTCCTCATGATTCCTTATCGCACAATGGTCGTGGAGCACCGACTGCCTACACAGGTATGGTCTATTCAGCCTTCCGACCAAGTGATGATGCGTGTATGTATGGGTACTTAGTGCCCTCAAACCTTTTCTTCCTCAATGAGTTAGAACAATTACCCGAAACTCTTAAATCTTTAGAATCACAAAACCTTGCTAAAGCAATACGCACAGGAGTAGAAAGATTTGCAATAATCGATGGCAAATATGCATATGAGGTTGATGGACATGGCAATGCATTGTTTATTGATGATGCCAATATTCCTTCTTTGTTAACTCTTCCACTCTTGGGGTGCATCAGTCCAAATGATGAACTATATGCAGCAACTAGAGAATTCATTCTTTCTGAAAAGAATCCTTACTACTTTTCAGGTGCCAAGGCCGCTGGGATTGGATCGCAACACACGCCAACTGGATTTGTATGGCCGATCGCAATTGCTGCCCAAGCGTTGACCGATCCATTGCAGAGTAAGAAGCTAGAAGCATTGGACTTGCTGGAAAACACCGATGCTGGGACAGGTAGCATGCATGAAGCGTTTAATGTAAATGACGACAAAGAATTTACAAGATCTTGGTTTTCGTGGGCAGACATGACTTATGTACAACTGGTCTTAGACAGCATCAATTACAGATCAAAATAGCTAAATCTGTTCAATCCTTACCGAGCCAAAGTGGTCAGGCACACTTTTATAAGGCGTCTGATGAAAACGAATATCTTCAGCCGAAATCTTCCAGTTCTTGCCCGAATTCAAAAGGGCTTCTAGAAAGACCTTAGCTTCAATTTCTGCAATGTGATTTCCAAGGCAGGTGTGTGGACCAAAACCAAAGCTAAGGTGTGGATTTCGACCACGATTAAAATCAATTTCAAAGGGATTTGTAAACACTGTTTCATCAAAATTGCCCGAAATAAAACTAATTCCAACATATCTATCATCCGGAAGATCTGATGTTGAACTCTCTGGCACAACTGTTCTATTCATGGCCGGCAACGGAGTAAGGAATCGTAAGAACTCTTGAATTGCTGGGCCAATTAACTCTGGATTTAAGCGCAGTAATTCAAGATCTTCAGGTTTGTGACCAAAGTGCCAAATCATTCCTGTAAAGAGTTTCACAACTGTGTCACGACCACCAGCGAGCATTACACCGGCAATGCCGCGAAATTCGGCAGCAGAGACTTGTTGTCCTTCAATTTCAAGATGAGCAATCTGACTCCAAATGTCATCTGTGCTCTTGGACAGGGCTTCTTCATAGATGGCATCTAGGTATCGATGTAACACCTTTCCATCACGGACTTTCGATTCTGCAGTCCACACATCTGGCCCCCACGAAATCCATTCTGCAACATCTTGTGGACGGTTATAGATAACACCTAAATTCTTCATAACTAATGGGAGAGAAAGGTGCTGACCAACTTCCAGGTTATTACCCTTAAAGAAATCAGAAATGAGATCCGCTGTGTGTGAACGAAATTGCGGGATCAATAACTCAATTGTTGGTTTCACAAAATATGGAGCAAGTGCAACCCGATACAAATGGTGTCTTGGCGGATCAACCTCTAGTGGCAACTGACGATAATCTCGAACATCAGAATCACCCTGTAAATCAGAAGAATAAGTTTGTGTATCTCGTAGCGCTTCACGAACGGCTTTATGGCCGACTATAGTTTTGCTTGCTTTAGGGTAGAAAACTGACACGGGTAGAGGGTAAATACCTTTTCCAACATTTACAAGGAGAACAATGAATACCTTCCGAGCCGTTGCCATATTCCCCCATATTGAGCCGCACAATTTGGAGCAGTTCTGTTTAGTTGCCGAACAATTAATGGCAAAGATTCAAGAGCAGGAAGCAACGCTTCGATATGACATGTTTTTCAACCAAGACAAAACCTGCTGCACAGTATTGGAAGAGTTCACACGCCCTGAAGGGGTTTTTGAGCATGTGAAGCAGAACTCAGAATTAATCGCTCAATTAAGTCTTTTAGGCGGAAAGATAGAAGGCAGTGTGTTTCCCATGAGCCAAGATGGTGAAGCAATTGAGGAAATCAGAAACAACTGGGATTCCAAGTATCACTATCACTTTCTTGGCAAGACTCAGTAGCGCCGAATCAATTAGCTAGAAAAGTTCTTGTACTTTCTAATACTCAGCGGAATAAAGATCACCATTAGAAGCACCATGTATAGCAATGATGTCTCTAATGGGTACTGACTAGGCCAAGAATTAGCTGTTGCACCAAACTCATTTTTCAGGCCAAACAACTGACGGCAGGCTGCAACCATTGTTGAAACAGGGTTCCATTCCGCAAAGTACTGCAACGCTCTTGGCATTCCTGTTGTTGGTGCAAAGGCATTTGATAAGAAGGTCAGTGGGAAAGTGACCAGGAAACCAACGCTTTGAACTGTGCGGGCCTCTTTCACTGACAGACCAACCAAGATGCCAATCCATGACAGTGCATAACCAAACATAAACAAGAACAAGAAGGCCAAGGTGGTTTGGAAGATGCCTGAAGTCGGACGCCAACCAACAGCAAAACCGGCTATTGCCATAACCACAAGTACCAAAATATTAAGAAGCGCGTCGCCAAATGTGCGACCGATGATTACCGCACCACGTGAGATAGGTAGTGATCTAAAGCGATCGATCAAACCTTTCTTCATATCCTCTGCAAGACCGATTGCAGTTGACGCCAAGGTAAAGGCCACGGTTTGCACAAAGATGCCAGGCATCAAAAGCTGAACGTAGCCACCTGGTTGGCCTGAATCAATTGAGCCACCGAAAACAAAACGGAACAATAAAACGAACATTACGGGCTGAATTGTGGAGAAAACGAGAAGTTCAGGAACGCGGGCTAACTGAAGGAGTTGGCGCTTTGTAATGACCATTGCATCATGAATCGCATTTTTCATTTCTTGCCACCCCTTTTTTTCTTGATGGGCTCTTCTACAGTCTCTTCAGCCACATGCCCTGTTAGGGACAAGAAAACATCATCTAAAGAAGGGCGTTTTAAGCCAATATCTAATGGGTGGATCTTTGCATCATCTAATGCCCGAAGTGTTTCCATAAGAGCAACAGATCCGGTTGAGACAGGTGCACTAATTGTTCGAAGATCAAGGTGGGCTGCGTGTCCGCTAATGCGAGCAACAATTTCTTGTGCAACTGGAATATCGGAATTTTCAACAGTAATCTCTAAACGCTCGCCACCTACCTGTGTTTTTAGAGCATCAGATGTTCCACGAGCAATAACTGTTCCTCGATCGATAACAGCAATCTCATCAGCTAGTTGATCAGCCTCTTCTAAGTACTGAGTTGTAAGAAGGAGAGTTACTCCACCCTTTACTAGCTCTTGAATCACGCCCCACATATCCTGACGACCACGTGGATCTAATCCAGTTGTTGGTTCATCTAGGAACAAAATCTTTGGCTTAACAATTAGCGATGCTGCTAAATCAAGGCGTCGGCGCATTCCGCCTGAATAGGTTTTGATGGGACGACGTGCTGCTTCGGTTAAATCAAATCGTTCAAGTAATTCATTTGCACGATCAATAGATGGTTGGCGACCTAAGTGATAAAGGCGGCCAAACATCACTAAGTTATCCCAGCCCGTTAATGTTTCATCAACAGCTGCATACTGACCTGATAAACCTATTTGTTCGCGTACTTTGTCAGGATGCTTAATCACATCAATACCGGCAACAGTTGCATGTCCAGAATCTGGTTTTAACAACGTTGCGAGAATTCTCACAGTTGTTGTTTTTCCAGCACCATTGGGCCCAAGTACGCCTAAAACAGTGCCTTCTTCAACATCTAATGACAAATCATTAAGGGCTACGACCTCGCCTTTGCGATAGGTCTTTACTAAGTGTTCTGCGATAACTGACTTCACGCGATAACCTTACCTTTATGTCTACAAACAGCCCAATTAACGCCTCAGTAAAAGAGCACACACACAAAGAAATTATGGTCATCTTGGGTGGTCTCATGACTGGCTTGTTGCTTGCGGCCCTTGACCAGACCATTGTGTCAACAGCCCTCAAGAGCATCGTTGAGGAGTTTGATGGCTTAAACCATTACACCTGGGTTGTGACTGCATACCTTTTAACATCAACAGCATCAACACCGCTGTATGGAAAGATTTCTGATATTTATGGGCGACGCGTTGTCTTCCAGTTTGCAATCGTCACCTTTTTGTTAGGTTCAATTCTGGCTGGTGCTTCACAAAATATGGAGCAGTTAATTGCTACTCGTGCATTGCAAGGACTTGGTGCAGGTGGCTTGATGGCACTTACATTCGTCATCATCGGTGACATTGTTCCGCCACGTGAGCGCGGTCGCTATCAAGGTTATTTCGGAGCGGTCTGGGGACTTTCATCTGTAGCAGGCCCACTACTTGGTGGTTACTTTTCTGATCACGAACAAATTCTTGGTGTTACTGGATGGCGCTGGATTTTCTACATCAATATTCCTTTTGCAATCGCTTCCTTGATCGTGACTTCTGCAGTCCTGCATATTCCAAAGGTCAAGCGCGAACACAAAATCGATTATTTAGGTGCCATTTTGATGGTTGCTGCAGTGTGTCTCGTATTGCTCTCAGTCTCAATTTATGGCCCACAAAATGGCTGGACAGATTCTCGAACAATTGGGTCGCTAGCCGTTGGTTTGTTACTCACTGTTTTGTTCCTTATGTGGGAAAAGCGCGCAGTAGAGCCAATTCTTCCGCTGTATCTGTTTAAGAATCATACTTTTACAATTACCTCACTATTAGGCGCAGTAATCGGTGCAGGAATGTTCGGCGCAATTGTTATGTTGCCACTCTACTTCCAGGTTGTTAAAGGGTATTCAGCAACCGAAGCTGGTCTTAAGTTGATTCCTTTAATGCTTGGAATAGTGTCAACATCGATTGCATCAGGCAAGTTGATTTCAAAGCATGGTCATTACAAACGATTCCCAGTTATGGGAACTGCGATTATGACGGTTGGCGTTTTGCTCATGACTCGTTTGCAAATTGATACGCCCTATTGGCAGATTTCAATCTATGCGATCATGGTTGGTGCTGGCTTAGGCCTATCTATGCAGACAATCGTTATCGCCTTGCAAAACTCAGTTGATTTCAAAGACATGGGTGTTGCAACTAGCTCAAATACATTCTTCCGATCCCTCGGATCAGTATTTGGTACTGCAATCTTCGGGTCAATCCTTACAAATCGAGTGGTGCACTACATGTCCACAGGCTTTGCTGATTTAGGTAAAACTAATCCAGCAGCCCTTGAAGGCTTTGACACCTCCAAGCTTGCAAGCCTGACAACAAATACAGCGGTTTTGGAGACATTCCCACCTGTCATTAAGACCACTGCGCTTGAAGCATTTGTTAACTCATTCCATATTGTTTTCTATGCAGCAGCGCCCATCACCGCGATCGGTTTGGTCTTCGCACTCATGCTTCGTGAAGCACCACTGAGAACATCAAAGGATTATGCTGCTGCTCGTGAAGAAGCTGCAGGGGAATCTTTAGCTTGATCCGATCGCCATTTAAGGATCTGCCACGGGAGGTATCAATCCTTGTGGCAGCGTCCTTTTTTGTTGCAGTTGGCTTTGGCATTGTTATGCCAGCAATCCCAGTCTTTGCTAAATCATTTGGGGTTAATAACGCTGCAATCGGCTTAATGGTTTCTGCCTTTGCTATTACTCGCTTTTGTTCTGGGCTCATTTCAGGCACATTGGTTGATCGATTTGGCGAAAGAGCCGTCTTTTCAACAGGCATCTTCATGGTCTCACTCTTTACATTTCTTGCAGGTATTTCACAAAGCTATGAGCAACTACTTGTCTTTAGAGCAGCAGGCGGCTTGGGCTCTTCCATGTTTTCAGTTGCAGCTAGTTCGGTAATTTTGCGAGCAGTCAGTGATGATCAACGCGGTCAGGCTCAATCGGTATATCAAGGTTCATTTATTGTTGGCGGAATGGCAGGACCTGCCATTGGTGGTTTGTTATCTGTCATCTCATTAAGAGCACCATTTTTTGTGTATTCGATCTTGTTGTTTTGCTCTGGCCTTGTTGCATTTTTCTTCTTAAAGGGAGATTCAATAGGTAGAAAGGCGAAGAACAACAGCTCTGAAGATGCAACAACTATCCGTGAAGCACTTGCTATGCCTGCCTATCGAATCGCACTTGTCTTGGCCTTTATTGGCACATGGGTCTTCTTCGGAATGCGCTCTTCAATCCTGCCAGTTTTTGTTACTGAGGAATTAAACTCAACAACAGCGGTAGTCGGTTATGGGTTTGCACTCTCTGCAGTCGTCCAAGGAGCAATTCTTCTAAAAGCTGGACGATTCTCTGATCAAAAGGGTCGCCGTGCTGCATCAATAATCGGTGCCCACATTGTCTTTGTCGGAGTTTTAATTCTTACATTTTCAGTCAATGCATGGATGTTCTTGCTGTCAATGATCGTCTTGGGCTTTGGCGGAGCCTTCCTCTCAGTAACACCAGCCAGCATTGTGGGTGATGTCATTAAAGGTAGAGGTGGCAAAGTAATTGCTATCTTCCAGATGGCAGGCGATGCCGGAATGATCTTTGGACCAATCATTATTGGTTGGATTTCAGATGTGTATTCATATCGCACAGCCTTTGCATTCTCAGCTGCAATCTTTGCTATTGCAGTTGCACTTGTTTATAAGATTCCTGAGACTAGAAATGTCGAAGGGCCCCAGGTTAATAACCTGAAGCCCCTCGATGAAGATCTTTAATTAGTCATTGCCACGCAGGATAGAAAGCACGCGTAGAACTTCCATATACAACCACACGATTGTCACCATGAGACCAAATGCTGCTCTCCATGACTCTGATTCAGGTGCTCCTGCTGCAATTCCATTTTGAATTTGATCAAAATCTAGAATCAAGAAGAAGGCTGCAAGAACCATTCCACCAGTTGCAATGATTAATCCGAGTCCACCCACGTTATAAACGCTGGAACCTGTGAACATGAATGCAACAAAAGACACTAGACCAAGAACCAAGTAGCCAATCAGTGCTGTTGTTAGAACCTTAGTGAACTTAGGTGTGACACGGATGCGTCCACTCTTATAAGCAAACAACATTCCTGCAAATGCGCTGATTGTTACAAGTATCGCCTGGCTAACAATTCCGTCGTACACAGAGTTGTAGAGGCTGCTCAATGTGCCAAGTGCAAGACCTTGAAAAGCTGCATATGCAATTGCAAGTGCTGGCTTCACTGTCTTGCTAAATGCATTTACCATTCCAAGGACAAGTCCACCGATGAAGCCGAGCATAAGTGCTCCGCCACCGAGGTTAAGTGTCCATGCGACTGCGCCGACTGAAACAAGTACAGCAAACATTATTCCTGTACGAGTAACGACATCATCGATTGTCATACGTCCTGTACGCAATGATGATGCTGCAGGTGAGTTATACAAATTCTCTAGCGCTGCTGGGTCTGAGTTAATTGTGCTCGGATCAAATGCAGCGTATCCACGCTGATTAAACGCCCGTCCAAGAACAGGGTTTGAACTGCGCATATCTTTTCTCTCCTTTTGTAGGGCCACCAGCATCTCCGGTGGTTGTGGTGCTAGATAATCGTACGGTTTAGAAGCCGTTG
>JBILAD010000038.1:0-9938 GCA_044354355.1 Candidatus Planktophila sp. | reverse complement strand
ACACATTTCTCCTGTCTTGGCCCGCATTTTCTCAAATGCAAGCCTTAGTTGAACGACCTCATAGTTCTAACGAGCTCATTTGAGTTTCATATCTTTCATATCCATTCGTTGTAAGTGATACATCTTCATTATTAATTCCAACTAGCCTTCAAGAAACTTCAGAAGTTCCGATACATCGATCGCCTCGTCCTGCTTGAAAGCAAAACGAAAAGCGCCTCGACTTATCGCACCTTCTGCACACTTCTTGTGAAGCCAAGCGCCCCGACCTGGAGCACCGCCTTTGATATCTGGAATCAATCGTCCTTCAATCAAAACCACCCGAATTAATGCTGATGGGTTCGCTTTCTTTCGGCAGCCAATGCAGCTACGTACCGGAAAACCCGAATCCAACTGGCTCATGGTATCCAACTAGACCCCCCTATTCCTAATTAGAATTGGCTCACAATGCTGCGTCTGAGGCAGCGGGCACAACTGTGTCTGGGTGAATATCAATACGCCAGCCAGTCAAACGTGCAGCCAAGCGAGCATTCTGTCCATCCTTGCCGATGGCTAATGAGAGCTGGTAATCCGGAACAATCACCTTTGCACTGCGTGTTGCAAGATCAGTAATTTCAACTGAGCTGACCTTTGCCGGGGCAAGTGCTGCAGCAACAAACTCTGCTGGATCTTCAGACCAATCAACAATGTCAATCTTTTCTCCGTGTAGTTCATCCATAACAGCGCGAGCACGTGAACCCATTGGACCAATCAACGATCCTTTAGGGCTAACACCTGCGCGATGTGTTTTAACCGCAAGTTTTGTGCGATGTCCTGCTTCGCGCGCAACGGCCATAATCTCAACAATACGATCATTAATTTCTGGCACTTCAAATGCAAAGAGTTGTTTAACAAGTGCAGGGTGAGAACGTGACAACATAATTTCAGGTCCCTTTAAACCTTGCTTTACTTCAACAACAAAACACTTAATTCGATCCCCGTGGTTATATACCTCACCAGGAACCTGCTCTTGTGGCGGAATGCGCCCCTCGACTCGACCAAGGTTGACGTTAATCATCTTGGGATCGCGGCCTTGCTGCACCACACCAGAGATAACATCTCCTACTGATGCAGTGAACTCACCAACAATTTCTGCATCATTAGTCTCACGCATTTTCAATTTAATGATCTGACGCGCTGTCGATGTTGCAACACGTGAAAATCCATCAGGTGAATCAACCTCTTCGCTCACGCGAGTTCCATCTTCACCAAAGATTGGGACCAAGATCGAAATCTCGCCAGTCTCGCGATCTAGATGCGCTCTAGCGTGGCGCTTAGCTATGTCTGTTTGGTTGTAGGCACCAAGGACTGCAACCTCGATTGCATAAATCAGATCTTCAAGATGAATATCTTTTTCAGTTGTTAAGGCAGCTAAGGCTGACATTTCTACATGCATTAGATCTCATCCTTACGGTTAAATTCGATCTCAACATGTGCGCGCTTGATATCTGCAAATACAACTTCATGAGTCTTCATCCGGCCCTTGATGTTTTCTATCAAGATTGCTCTGACTTCATCAAACTCTGTTAATCGACCTGAAACTTCAGTCTCATCGTTAAGTGTTGCTTTAATGATTCTGGTCAGATTTTTTGTCCAGTGACGAGGCAATGTAAGGGGGCGTTCAATTCCAGGTGATGTAACTTCAAGTGTAAAAGCCTCAGTCAACAATGGTGACTCATCAAGAATTGCTGAAATCTCGCGGCTAACAACGGTTACTTCATCAAGGCTAAGGGGCAAAAGCCCATCGATCATGCATGTGACGATGCGGTGATTGCCAGGATTGCTTGTGAAGACATCTTCTAGAAAGAAGCCCGCGTTTTCTACAGCAGGTCGAATTGCATCGGCGATTGAATCTTTAAGGGCCATCAATTTCTTCTTTCTATTAAGTTGTGGGGTAATTGTAACGCGATTAATTAAAAGGTTGCAATTCCTACCTTAACAATCAACGCCACCGTAACGATTAAGAAGACTTTCCGCACCAAAGTTGAGCCACCCTTAATGGCCAAACGCGCCCCAATCACCGCACCGGAAATGTTTGCAATCCCCAGGATGATGCCAATCTGCCAAATAACTGCGCCATTAATTCCAAAAACCATGATCGCACCCACATTCGTAGCAACATTGACAACTTTTGCGATTGCAGATGCGGTGATGAATGCATATCCAAGGGATGCAACAAGGATGAGCATCAAGAAAGATCCAGTTCCTGGGCCAAAGATGCCATCGTAAAAACCAATCACTGCACCGGCAAAGGCAGCAATCTGCACTCTGCGCTTTGGTAGGTGGCGTAAGTTTTCAAACTTTCCAAGATCAGGCTTAAACCAGGTATAAATCGCAACAACGATCAGTAGCACCAGAACCATTGGCCGCATACTGCTGGTTGGAATCTTTGAAGCAAGGACTGCTCCCCCGGCAGATCCAACAAATGCTGGAACACCCATAGCTATTAAAACCTTGGGATCAGGCTTTATCTGCTTTCTATATAAGGCAGCAGCCGTCGTTGTTCCAAAGACGGCCGATAATTTATTAGTACCAAGGACTTCTGCGGTTTCAGATTTTGGCAAACCAATTAACAGTGCGGGAAGCTGAATTAACCCACCGCCACCTGCAATTGAATCGATAAAACCTGCAAAAAATGATGCTGCCAAAAGAAATAGAGCGGTCGCAATCGTTAAATCATGAAACACGATTATTTAAGAAGCTCTGCGATCGAAGTTACCGCACTAGCAAGTGCAACCTCTTTTTTCTCACCACTCTTGCGTACTCGAACTTCAACATTTCCTTCAGCCAAAGCCTTACCCACCACAACGATAATTGGATTACCAATTAACTCAGCATCTTTAAACTTCACACCTGGGCTTGCATCACGACGATCATCAAGCATCACTGTTATTCCCTGGGCCTCTAGATCAGTACCTAGGTTGAGCGCTGTCTCAAACAATAGATCATCTTTTCCGGCAGCAACGATGTGCACCTTTGCTGGGGCTAACTCTGCTGGCCAGTTAAGCCCAATTTCATCATGGGTTTGTTCTGCAATGGCAGCAACAGCACGTGTTACTCCGATGCCATAGGAGCCCATAGTCACAATTTGAGACTTCCCGTTCTGGTCAAGCACAGTCAGATTTAACGCCTCTGCATACTTGCGACCAAGTTGGAAGATGTGGCCGATCTCAATTGCACGATCAATAACAATAGGTGTTGCACACTCTGGGCATGCATCTCCTGCACGCACCTCAGCTGCTTCAACATATGCATCAGGCGTGAAATCGCGACCATTAACGACATTTCTAGCATGACGATCCTTTTTATTTGCACCAGTAACCCAAGAAGTTCCAGGTGCTACGCGTGGATCGGCGTAAACAGTTATTCCTGATTTCTTTGCATCTTGTGGTCCGATGTAACCCTTAACAAGTCCAGGGAACTTTGCAAAATCTGCATCTTCAAAAACACGCAGCTCATGTATCCCGCCAAGGTTTTCTTGGAAACGCTTCAAATCAACTTCGCGATCTCCAGGAACAAGAACAGACACAGCTTTGTTATCTGCCATCAGCATCACATTTTTCAATGTATTAGCCCCTGTAAATCCCCCACCAAACTTTGCATTGAGCAACTCAACCAAGGAATCAATAGTTGGGGTATTTGGTGAATCAAAACCCTCTAGTACTGGAGTATGTGAAAAATCTTCGGCTTCAATCTTTGTAACCATCGCTTCAACATTTGCGGCAAATCCACACTGAGGGCATAAAACATATGTGTCTTCACCTGTTGAGCAAGGAGCCAAGAACTCTTCTGATTTAGATCCACCCATGGCACCTGATACAGCCTTAACAATGTTGTACTTCATTCCAAGTCGATCAAAAGTTTTCACATATGCTTCGCGATGGTTTTGGTAGGAAACCTCAAGTCCTGCATCATCAATATCAAATGAATAGGAATCCTTCATAACAAATTCGCGGCCTCGGATAATTCCACTGCGTGGACGGGCTTCATCGCGAAACTTTGTTTGAATCTGATAAATGCTTAAAGGTAGGTCTTTATACGATGAGTACTCGCCCTTAACCATCAAGGTAAACATTTCTTCATGTGTAGGTCCTAGTAGGTAATCCCCACCCTTGCGGTCTTGCAGACGAAACAGTGATGGGCCGTACTCCTCCCAGCGGTTGGTTGTTTCATAAGCTTCACGTGGAAGTAGTGCAGGAAAATTGACCTCTTGAAAGCCAGCGTTATCCATTTCCTCGCGGATAACACGTTCGACATTTCGAAGTGTGATGACGCCAAGTGGCAGCCACGAGTAAATACCGGCCGCAATTCGGCGCACATAACCAGCGCGAACTAGCAGCTTATGACTAGCTACTTCTGCATCTGCTGGGTCGTCGCGAAGAGTACGCAAAAATAGCGTAGACATTTTCAACATGGGCAAACCCTACCGAACATCAACTGAAGGTTGCCCTGAAGCAACTCCGGCGGCTTCCATTTCTTCTGCTAAACGCATAGCTTCTTCAATAAGTGTTTCAACAATTTGCGCTTCTGGCACAGTTTTAATGACCTGACCCTTCACAAATATCTGACCCTTACCATTTCCAGAGGCAACACCAAGATCTGCTTCGCGGGCTTCACCTGGGCCATTAACAACACAGCCCATGACAGCTACACGCAAAGGAACAGTCATTCCTTGAAGTCCAGCCTGAACCTTTTCAGCCAATGTATAGACATCAACTTGAGCACGACCACATGAAGGACATGAAACGATTTCAAGTTTGCGCTGACGCAAGTTAAGAGATTCAAGAATTGAGATTCCCACCTTTACCTCTTCAACGGGAGGCGCAGATAATGAAACGCGGATTGTGTCACCAATACCTTCAGCTAACAAAATACCAAATGCTGTCGCAGATTTAATCGTTCCTTGGAAAATTGGACCAGCCTCTGTCACACCAAGGTGTAATGGGTAGTCACACTTGGCGGCAAGAATGCGATAAGCATTAACCATTGTCACTGGATCATGATGCTTCACAGAAATTTTGATATCTGAAAAGCCATGCTCTTCAAACAAAGATGCTTCCCACAAAGCAGATTCAGCTAACGCTTCAGGAGTTGCCTTTCCATACTTTGCAAGCAAGCGTGGATCTAGTGAACCAGCGTTAACACCAATACGAATTGGAATACCCGCATCACCCGCAGCTTTTGCAACCTCTTTAACCTTGTCATCAAACTGCTTAATATTTCCAGGGTTAACTCGCACCGCAGCACAGCCCGCATCAATTGCAGCAAAGATGTACTTAGGTTGAAAGTGAATATCTGCAATCACTGGAATCTGAGATTTCTTAGCAATCTGAGCAAGTGCATCCGCATCATCTTGACTTGGCACGGCAACTCGAACAATTTGGCAACCAGAGGCTGTTAGCTCTGCGATCTGCTGCAATGTTGCATTCACATCTGCTGTAAGAGTCGTGCACATCGATTGAACTGAAACCGGAGAATCACTTCCCACGCCGACTGAACCAACCTTCATCTGCCGAGTCTTGCGACGAGGATGCAGAGTTGGAGGTGGTGCGCTTGGAATTCCGAGATCAACCATGGCTTTATTCTGCACTACTCAGGCAAAAACTGCCGAATTAGAGGTTCAGGGTCACTGGATTAATGACATCTGCAACCAGAAGTAGCAATGTCAAACAGGCAAGAATCACAAAAACCACCATTGTCACTGGGGTTAGAACTGTCACATCAATCGGTGCTGGCCGCGGACGACCACGCAAGCGAGCAAAGAAGGCACGGATTTCATCTGCAATTGCAACAGCCATGTGTCCACCATCTAGTGGAAGTATTGGAAGCAGATTAAAAATTCCGACAAATATATTAAGACTTGCAACTATCAATACAAAGGTAGCTAAACGCTCCATTGGAGTCAGTTTGTCGCTGCCAACTGCTTCACCAGACACACGTGCCACACCAACAACACCTACTAAGCCATTGATATCACGTTCTTCACCGCGAACAGTTGCACCCCATAGCGCTGGGATCTTTTCAGGCAACTTAGCCAGAGATTTAACACTCTCAGTCAAGAAACTCTTGGTAACAGTCGTGGCGTTCTTCACTGAAATCCACAGCCCTGAACGCTTTAAGCCAACATCATTGACTATTCCAAGCACATATCTCTTAGTTCCATCAATCTCAGTTAATCTCCCCGAAGCAGTTACCGAAATCTCTTCTCCATCGCGAGCAAGCACAAGGGTGAGTTCTTTTCCTTGAGACTCACGAATGACCTCAACATCTTTGTACCACTGGGTGACCTTCTTGCCATTGATAGAAAGAATCTCATCTCCTGGCAAAATTCCCGCAGCTTGGGCAGCTGAATCAGGAACTACCTCACTAATAACTGGAAGAACTTGATTAGTTCCGATTCCAGCAAACAGGGTGAAGAGAAGAACAAAGCCAATAACAAAGTGCAGAAATGAACCTGCACCAAGCACAATTAACTTCTTGCCTGAGGATGCTTTATAGAAAGCACGCTCCTGTTCTCCTTCAGGCAACTGATCACTAGGAGACATGCCCTCGATCTTGCAATATCCACCCGCTGGAATCGTCTTCACGCCAAACTCGGTTTCTCCGCGCTGAACAGACCAAATCTTCTTTCCAAAACCCACAAAAAACTCGGAAACCCACATCCCATATCTGCGTGCAGTTATGTAATGTCCAAACTCGTGGATCATCACAGAAAGCAGCAGCGCAACAACAAAGGCGAGAATTCCAAGAAGTTCCATTATTTGCCTAACGTGAGAAGTTGCTTTGAAGTATGCACGATACCGCTGACACCTTAGAAAACCTCAATTATCTATCGAGAAGGTTCTGAGTTGGTGAGTATGCACTACCGGAACGACGCTTTGCTATTGCGCTGAGAGCTTCTAAAACGACGCGATTGGCCAAGATTGCAGTGATATCTGCGTTATCAAATGGTGGGGCAACTTCAACAACATCTATTCCAACAATCGGAAGTTCTAAACAAATTCTGCGAACCGCCTCTAATAATTCACGGCTAGTCATTCCACCAGGCTCTGGTGTTCCAGTACCTGGAGCCATGCCGGGGTCAACGACATCAATATCTACTGAAAGAAAAACTCCATCGCAACCATCAACTAGTGTTGCAAATGATTCATCAAGCACAGCCTTTAAACCACGATGATGAATCTCTGTCATTTCATAGGATCGCATGCCTTGATCGCGCATCCAATTAAGGGTTGCATCTTCTGGCCAATATCCACGCAAACCTAATTGCAAGAATCGATCCCCACGAACAAAACCATTATTAATCAAGTTACGCATTGGTGTGCCGTGACCCACTAAAGCACCAAATTGATCTTCACCAGTATCTGCATGTGCATCAAAGTGAATCATTGACACTTTGCCATGTCCTAAGTGATTAGCAATTCCTGCAACATCAGCTGATGCAATGGAGTGATCCCCGCCCAGCACAACTGGAATTATTCCTGCGCGTGAAATCTTTTCCGTTGCAGCGCGCAATACCTCTAACGATGCAACTAAATCTCCGCCTGGCATCAATAAATCACCGGCATCTAGAACCTTCAGATCCTTTAATCCATCAGTGCGCAGTGCAAGATGTGGCCTTGAACCATCATGTGGCAGGTAATCTCCCCCACGAATAGCATGCGGACCAAACTTGGCACCGGATCTATGGGATGTTCCGCTATCAATTGGCGCACCAACAATGATTACATCTGCGCCCACATAACTTGCTGGATCCTCGAGATCACAGGCTGGAATGCCTAAAAAGGTAAAACTAGGGCCATACATGTTGCCGTGATTGGTCACTTAGAAACCTTAACTCTTTTGCCAACAAATTGACCGGCAATAACAATGAGTAGTGCCAAGATAAACATCGCCGAACCAATCACATTTGCTTGTGCCGGAATACCACGAGCTGCAGATGTATAAACAAACTCAGGGAAAGTTTTTAACGTTCCAGAATTAAAGTTTGTAATGATGAAGTCATCAAATGAGAGGCTGAATGCAAGGAGTGCAGCACCTGCAATTCCAGGTGCGACCAAAGGTAGGGTCACGCGGCGGAAGGTTTCAAGTTCATTTGCATAGAGATCCATTGCAGCTTGCTCTAGACGAGGATCTAAGGAAGCAATGCGAGCTTTGACCGTGACTACAACAAATGAAATACAGAACATCACATGTGCGATAACTGTTGGCCAGAAGCCAGGATTAATGTGAAATACCAGGAACAATGAAAGAAGAGATGCACCTAAAACAATTTCAGGCGTTGCCATGGGAAGAAAAATCAGCAAGTTTGACGATGAGCGACCCTTGAAGGCGTAACGACCAATTGCAAATGCGATCATCGTTCCTAGAATTGTTGAAAAGATTGTTGCTAACAAGCCAATCTTTATTGAGTTGCCAAGTGCGGTACAGACTTCAGGCGCGCCACATGGGTTCTTCCAGTTATCTAATGTGAAGCCCTTCCAGATGAGGTTGGACTTTCCAGAATCATTAAAGGAAAAAGCAAAGGTGTAGAGAACTGGAATAAACAGATAGGTAAAACCAAACACAGCATAAATACGGATCAGGTTGCGGCCAAACCAGCGTGATAGTCGAGCTTTAACCGGAATCGTTGGAATCGTTGCATCTTTTTGCTTGTTCATACCAACTCCTCCGTTCCAGCTTTGCGAATATAGAGGGTAACTAGAATCAAAATTGCAGCCATCAAGGTGAAGGAAAGCGCCGCAGCTGTTGGGTAATCAACGATCTTGAAGTATCGGGATTCAATGACATTTCCGATCATTTTGGTGTTCGGACTTCCCAAAATCGCTGCGTTTACATAATCACCTGCTGCAGGAATAAAGGTCAACAAGGTGCCAGCCACAACACCTGGCATAGATAAAGGCAAAGTCACTTTGCGGAAGGTAGTAATTCCATTTGCATAAAGATCTCCAGATGCCTCCATTGTGCGTGGATCAATGCGCTCTAACGAGGCATACAAAGGCAAGGTCATAAATGGCAAGAAGTTATATGTCATACCCATAACAACTGCAAAGGAGGTTGAAGTCAGCGTAGTACTTTGACCAATTATTCCTATATTTCGAAGGGTCGGAACTACAAAACCCTCTTCACCAAGAATCTGCTTCCAGGCAATGGTGCGAAGCAAGAATGAAACAAAAAACGGTGCAACAACTAGTACCAATAGGAAATTTTTTAACTTTCCAGCTTTGAAGGCAATTGCATAGGCCAATGGATAAGCAATTGCTAGAGCCAAAACAGTGGCACACAATGCAAACACAAAAGAACGTGCAAACTGTTCTTTATTTTCGGTAAAAGCTGTTATGTAATTTGAGAACTGCAAAGTCTGTTCGTACTGACCTGTGTCTCCCCCAACAATTGGTGTTTGGGTCGAGGTCTGAGCCAAGTTAACGATCGGCAAAATAAAGAAGGTAAAGAGAAACAAAAAGCCTGGCAACAACAACAGGTAAGGTAACTTCACCTTAGACAAGATGTTGCTCATTCTTCGTCTAGTTCCTCAGGATTAACTTCAAGTCCAGCTTCGACATCTTCATCGCCGCGCAGAGCAAAAGTGAAGTTAGGCTCCCAAGAAATTACTACCTCATCGCCTTTATCAAATGGTGGAACACCATCATCATTTTGCTCAAAGACCATCACTTCTTGTCCCCAAGGCATTGTTACTTGGTACTGAGTTGAAACACCAATGTATGAAACATCTTCGATGCGACCACCGGTCAAAATGTTTCCACGAGTAGGTGTACCAACTAGTGAAATACGGAATTTTTCTGGACGAATTCCAGCATAAATGGAAGCGTCCACCGCATGGCTTCGACTCTTTGGCATTGAAATCTTTTGTCCAAATAGATCAACAACTAAGTTGTCTCCAT
>JBILAD010000134.1:0-2771 GCA_044354355.1 Candidatus Planktophila sp. | reverse complement strand
GTGACTCTGTAATTCTGGGAATTCGTTTTGAATTAGATAACCGCCAGCCCATTGGCTTGATTAATGCACGGGTGGGTCGACAAGCAACTGAGCTTCTAGAGGTTATCTCTAATGACAAAGCAAATATGAGTAACGCGACAATTGTTCTGAATCTAGGAAATAACAACAAGCTAACGGAAGAACAGGTTGCAGCTATTTTTGAAGAGATAAAGGATCAACCTCGAATTGTTGTTGTGAACACTGCTGTTCCGCGCCCTTGGCGAGATGAGAACAACGCACTGATTGCCCAGTACGCATCCATCTATGGTGCGTATTTAGTTGATTGGGCTGCTATTTCTCAAGGACGCTCAGAGTACTTTGGTCCAGACGGCGTTCACCTTGTTCCCGCAGGTGTTCGCGCTTATGTGGATGCCATAACTGCACAACTCTAATTTTTGTATTGATGGCAAAACAAAATCCCCCACCAACTGGTGAGGGATTTTGATTAATCTTTTTCTAGATTTAGTTGAACTCTCCTGGAATTCCAAAAGCTGTTGCTGATGCAGTTTGTCCATCTGAGTAAACAGATGAAACGCGGAACTGAGTCCATCCTGAATCACTTGCCTTTGTAACATTCTGAGTGAGTTGATCAGCTGGAACAGTTGCAATAACTGTCCATTCGCCTGCTCCGTTTGCACGAATTTCAACGTTATATCCAGTTAAACCATCGACTGCTGTTGGCGCAATCCAGCGAAGCTTTAATCCATCTGCGCTGCTGAGAGCAACAAACTTAGTTGGAGCCTCAACTGCTGTAACAGCAGTGCCTGTTGTCTCTGTTGCAGATGGTTCAGCAGATGCACTTGGCTCTGCAGACTCTGACATTGAAGGCGTAGGTGCTGCATCATCGCTATCTGATCCTGATGATTGAGACCAAACAATTGCGACTAGGGCCACAATTCCGATAACAACAATCCATGCTGTGCGATTTGAAGTTGTTGCCTTAGGTGCTGCTACTGGCTTAGCTGGAGCAACTGGAGCAACAGGTTTAGCTGGTGTAGTTATTGCAGCTGGCGCAGAAGAAACT
Source organism: Candidatus Planktophila sp. (assembly GCA_044354355.1). Classification (GTDB taxonomy): domain Bacteria; phylum Actinomycetota; class Actinomycetes; order Nanopelagicales; family Nanopelagicaceae; genus Planktophila. The sequence continues at coordinate 1,708 of JBILAD010000134.1, read as the reverse complement.
CGAGTTGTGGTTGCTTTCTTAACAACGCGCTTAGCAGGGGCCTTCTTCGCGGTTTTCTTAACAACCTTTTTAGCTACAGCCTTCTTCGCGGTTTTCTTTACGACGCGCTTAGTTGCAGTTTTCTTAGCTGACGACTTCTTTGCCGTCTTCTTTGCAACTGCTTTCTTGGCGACAGCCTTCTTAGCTGTCTTCTTTTTCGCTACAGCTTTCTTAGCTGGCGACTTCTTTGCAGCTGTCTTCTTTGCAGGAGACTTTTTTGCTGCCTTCTTTGCGGTCTTCTTAACGGCCACTTCGAACTCCTTGGATTGCTATAAGCACATTTACGCGCTGTGATAGGTAAAGGCTACCCCAGGCTCGCAAGCAAATGGATGACATGAGGTGCTAATGCGCGTAGTGATTTTCCGCGGTGGCTCAATAAATCCTTTTCCTCCGCGCTCATTTGCGCAGAAGAGATGGACATTCCTGCTGGCTGGAATATTGGATCGTAGCCGAATCCATTTTCTCCAATGGGGGCGCGCAGAATTAGCCCATCAAATCGGCCTTGGGCAACTTGTTGGCGGCCATCCGGAAGCACCAGCGATGCCACACACATGAAGTGCGCCGTGCGCTTGCTATCTGGAACATCTTTGAGCTGATCTAAAACCTTCTCCAGATTTGCTCGATCATTGCCATGTTCACCTGCCCATCTGGCAGAAAAAATTCCGGGATCACCATTTAATGCATCAATACACAAGCCTGAATCATCAGCAATCGCAGGCAACCCAGTTGCTTGGCTCGTATAGCGCGCCTTGAGCAAAGAGTTTTCTTCAAAGGTTGATCCGGTTTCTTCAACATCAACTAAATCTGGAAATTGATCAACGCCAATTAAATCAATTTCACCGGGAGCTAAAGCATCCAGAATGCGCCGAAACTCTGTGATCTTTCCCTGATTACGTGTTGCTAGAACTAATGTGTGAGACATTACTTGGCAAGTGCATCTTTCTGCATCTGATTAAGTGTTGAACATCCAGCAACTGCTAAATCAAGAAGTTGATTGAGCAATGCACGATCAAATGGTTCACCTTCGGCAGTTCCTTGAACTTCGATAAATCGTCCATCGCCTGCAACTACAACATTCATATCTGTGCCAGCACGAACATCTTCTTCATAACAAAGATCTAGCATTGGAACGCCATCAATAATTCCAACACTTACCGCCGCAACAGAATCATTGAGTGGTTTTGCATCTGCCTTAATATGTCCTTGTGCTTTTGCCCAAGAAATTGCATCGGCTAGCGCAACATATGCACCAGTAATTGCCGCAGTTCGTGTTCCGCCATCTGCTTGCAATACATCACAGTCAATAACAATTGTGTTCTCGCCCAACTCTTTCATGTTTACAACGGCGCGAAGGGAACGGCCAACTAGACGAGAAATCTCTTGTGTGCGACCACCCAACTTGCCTTTAACGCTTTCACGATCTGAACGTGTGTGTGTTGCGCGAGGCAGCATTGAATACTCTGATGTGACCCACCCATTGCCTGTGTCTTTTAACCAACGTGGAACACCTGGTGTGAATGAAGCAACACACAAAACGCGGGTTTTTCCGAATTCAACTAATACTGAGCCTTCGGCATGATCTAACCAACCACGAGTAAATTTAATCTCGCGCAGATCATTAACTGTGCGTCCATCATTGCGTGCCATTTATAGCTCCTTGTGTTCGACT
>JBILAD010000037.1:0-10031 GCA_044354355.1 Candidatus Planktophila sp. | reverse complement strand
GGCCTAAAAGATACTGTTCGACCTGTTCCGGCGAGGGTAGCGAATAGCTTTCCGTGATCGACGGGTAAGGGATTTTTCTCCTGCTGGAACTTTGTGTACGCACCGAAGAACCAGGAAACTATAGGAGATTTAAAATGGCAGAAGTAAAGATCGTCGGAACCACTCGTACAGAATTTGGTAAGGGCGCATCACGTCGTGCACGTCGCGATGGTTTAGTTCCTGCTGTTATCTACGGTCACGGAGAAAAGCCTCTACACATCACACTTCCTGCAAAGGAACTTGGCGTTGCTCTAAAGCAGTCAAACGTTCTTTTGGACATCACAATTGATGGCAAGAATGAGCTAACTCTTCCAAAGGTAATTGTTCGCGATTTCCTTAAGCAGATTCTTGAGCACGTCGACCTAGTCTTGGTTCGTCGTGGCGAGAAGGTTGTTGTTTCAGTTCCTGTTCACACAGTTGGTGAGCATGATCGTGATGGAATTCTTGAGCACGTAAACAACACAATTGATGTGCGCGTTGATGCCTCATCTATCCCAAGCTTCCTAGAGGTAGACATTCAAGGTCTTGCCGCAGGTTCTTCAAAGTACGCAGCAGATGTTGTTCTACCAGCAGGCGTTGAACTCGAATCTGATCCAAAGACAATCGTTGTTCACCTATCTGAGAAGTCAACTGCAGTTGTAGAAGAAGTAGCAGCACCAGCAGCAACAGATGCTGCAGCACCTGCTGCAGATGCCGAGAAGAAAGACGCTTAACCCTTAGGCTTTGTTGTTATGACGTGGTTGGTAGTGGGCCTGGGTAATCCAGGAGATCAATATGCTGCCACACGTCATAACATCGGCCAGATGGTGATCGATGAATTAGCTCGTCGCCATTCGATCAAGTTTTCTTCACACAAATCCCGCACCGATATCGCAGCCTATAAATTAGATGCAGGTACTCACTCAATAATTCTTGCAAAATCAAAGAGTTACATGAATGAGACTGGTGGACCAGTTAAAGCCCTAGCTAACTTCTATTCTGTTGAGCCAGAAAACATTATTGCTTTGCATGATGAGTTAGATATTCCATTTGCTGCGATTCGAACCAAACTTGCTGGTGGGGATAATGGCCACAATGGTTTGAAATCAATGACATCAGCATTTGATGGCCCTGATTACTACCGTGTTCGTTTAGGTATTGGCCGTCCTATGGGCCAGCAAGATCCTGCAGATTTTGTCCTAAAAGCATTTTCAAAAGTTGAACAAAAAGATTTAGGCGAGTTTATTGATCGCGGCGCAGATGTCGTCGAATCGTTGATTACAAGAGGACTAGAAGTAACGCAATCAACTTTTAATAGTTAAATCAGCCGGTATTGCGAAGACCGGCAGCAACACCATTAATTGTTAACAAAAGTGCACGGCGCAGGACTGGATCTGCAGATTCACCTGCATCACGAACACGCTTGAGTAGATTGATTTGCAACAAATGGATAGGCGATAGATAAGCATCACGAACTTGCAAAGTTCTAGCCAAGATTTCCTGATTGCCCAGCAAGGTCTTCTTATTTGTTAGTTTCAATATTTCTGAAACAGTTAACTCAAACTCAGCTTGAATTTCATCTAGGAAGTGATGCAGCTCTTGGGGAACAAGAGTTTCTACATAACGTTTTGCAAGAAGTAAATCTGTCTTCGCAAGTGTCATTTCAACATTGCTGATGAAAGTCGTGAAGAAGTGCCAATCTTTAAGCATCTGAGCTAGAAGTTCGGAATGGCCGGCCTCACGCGCAGCCTTTAGCCCCGATCCCACACCAAACCACCCAGGCACGATCTGACGAGACTGTGTCCAGCCAAATACCCATGGAATTGCTCGTAATGAATCAAGTCCACTTGCAGCATCGGGACGACGTGAAGGGCGTGAACCTAAGAACAAATCACCCAGCTGCTCAACCGGTGTTGATGCATAGAAGTAGGCGGGCAAATCTGGTTGATCAATTAAGGATCTGTATTGCTTAAATGAAGCATCACTGAGCAACTGCATGCAATCGCCCCAAGACTTTAATTCTGCAGGAGTCTGACGTGGACCACGATTGAGAACAGTTGCTTCTAATGATGCAGCTAAGGTCAATTCAACATTTTCGCGGGCAAGTGAGGGCAGTGCGTACTTATCGCTGATTACTTCGCCTTGCTCTGTCATCTTTATCTGACCATCAACTGATCCCCATGGCAATGCAATCAACGCTTCATAGGTTGGTCCGCCACCGCGGCCGACAGAACCACCGCGACCATGGAACAAACACAGTTTGACTCCGTATTTCATTGCGACATCTCGCAAAGAACGTTGAGCACGGTGGATTTCCCACTGGCTAGTTGCAATGCCTGCATCCTTATTGGAATCTGAATATCCAAGCATTACTTCTTGAACATCACCGCGGAGAGAAACAATTGAGCGATAGGCAGGATTACTAAGGAGCTTTTCGAGAATTTCACCCGCTGCGCGAAGTTCAGCAACAGTTTCAAGCAAAGGTGCGAAACCAATAATTGCTTGCTTATCCTTGAGGGAAACAAGGCCAGCATGCTGGGCAATAACAACGGCTGCAATTAAGTCATCTGCGCCCTTAGTCATTGAAACGATATAGGTTTCAATTGCTTCTGGACCAAAACGATCTACTAAATCTTTGATTGCGATAAAGGTATCTAGAGTCTTCTTGCCAGCAGCATCTAATGCTGAAGTATCAAAAATTATCGTATCAGCTAACACCTTTGTTAACAGCTCAAACTTCTCATCATGGGACTTAGCAAGGTATCCATCCACACCAATGATCTGTTGCACAACATTGTGGTGGGCATCTGAGTGCTCACGAACATCCATGGTTGCGTGATTAATGCCAAAGGCTGCAACTGTGCGAATTGTGCGCTCAAGTAGGCCTGTGGCAATCAATTCACCGCGGTGTGCTAACAATGAATCACGCATCAACATCAGATCTGCCAATAACTCAGCCGTGTTTGCATAATCGCGGTTTGGCACATGTGCTGCGCCTTTTGCATGGCGATCACGTGTTAAGGCCAGGCGATGCACGATCGCTGTTGCTTTCAAGCGGTATGGCTCTTCAGAGTTCAGGCGCAAAAAGCGTGGTTCAAATTCAGGGATATTGGCTAGATCCTTTTCAACGGAGGCAGATAACTCTGGTGTTGCCCCGACGATCTTTGTTGAAACAGAAAGCATCTGACGCAGATCATTCATTGCTGCAATAGTCACACGGATCGCATGTCCAACTTGTAGAACCATGGCATCTGTTGTTACCTGCGCAGTGATATTTGGATTTCCATCACGGTCTCCGCCGATCCAGTTACCAAAAGACAGTGGTCGTGCGGTGATAGGCACATCAACATCGATGCGCTTCATTTCCTTTGCAAAATCATTGAGCACTTCTGGAACCGTCTTTGTGAAGAGGTCATCCAGGTAATACAGAGCGTTGAGTGCTTCATCCAAAGGTTCTGGACGTCCCAAACGAAGTTCATCTGTTTGCCACAACAAATCAATAGTTTCAGCCAAACGATCTTGCTGAGAAGGATTTCTAGGATCATCTAATAATCCTGCAATGCTTCCTAATTTGTTTAATACCGAGCGACGAGCAGCCTCAGTTGGGTGGGCGGTGAAAACAGGGCGCACAGACATCGCAGCTACCCATTGTTCAATATCTTCTTTGCTTAACTCATGTCCTGGTGTTTGAGCTTTTAACGCAACTTCAATGCGATCTACTGCGCGAGCTAGCCATGAACCACCTGTGGCACGTGCATCTGCAAGCACACGCGCACGGTGAACTTGTTCGGCAACATTAGCTAAGTGAAAATAAGTACTAAATGCACGCACTAATTGGACAGAGTCTTCAACGGAAAGATTGGCAAGGATTTCATCGCTAGTGCCTTCGCGAACTGACTTTCGCACCTCTTCTACTAATGCTAAAAGTTCAGGCCCTTCTTGACGGACCAGCGTTTGACCCAAGAGATCACCAAGGCGGCGCACATCGCTACGTAGTCCTGCATCATCTGCAGCGATAGGGCTCTGGCTCATTGGGCAATCCTCTCAGGTAACAGGGTCTGCTCAAAACAAATTACACTTGGCACATCAAGCCCCTCCATTTGGACCCCCCTCCAAAAGGAAATGGGGCCTTATGGCATTGGAGGCACGCATGCGTGGACTTATTCCTGTCCTTCCATCTGCGCCCGATGCATCTCATATTGTGGCACCGCAATCGATGTATCCGTTCTTACTTGCAGCACGTGCACAATCACAACCTTTATTAGTTGTTACTAGTTCAAGTCGCAGCAGCGAAGATCTTGTTAACGAATTACGCGAGCTCTATGACAATGTCTTGGAGTTTCCAGCGTGGGAAACATTGCCTCATGAGCGATTAAGCCCACGAAGTGACACTGTGGCCAAGCGCATTCAAACGCTCTATGCATTACAGAACAAGCAAACAATTAATCCAATTGTTGTAACGCCAGTACGGGGTGCTATTCATCGCATTATTAGCAACCTTGGCCAAATGCCTTTGATGAAATTAGAAATTGGTAAAGAACAATCGCTAGACCTACTGGTGCGGCATCTTTCTTCTCTTGCATATTCACGCACCGACTTAGTAGAACGGCGCGGAGAGTTTGCCGTGCGCGGTGGAATCGTGGATCTTTTCTTGCCTTTAAGTAATCATCCGATTCGTATTGATTTCTTCGGTGATGAAATCGAAGATTTAAGTTACTTTGAAGTGGCAGATCAGCGCACATTTTCACCCGTTGTTGGAAGTGTTGAGATCTACCCATGCCGTGAAATGCTGTTGACCCCTGAAGTTAAGCATCGTGCCATTGAAGTCAAAGACATGTATCCAGCTGCGGCCGAGATGCTTGAAAAGATAAGTGCAGGTATTGCCTTTGAGGGTATGGAGTCATTGATTCCACTCCTTATTGATCAAACACAGACGCTGTTATCCCGCATGCCGGCCAATACACAAATTGTCTTCATTGATGAGCAACGTATTCGCTCAAGGGCTGCTGACCTATTAGCAACTAATGAAGAGTTTCTCAATGCTTCCTGGTCAAATGCAGCGTTAGGTGGGATTGCACCGCTTCATGATGGTGCTGGGACATACATCTCATGGGAAGAGCTCAAAGATGAGATTATTTCCACAGCTGTAACAACTGCTGAGCTGAGTCCGTTCGGAACAGATTTAGAGCAGGACACACTCTTTCTTGAGTATGCACCGATTGATCCAATGCGTGGAGATATAGATCGCACCGTTGAAGTTTTGCGCCAAGGGTTAGAAGAAAATCGCATTGTTATTTTTGCAACTCATGGACATGGAATGTTAGAGCGGTATGCGGGGATTTTTAGAGGTGCTGATCTACCAGTGCAGATCATTGAAAATCTAACTGCTGTTCCTACAAAGGGCAGTATTTACTTAACAACATCAATTATCACCCATGGTTTTGAAAGTGCTGATGATCAGATTTTCTTCATGACCGAACGCGATCTCACGGGAAGTAAGGGAAGCGTTAAAGATGGTGACCGAATGCCATCAAAGAGAAAGCAAGCAATTGATCCACTAGAACTAAAAAGTGGTGATTATGTTGTTCACGAACAACATGGCATCGGGCGTTATGTTGAGTTATTGGAGCGCACCGTTGCTGGTGTTACTCGTGAATATTTGATTATCGAATACGCCCCTGCAAAGCGCGGACAACCAGGAGATCGAGTTTTTGTTCCAACCGATGCTCTTGAACAGGTGTCAAAGTATGTTGGCGGGGAAGCCCCGACTGTTCACCGAATCGGAAGCGGGGAATGGCAAAAAGCAAAGGGACGTGCGCGCAAAGCGGTGCGTCAGATTGCTGGTGAATTAATCAGGTTATATGCCGCCCGCACCAGTTCACCAGGCTTTGCATTCTCACCTGACACACCGTGGCAACGAGAGTTAGAAGACTCCTTTTCCTATATCGAGACCCCTGATCAGCTTTCGACAATTAATGATGTGAAAGAAGATATGGAACGTCCTTATCCGATGGATCGAATCATTTGCGGAGATGTTGGGTATGGAAAGACTGAGATTGCCATTCGCGCAGCATTTAAAGCGGTGCAAGATGGCAAGCAGGTAGCAGTTCTTGTTCCAACGACATTGCTTGTGCAACAACACTCAAAGACTTTCGAAGAAAGATATGCCGGGTTTCCTTTAAAGGTTGCTGGATTGTCCCGATTTAACACAGCAAAAGAGAGTAAAGAAATTTTGGCCAAATTGGCAGCAGGATCTGTCGATGTTGTTATTGGTACTCACCGCATTCTTTCTAATGATGTGCAGTTTAAAGACCTGGGGTTAGTCATTGTTGATGAAGAGCAACGCTTTGGTGTTGAACAAAAAGAATCACTTAAGAAGCTGCGCACAACGGTTGATGTTTTAGCTATGTCTGCAACTCCGATTCCCCGCACACTTGAAATGGCTGTTACAGGTATTCGCGAGATGTCTACGATCACAACACCACCAGAAGAGCGCCATCCCATCCTTACATATGTGGGTCCGGCAGAAGAGGCACAGATTGCTGCGGCAATTCATAGAGAGTTATTGCGCGATGGCCAAATCTTCTACTTGCACAACCGTGTTGAAAGCATTGATCGCAAAGCGTTGCACTTAAAAGAGCTTGTTCCAGAAGCGCGTATCCGTGTTGCTCACGGCCAGATGTCAGAAGGTGAACTTGAGGATGTAATCCTTGCTTTCTGGAATCGTGATTTTGATGTCTTAGTCTGCACAACAATTGTTGAAAGTGGCTTGGATATTCAAAATGCAAACACCCTGATTGTTGAACGTGCAGATCGTTTTGGACTTTCGCAACTGCACCAAATCCGAGGTCGCGTTGGTCGTGGTCGCGAGCGTGCATATGCCTATTTCTTGTATTCAGCTGATGAACCACTCTCTGAATTAGCACATGAGCGATTAACAACAATTGCAACAAATACAGACCTTGGCTCTGGAATGCGAGTGGCGTTGAAAGATCTTGAGATTCGTGGGGCTGGAAATCTATTGGGTGGTGAGCAATCTGGCCATATCGCAGATGTTGGCTTTGATTTATATATGCGTATGGTGGGCGAGGCTGTTCAAGAATATAAGTCAGGAATAGTTGAGACAGAAGAAAAAGTGTCAGAGTGCAAAGTCGAACTTCCGATTAATGCGCATTTATCCTCTGAGTATGTTCCAGGAGAGAGACTGCGACTTGATCTTTATCGCCGATTAGCTGATGTGAAATCTCCAACCGATGTTTCTTCAATCGAGGCAGAGTTGTTAGATCGCTTTGGCCAATTACCTGAAGAGGCTAAAGCTCTCTTGGGTGTTGCAGCTTTGCGTGCACAAGCAAAGTCTGTGAAATTGACTGAAGTAGTAGTTCAGGGCAAATTCCTTCGATTAGCGCCATTGGTTCTGCCTGAATCGCGCCAGTTGCGTCTGACACGTTTGTATCCAGGTTCGCTCTATAAGGGCGCAGCAAGCACGGTTTTAGTGGCCTTACCAAAGGCGGCATCATGGAATCCGTCGCAGAATGCTCCTGAGATAGTGGATACTTCTCTTCTGGCCTGGGTCATTGAGGTCCTTACCCAACTAAGCGAAGTACCGAAAGCGAGCTCATAGTGAAGAAGATTCTTGCAATAATCGCAGCAACAGCGCTCTTGTTAACAGGATGCTCACAAGTTGGAGCAGCAGCAACGGTCGGTGGCACAAAGATCACTCAAGCAACGGTGCAGGGAAGTATTGATTCTATTCTTTCTGAGCGTGGAAAAGTTGACACATCTCAGATGCAGTTAGAAACAGGTGAGGCACTTAATCGCTCACAACTTCGTTTTCATTTGTTCAGCCAGATTCTTCGCGCAATAGGTGAAGAGATAAAGATTGAAGTAACTAAGGCTGAAATTGATACACGCCGTGCAAGCATTCTTGAACAAGTAGGCGGAGCTGCATCATTGCCTTCAGCACTAGTTGGTGCAGGAATCGCACCAGAAGATCTTGACACATACATCGAAGCAATTTCATATTCGGAAAAGATTAGCCAAGCACTCATTGCCGCTGGCGCTACCGAAGATCAAGTTGGACAAGAGATCCAAAAGCTTGTTGTGGCAAAAGCTAAAGAGCTTGGTGTGACAATTAATCCTCGCTACGGTAAATGGAATGCAGAGACAGCAGATATTGAAGCATCTGACTCAGCATCATCTGCCGTCACTCCATCTGGCAACTAGTACTTACAAATGCACGTTTCACAGCTTCAACGCCTAGTTGAAGTCATGAATACCTTGCGCTCACCTGGTGGGTGCCCTTGGGATGCAGAACAAACGCATGAGTCCTTGATTAAGTATTTGTTGGAAGAGTCCTATGAATTTGTAGATGCTGTGCAATCTGAGAACCGTATTGATATGCGTGAAGAGCTTGGTGATGTGTTACTGCAGGTGTATTTCCATGCGCGGATGGCTGAAGAACATCCAACAGATCCATTTTCAATTGAAGATGTTGCCCAAGGCATTGCTGACAAACTAATTCGCAGGCACCCACATGTGTTTGCAGGCGAGCAGGTGCGGGATTCGCAGGAAGTGCTTGAAAATTGGGAAGAGATAAAGAAGAAGGAAAAGGGTCGCACATCACCACTAGATGGTGTTGCGATGTCACAGCCGGCATTGCCTTTAGTTGAAAAGTTGTTGTATCGAGCAGAAAAATACAATGTTGAAGTTGCAACACCAGATTCTGTTTCAATCAATGGCATTGCTGATGAAGGCGCTGTTGGCCAAGCCCTGCTTGCAGTAATTGCTTGGGCCAATGCCAACGGGATTGATGCCGAAGCTGCCCTGCGTAAGCAAGCCATGCGGATCGCCCAACAGATAGGCCCCGCATAACTCACGGTAGGATTGGCATAGTTAATTAGGTGCCATTTCAGCGTTGAGGTTGGCAAAAGTTTAAGAACCCTAACCTTGAAGAATTAAGAGGAGATACGCACATGGCAATCATCGAAGCACTAGGTGCCCGTGAAATTCTTGACTCCCGTGGAAATCCAACGGTTGAAGTTGAAATTCAGTTAGAAGATGGAACACAGGCACGCGCAGCTGTTCCAAGTGGTGCATCAACAGGTGCATTTGAAGCGGCAGAGCTGCGAGATGGCGGCAAGCGCTACCTTGGTAAAGGTGTTCTCAAGGCTGTTGCATTTGTTAATGAGGAAATTGCACCAGAGATTATTGGTTTTGATTCACAGGATCAGCGTCTTATTGATGCAGCGATGATTGAACTAGATGGAACAAAGAACAAATCACGTCTTGGTGCAAATGCAATTCTTGGTGCATCGTTGGCCGTTGCTAAGGCTTCTGCTGAATCTGCAGATCTTTCTTTGTTCCGCTACTTGGGTGGACCAAATGCGCATGTGCTTCCAGTTCCAATGATGAACATCCTCAATGGTGGAGCACACGCAGATACTAACGTTGATATTCAAGAGTTTATGATCGCGCCAATTGGTGCACCAACATTCCGCGAATCAGTTCGCTGGGGTGCTGAGATCTATCACGCGCTAAAGGCTGTTTTAAAGAAGCGTGGACTTGCAACATCTGTTGGAGATGAAGGTGGGTTTGCTCCAAACCTAGATAGCAACCGTGCCGCACTTGATTTGATCCTAGAAGCAATTGAAGCTGCAGGATTTAAGCCAGGTAGTGAAATTGCACTTGCGATGGATGTTGCAGCAACTGAGTTTCATGAGAACGGTAAGTACAAGTTTGAAGGTGCATTGAAGTCTTCTGATGAAATGATCGCCTATTACACATCACTTGTTGATGCTTACCCAATTGTTTCAATCGAAGATCCTCTTAATGAAGAGGACTGGGCTGGTTGGACGCAGATGACTAAGGTCCTTGGTTCACGCATCCAGATCGTTGGAGATGACCTATTTGTTACTAATCCTGAGCGTCTTGCAAAGGGAATTGCTGGAAACACAGCAAATGCACTTTTGGTGAAGGTTAATCAAATTGGAACTCTCACAGAGACAATTGATGCG
>JBILAD010000133.1:0-2787 GCA_044354355.1 Candidatus Planktophila sp. | reverse complement strand
GATGGACAGTGGACCCGTGCCAAGAGCTTTGACACTTTTTGTCCAATCGGTCCATGGATTGACACAGACTTTGTGCCTGGCACACAAAAGATTACAGCCGTCATTGCAGGTGAAGTAAAGCAATCTGCACAGATCAGCGACATGATCTTTGATGTTCCAACAATTATTAACTTTGTTTCACGTGTGATGACACTGCTACCTGGTGACATCATCTTGACCGGCACACCAGCAGGCATTGGTCCCATGGTTGTTGGCGAAAAAGCAACGATGGCTATTGAAGGACTGGGCGAACTAACAAATAAGGTGGCGGCGCTGTAAATGACAAACAAGGTAAAAGTCCGCTTTGCGCCATCTCCAACCGGTGATCTACATGTTGGAAATATTCGTACCGCACTTTTTGATTGGGCCTATGCCCGTCACACCGGCGGTACATTTTTGTTTCGTATTGAAGACACCGATACAACCCGCGTAACAGATGAGTACATCAACGCAGCTATAGATACCTTGAAATGGCTTGGTCTTGATTGGGATGAGGGCCCAGAAGTTGGTGGCGATAATGGTCCTTACCTGCAATCACAGCGTTTAGATATCTATGCAACATGGGCACAAAAGTTTCTAGATCAAAAAGATGCGTATCACTGCTACTGCTCACCAGATGAGTTAGAGGCGGTTAGAGAAGCACAGCGCAAAGCCAACGTGGCACCGGGTTATAACGGGCACTGCCGCGAACTTACTGCAGATCAAATCGCTGCGTACAAAGCAGAAGGTCGCGGGGCAGTAGTCCGCATGCGCATGCCAGATGGCAGCACAACCTTTAATGATTTGATTCGCGGAGATGTTTCATTTGATCACAACTTTGTTCCAGACTTTGTCTTGGTTCGAGCCGATGGATCACCTCTCTACACATTAGCTGTTGCAGTAGATGATGTTTTGATGAAGGTAACGCACGTGTTGCGCGGAGAAGATTTACTTTCTTCAACTCCTCGACAGATTCGTGTGTATCAAGCGATGGGTGTTGACCTGGCTGATTACCCAGTATTTGCCCACCTTCCCTTTGTCATGGGTCAAGACAATGCAAAGCTTTCCAAGCGAAATGGTGAAGTATCTATCGCTTGGTATCGCGAGATGGGATTCTTGCCAGAGGCAATTTGTAACTATCTTGCATTACTGGGTTGGTCACCCGGAGATGATGTGGAAAACATCACCATGAAACAGTTGACTGAGATGTTTACCGTCGAAAAGGTTCACTCATCACCTGCCCGCTTTGATATGAAAAAGCTTGAAGCGATCAATGGTGACAAGATCCGTGCTCTGACCATAGATGAGTTCCTCAAGTGGTCACTGCCATTTTTGACCAAGGCCAATGTCATCTCAGGCACGGATGCTGAGATTGAATTGGTAAAGAAGGCGTTGCCACTTATTCAAGAGCGCATCATCATGCTCAATGAAGTACCAAAAATGCTTAAGTTCTTGTTTACGACACAGTTTGCTGTTGAGGCCGAATCTGTTTCAAAGATTACAGATGAGGCGTCTAAAGCGATTTTGACGCGATCAATCAGAGAGCTTGAAAGTGTTTCAGTGTGGAACCATGAAAACATTGAAGCGGTACTTCGCGCATCATTGATTGAAGAGATGGCATTGAAGCCTCGGATTGCATTTACCGCTTTGCGTATTGCAACCACTGGCAGCACCATTTCTCCACCGCTATTTGAATCAATGGAACTACTGGGCAAAGAGGCCTGTTTGCTGCGTATTAACGCGGGATTGGCACTATAAATCCGCTGGTATTCTTTGCACTTGCAATACAAGGCCTAAGAGACCTTGGGGTATGGGGTAATTGGCAGCCCTGCTGATTCTGGTTCAGTAAGTCTAGGTTCGAGTCCTGGTACCCCAGCGCAGTACCGCAGTACAACTTAATATCGTTCTAGGAAATCTTTCCCGTCACAGGGATCGTGGCCCCGTCGTCTAGCGGCCTAGGACTCTGGCTTCTCAAGTCAGCTACGAGGGTTCGAATCCCTTCGGGGCTACCACTGATATCTCTCTTCTCACACAGCATATGTGCGGGAAGAGAGATTTTTGTTTTGTCTCAGAGAGTAGATTGCATACATGCGAGTAATTAACACAGAACAGTTACAAAGTATTCTCGCTAATCTACCCAGTAATCCACGCATCATCGCCTCGGGCAATTTCTCTTCACCGCGCACATTGTTATCGGTTGCAAATGAGGTAATCCCTGAATTCAAACTCCACATGCTAAATGCCCACGGAGATGGAATTCCAGATCGCGAAGGTGTTACCTATGAGACAGCTTTTGTGGGTCCAGCGATGCGTAATAATCCACGACTGGAATACATCCCCTCACGGCTTTCCTTGTTGCCGGTTTTAATTCGTAATTTTTATCGTCCAGATGTTGTTTTGCTTCACACCTCTGAGCAACGCTTTGACACTGTGAGCCTTGGTACTGAGGTCAATATTTTGCCCCGTGCAATTGAGACAGCACGTGCACATGGGGGATTAGTTATTGCGCAATCAAATAAACAGATGCCATACACATACGGTGATTCGCAGATATATGACAGCGAGATCGATTACTTAGTAGAAGTAGATGAGCCACTACAAGAAAAGCCAATTACACCGATTACAGATATCCAAGCTGAAATTGGTAGTCGCATTGCAGCCCTTGTTGAGGATCACTCAACACTTCAGTTAGGTATTGGCGGTGTGCCAGATGCAGTGTTGCTGGCTTTGAAAGAGAGAAAGAGATTGCGAATCTGGACTGAGATGTTT
>JBILAD010000132.1:0-2799 GCA_044354355.1 Candidatus Planktophila sp. | reverse complement strand
AGTGGTTCAACAGTTTCAAGTATCTGCTCAATCTTTCCTGGCAGTTCAAGTAACTCTTTGTAGAGGTCACGAACCTCAGTGTCTTTCAATGAGCCATTGACCTGACCAAGGTGAAGACCGATCAAATACACCGCAATAATCTGCGTGAGTAATGCCTTAGTAGATGCCACAGCTATTTCAGGCCCAGCATGCGTATAGAGAACAGCATCTGATTCACGCGGAATCGTTGAACTATTTGTATTGCAAATAGCCAAGACTCGACCACCAGCAGCCTTTGCATGACGAACTGCCATCAAGGTGTCCATCGTTTCACCTGATTGTGAAATCGCAATAATCAAAGTGCTTGGGTCAATAATTGGATCGCGATATCTAAATTCGCTAGCGATCTCCACATCAACTGGAATCTTTGCCCACTTTTCAATCGCATACTTTGCAACCATGCCTGCGTGATATGCGGTGCCACATGCGATGACTGTAATCTTTTTCAGAGAACGAATTTCGTCAGCGCTCATGCGCAATTCATCGAGCAGGATCTGATTGTTATCACTCAAGCGACCAATCAAAGTGTCCGCTACCGCTTTTGGCTGTTCAAATATCTCTTTCAACATGAAGTGCGAAAAGCCACCCTTTTGGGCAGCAGTTGCATCCCATGAAATCTCATACTCTTTGGCTTGGACTGCTTGCCCATCAAGATCTGTTATTACAACAGATGTAGGCGTCATTGTGACAATCTCGTCTTGACCTAATTCGATTGCCTGCTTGGTGTACTCGATAAATGCTGCAACATCAGATGCCATGAAATTTTCACCATTACCAACACCAACAACCAAAGGAGAATTACGGCGAACGCCTACGACAACATCTGGCTGATCTGCATGGATTGCGAGCAATGTAAATGAACCACGAAGTGCTTTAACCGCATCTCGCATTGCCGCAGTTAGATCTCCCTTGTGCTCTTTACGAAGATCACTGAGCAGGTGAGCCACAGATTCAGTATCTGTCTCAGATGAAAATTTGTGTCCTTTTGCTTCAAGCTGAGCCCGTAGTTCGGTGTAGTTTTCAATAATTCCATTATGAATCACAGCAAGCTTTTCGTCGTTGTCCACGTGAGGATGAGCATTTGTATCTGTTGGTCCCCCATGTGTTGCCCAACGCGTGTGTCCGATTCCTGAGTGCACATTTGGCAACGATGCATCTAAAGCGTTCTCTAGATTTGAAAGCTTGCCAGCTTTCTTTTGAATAAAGAGTTTGCCTGGAGTACCAAGTGCGATACCGGCTGAGTCATATCCGCGGTATTCAAGCCGTCGCAGCCCCTCGATAAGAGGAATTGATGCAGATTGTGGTCCTGTGTAACCCACAATTCCGCACATATCTTTTTACCCCTAGCTCTTTGTTAAAGCAAGCTCGCTTTTCACTACATCTGCAAGCTGCTGTGCAACTTCTTGCGCAAGGCTATCACTGGCGGCTTCAACCATTACTCTGACAAGGGCTTCGGTACCAGATGCTCTCAATAAAACTCGACCAGAATCTCCAAGGCGTTGCTCAGCTGACTTAATTGCTGCTGCGATAGCCGCAGATTGTGGCAACTTATCTTTAGCAACATCTTTAACGTTGATTAATACCTGAGGAAATCTCACCATTGTCGCGGCTAACTCTTGCAAGCTCTTTCCGGTGCGAACTACTTCCTGCAGCAATTGGAGTGCGGTAAGAATTCCATCACCAGTGTTTGCTAGATCGCGCATGATTACATGGCCAGATTGCTCGCCGCCTAATGAGTAATCATGTGCAATCATGTTTTCTAATACATAACGATCTCCCACTGGAGTTGTAACAACAGCGATCCCTGCATCTTTCATGGCGTGCATAAATCCAAGGTTGCTCATTACAGTTCCAACAACGGTGTCACCCTTTAAGAGTCCACGCGCTTTAAACCCACGAGCCAAAATTGTAAGAATATGATCGCCATCAATTTCATTTCCAGCTGCATCAATTGCTAAGCAACGATCGGCATCACCATCATGTGCGATGCCAACATCAGCACCCTCTTTTAGAACCGCTGCTCGCAAATGATGTAGATGGGTTGAGCCGCAATCATCGTTAATGTTCCAACCATCTGGTTGATTAAAGATTGCAATTACTTCAGCCCCTGCTCGGCGATATGCCTCAGGGGCAACAAATGATGATGCTCCGTTTGCGCAATCAACAACAATCTTTAATCCTTTAAGTGGAGTATCAACTGATGCCAGCACATGCTTGAGGTATCTCTCCGTTGCAGTGTCATCATTAATTGCACGTCCAACATTTCGACCTGTTGGGCGTTCCCAATCCTCACCCATTCGGGCTTCGATGCGGGCTTCGATTGCATCATCTAACTTGCCACCACCACGAGCAAATAATTTAATTCCGTTATCTGGCATTGGGTTGTGGGATGCAGAAATCATCACGCCTAGATCTGCTTTTGATTCAGCAACTAAATGTGCGATTGCAGGTGTTGGTAATACCCCAACTCGATACACATTAATACCCGCACTTGTTAAACCAGCGACAACTGCTGCTTCTAGGAACTCTCCTGATGCGCGTGAATCTTGCCCAACAATTGCAGTTGGCTGATGGTCCTTATTTGATGAGCTTTCTACCAATATATGCGCAGCAGCAACAGAAACATCAAGTGCTAGTTCTGCGGTGAGATCACGATTGGCTAAGCCACGGATTCCATCGGTGCCAAAAAGCGCCAATTGAACTCCTTTGGTAAAAGTGAATTAACGCTTTGAGTATTGAGAACGCTTACGTGCCTTCTTA
>JBILAD010000036.1:0-10310 GCA_044354355.1 Candidatus Planktophila sp. | reverse complement strand
TACGACGTGAGCGCGTCTTTGAACGCGACATTTTTCGTTTTGGTACTGGCACTGTTCGAACCTCTTCTCAATCCTTGAGCAACCACTGGGTTGCAGAGGGTAAGTATCCCTTAAAAAGGCTAAATCTTGAAATCGGGGTCCTCGAGGGTAAGGCCCCCAAGGCTGGCCCAACGGGCATCGATTACCTCATGGGCGTGCTCTTCAGGCAGATCAGCCCACTTGCCCCCGCATTCAGGGCATAAGCCCAAGCATTCCTGGCTGCAGAGCGGGTTGGTTGGCAGCGAGAGAACAATCGCATCTCGGATGGGGGTCTCTAGATCAAGAATGTCCCCATCCATCATGAACTCATCAGCGATATCTAAATCATCACTCGTTAAATCCTCCGTGGAACTCTTTCTCTTCTTTTTCCCACGTTCATTTGTTGGCTCATAGTTATAGAGCTCTTGAATCTTGCGCTCGATGACAATTTCGACTGGATCTAGGCAACGAATGCACTCTCCCTGCGCCACGGCATAGACATCTGCGCTGAGTAACACGCCCTCTGTGACTGATTCCAAACGGGCATCAACCTCAATGACTTCACCGGATGGGACTGAAATTAAATCAACACCGAATTTTTCCTTAACAACAATATCTAATTCATACTCTTTCATCTCACCCGCACGACGAGGCAGCTCGTAGGTGTTGAGCTTGAAAGAATCTGGCGCTTTACTCATCAGCTAGCTGTGACAAGACATCCTTGTCATTTGCGCCGGCAAGTCGATCGCGACCACGAGAGACTGCATCCATTGTCTTGTTAAGTATTACTTCAAGAGTTGCAAGGCGTCCATCGATATATTCCTCAACCTCTTGCTTTTCAAGATTAGCTGTTTCACGTGCATCATCTAATATCTTGCGAGCTTCATCTCGAGCAATTTGCACGATAGAAGTTTGTTCAACCATTTGAGCAACATCTTCACGTGCAATTGAAATCAACTGTTCTGCACTTACTCGTGCTTCTTCAATAATTGCATCGCGTGTGTCAATTATCTTGCGAGCAGATTCAAAATCAGTTGGGAGTGCTTCGCGGGCATCATCTAGAATTTCAAGCATCTCGGCGCGGTGAACAACGCAGCTAGCAGAAAGTGGGACGCCACGAGCTTCCTCAACCAGTGTGATCGCTGAAGTTAACTTCTCTACTGAATCCATAATCTACTTCCCCGCTACTCGAGCTTTAAGAGCCTCATTAATTGATGGTGGAACCATTGTCGAAACATCGCCATTGTAATGGGCAAGTTCTTTGACTAAAGAAGACGATAAGAAGGAATGAGCCGGTGATGTGGCCATGAACATAGTTTCAACACCAGATCCCTGCAAATTAACTTGGGCCATCTGCAATTCGTAATCAAAGTCAGTAACGGCTCTTAATCCCTTTACGATGGCTTGAATTGAATTGCCCTTGCAGTAATCAACCAAAAGACCGCTCCACGAATCAACTGAAACATTAGGAAACTGTGTTGTAACTTCTTGAATCATCCCAATACGTTCAGCAACGGTGAAAAGACTTGATTTGGTGCGATTTTCTAGAACTGCGACAACCACGTGATCAAATTGCTGGGCTGCACGCTCAATGATGTCTAGGTGCCCATATGTGATGGGATCAAAGGAACCTGGGCATACCGCGCGCTTCATGAGTCAAACGCTAGCAATACTGAGCCCAGTTATCCATTCTTAGGGCTGGTAATTAGCGTAATAAATGGTCGCCTGCCCATATTTTCGCTCACGCGCGGGCACAAAGGCATCAGGCCATATGAATTGCGCGCCTCGCGTTGTTCGCTCAACTGCAATGAATGCATCGCTGTTCAGAAATTCGTAATCATGAAGCGCACTCAATACATCCTCGACAGCTTGATTAGAAAAGTCATACGGTGGATCAATATATACAAGATGATATTTATCCTTGGGTGCATCTTTCAAG
The DNA here is from genome assembly GCA_044354355.1 of Candidatus Planktophila sp. Classification (GTDB taxonomy): domain Bacteria; phylum Actinomycetota; class Actinomycetes; order Nanopelagicales; family Nanopelagicaceae; genus Planktophila. The sequence continues at coordinate 8,353 of JBILAD010000036.1, read as the reverse complement.
AATCGCTCCGCACTCATTCCATATAAGTGAAAACTCCCTGTCGGATTGGATTTCTTGACTATCTCAAAGTTAGTCTCGATGGTCTTTTGCGCTTCATCATCTTTTTCAACAATATGAACAGACGTTGCTCCTCTAGAAAGTGATTCCAATCCAATTGCACCAGAACCACCAAAGAGATCTAAAACATGTAGACCTTCAAATGTTCCAAACTCAGATGTCAGCGAAGAAAACAAACCTTCACGAGCACGATCAGATGTTGGTCTAGTAGCACCTGCAACGGCCCCGAGTATTCGGCCCTTTGCAACGCCAGCAATGATTCTCAATTGATTAACCCTTATCTAAATAGTCAACAGCTTGATCGCGCTGCAGTTGTGCTAGTTCAGCCCTGAGCGCAGGATAGTCTGATAAATCATTATCCGTTGCAATCAGAGATTCAGCATCATCGCGGGCTTGCTCAATCAGCGCTTCATCACGCAATACTCGAAGTAATCGCAAATGTGACTGTGTTCCAGATTGGCTAGCTCCCAGCACATCTCCTTCTCGGCGTTGCTCTAGATCTATTCGGGATAACTCGAATCCATCTAATGTGCCAGCAACAGCATTTAATCTCTCACGTGCAGGAGTCTCGTCTTCGCACTGTGTCACCAAAAGACAGAGCCCAGGTGATGTTCCTCGTCCAACACGACCACGCAGCTGATGTAACTGAGAAACACCAAAACGATCAGCATCCATAATCACCATGATCGTGGCGTTGGGCACATCCACACCCACCTCGATAACTGTGGTTGAAACCAAGACATCAATATCGCCTTTAGTAAAAGCCTGCATCGTCGTATCTTTCTCATCAGCAGAGAGTCGTCCATGCAAAATTGCGATCTTTAACCCTTTTAAAGGGCCCGCATGAAGAGTAGGTGCCAGCTCTTCAACTGATGTGATCTCAGAGGATTCTTCGCCAAACAAGAAATCGATATCTGCATTTGCATCAGAATCAGCGCTAATACGAGGAGCGACAATGTATGCCTGGTGGCCTTGGGCTACCTCTTCATTGATTCTTTGCCATGCTCGATCTAAAAAGCTTGGCTTCTCTTTTACCGGCACCACATGAGTAGTTATGGGTTGTCGCCCAAGTGGCAACTCACGCAAAGTTGAAACATCTAAATCACCAAAGACGGTCATAGCAACTGTTCGTGGAATTGGAGTTGCAGTCATAACAAGTAGGTGTGGCGGAAGCACAGCCTTTTCCTTCAATGCATCACGTTGTTCAACACCGAATCGATGTTGTTCATCGACAACAATTAATCCCAAATCCTTGAACTCAACTTTTTCACCGAGCAATGCGTGGGTGCCGATGACGATCCCAGCACTGCCACTTGAAGCCATGCCCAATGCCTCTTTGCGAGCTGCTGCACTTTGTGACCCTGTAATCAAAGTTATTTGTGTAGCTTTTTCAGAACCACCCAGCATCCCGCCTTGACCCAGATCCCCCAATAATTTCTGGATAGTTCGCAGATGTTGGGCAGCCAATACTTCAGTAGGTGCAAGGAGGGCGGCTTGTCCCCCGCTATCAACAACTGCCAGCATCGCACGCAAAGCAACAATAGTTTTTCCAGAGCCAACTTCACCCTGCAGTAAGCGGTGCATCGGATGTGGTTGAGAAAGATCTGATTCAATCTCCTTACACACGGCAACCTGACCTGCTGTTAACTCAAATGGCAGAGTTGCATCAAAGGCATCAAGTAAGCCGCCACTAATGCGTTTTCTAGAAGTTGAATTTAACTTCTTTAACTCAATTCTGCGCATTACCAGTAACGATTGCAGCAAGAAGGCTTCATCAAATGTTAATCGTTCACGAGATAGTTCGGCGTGATCTAGATCGGCAGGCTGATGTAACTGAACTAAGGCTTGATGTAATGATGGATAATTGTGTTTTTCGCGGATTACAGCAGGCAAGAAGTCTTGAATCTCTTCAAGAGACCCAATCGCTAACTGCGCACATTGTGAAATCTTCCATGAAGGCATCTTGGCTGAAGCAGGGTAAACAGGAAGATACTTGCCTGCAAAACCTTCAACCGCGCTATCAATATCTGAGCCATCCGGAATTAGTTCGTAATCTGGATGAGAAAGCTGTTTCTTGTTGTTGAAAACTCCGACCTTGCCGGCAAACAACCCTTGTCGCCCAACTTTTAAATCCTTTTCACGCCAGGCTTGATTGAAAAATGTTAGCGATAACTTGTCAGTTCCATCAGTGACTACTACCTCGAGCATGCTCCCCTTACGTCCACGCATGGGCCTAGTAGATGCTGAATACACCTGAGCCAGAATTGTTGTCTCATCGCCTTCTAGTAGGGCAGATATGTCAGAGAGCTCTCCACGCACCATGTAGCGGCGTGGGTAATGACGCATGAGATCGCCAATGGTTTTAATCCCAAATGTGGTTTCAAGAACTTTGGCGGTGCGATCACCAACGACCGCCGAAACCTTGTTCTCTAGTTGTGCCACCTGGACATTCTCTCGTGATCTAGAGACAAATGCTGGTTAGCGCAGCATTGTCAGCGTTTTATCGGCCCTGTTCCAGCCAGAGTGAGTGATCACAATCGCTATTTTCTCCTTCAATAATGCTGTGATCGCCTCTTCAATGCGCTGTGCGAGTTCATGATCTAAGTGCTCAGTAGGTTCATCAAAGATATAGATGTCAGCATCAGACAACAAGGTTCTTGCGATTGCTAAGCGCTTGGCTTCACCACCAGAGAGTAAACGCCCAAAATCTCCGATAATCGTATCTAGGCCGTTACTCATTTCGGCGATGAGAGTATCTAGTTCAAGTATTTCCAGGACTGACATAATTTTTTCGTCGGTAGCCACAGAATTTCCAACCTTTAGATTCTCGCGGATTGAAGTATTAAAAATATGTGCACGTTGTACTGTTCCCACGATCTGCTGATTGAGATCAGTGAAACTCGATACCTCTTTGCCGTTTATTGTCATTGATCCTTCGTATGGAAGTAAACCGAGCATCCCCATTACTAGTGTTGACTTTCCAGCACCCGATTTACCTCGAATGACTAAGAGTTCACCCTTACTCACCTCACATGAAAAATTACGCATAAATCGTGCCTGCCAAGCAACCCTTACATCTCTGCAGGCAAATGCAGTAATTGTTTCTTGAAGACGATTGGGTTGCAATACTTCATCCTTCTTGATCAACAATTTATCGACAGCTCTTTGTGACGCTAATAACTTTCCAGAGCCAAAGAGATTTGGATACCACATAGTGATTGCCTCAAACATAACCAATGGCAAAAAGATCAACATGGCTACTTGAACCGCAGGCAATTGCTCATGCTGAGTAATTGAGTGGGCAATCCACGCACTGCCAACAATTGCCACAGCGATGACTAGATTTGTTGAGAAAGAAAAAACGCCACTGTTACTTACTAATCTCCTCTCACTCTTAGCAATCTCTAATTCTTGCTGTGCTGCTGGTTGTAGAGATTGTTCTAAATAACCGTACATCTGTGCCTCGATGACCCCGTGAACGGAAGACTCAATGATTTCTGTGTATCGAACTTCTTGAGCTTCTATATTTTCTGCCAAGGGAACTGTCAATCGTGAAATCAACACTGGGAATGCAAATAACAGAACCAGGGACGCTGGCACAGTGATCAAGAGCGACTCTGGTCGCACCCACCACCCCAGCAGCGTTCCTGCCGTTAACGACAAGATCGCTGATGATCCAGGGAGTTTGACCCGTAGCTGATACTCCTGAGCGCGCTCAACATCATCTACAAGGGTCTTTACAGCCGCACCTGAATTAACAACTGATGAGATTCCCACAGATTGTGCAACTAGTTTTTTGTAGAGCTCAACTCTCAAAGTGGTCAAGTGTTCAAAAACAGCCTTGTGACTCATTAGTCGTTCGCCATATCTAGCAACTGAACGAAAGATTCCAAAGAAGCGAACCAAAACAATAGAAACACCTAAGGTCAATATCGGGGGGTGCATCGACGCCATAGTAATTAGCCAGCCACTTGAAACGGTCAAGCCTATTCCGCCAATAAAAGCGAAAGCACCAAGCACATAAGCAATAAACATCATGAAGAAACCACGAAACTTTGTTGTGAGTCTTCTGCTCGAAGCATTGACACGTCATGCGTTATGCAAATGACGATAGCCCCGGAGCTTGCATATCCGCGCAACGTTTTCATTACCTTGTCCGCACTCTCGGAATCAAGATCTGCAGTTGGCTCATCTGCGATTAATACCTGTGGCTTGGAAATTAAAGCTCGCGCAATTGCAATCTTGCGGATCTGACCACCTGATGCTGCATTTGAGCTTTCACCGACTGCGCCTAATTGAGTTTCTAATCCATCCGGCAAGTCAGTAACTTCCAGTCCACATCGTGCAAGCATTTTAGTAATCGCTGCATCATCGATCGTGGGAGTTATCAACTGAAACTGTTGGCGCAGGGATCCATGTGCCAATTGCGGCTGCTGGGGAACCCAACCAATTGTTTTAAACCAAGAACTCTTCAGGGAGGCGTCTAATGAATGAATTTGACCATTTGCACTAATAACAACTTCGGCATCATTGTGAATCCCTAACAGATTAAGTGCGAAGGTACTCTTTCCTATCCCGGACTCTCCTACGATGAAATGAATATCACCAGAGTTAATGGTGTTCGCAGCGATGCTGGCTGGAGCCCTTTCCGATATTTGTAGGCCCCACTGCTTCCATGAGATTGAATCAACGAGAGAAAAATCAACATTGTGCTGCTCTGGCGACTGGCTCTTATCGGCCTGAATGTTTGTCAGTCTTTCTAGTGCCTCGGTGCCATCTGCAGAAGCGTGGAAGAGTGATGCTGCATTGCGCAATGGAAAGTAAACCTCTGGGGCAAGGATTAAAACGGCAAGAGAGGTTGTAAATCCGATTTTTGAATCAACCAGGCGCAGACCAACTGACACAGCAATCAGAGCCACAGAAATAGTTGCACACAGTTCAAGAGCTAAGGCAGAGAGAAATGAAATCTTGAGTACTTTCATTGTCTCTTGGGTGTATCGATCCCCCATTTCCTCAATTCGTTGGCCCTGTGATTTATGTCGACCAAAGATTTTTAGTGTTACAAAACCACGCAGTGAGTCTTCAAAGTAGGTTGATAGGGAGCCAAGTGTTCGCCACTTTTTACTCACAGTATCTGCAGTGTATTTACCAATCAAAGCTCCGAACAGAGGAATAAGGGGCAAGGTAAATACTGCGATGAATCCGGATAGCGGATCCAAAATAAATAGCGTTGCGATTACGACAAATGGTGTGATGGATGCAAAGAACAGTTGAGGTAAGAATCGTCCTAAGTAGATATCCAAGGAGTTCAAACCTTTTACCAAAAGAGTACTAATGACTGAAGGTGGCACATGCGCATAGGAATCTAACTGGGATGTGACCTCAGAGCGAAACTTTTGTTTGATCGAAACTGCTTGCCTAGAACACCAAAACTCAAATCCAGATTGAAAGATTGCTCGAATAGCCCAGATGCCTGCCAATAATCCAATCAATGAGATCGAAGCACTATCTAGATTTATGACGGCGACAATGACGCGAGCTAGTACAAGTGCGCTCACAACAATAATCGCTGACCAAATAACAGCACCGATTATTGAAATAAAGAAAAGTCTGCGGCTACCGCCCCTATGGAGAAGTAGCCGCAGATTGGTCGATTTCACTTATGCAGGGTATGGCTTACAACATCTAAAACACCAAGTTCTGGGTTAGAGATTTGAGAGGCGCTGACACGCTTACGAAATACCCAATAAGTCCATCCTTGGTAAACAAGAACTATTGGGGTCATAACCAAAGCAACAACTGTCATCACCTTGAGTGTGTAATCGGTACTAGATGCGTTTGTAATTGTGAGATCAAACTGAGATCCCAAAGAACTTGGCATGACACGTGGATATAGGGCGAAAAACAGCGTTGAAACAAAGGTAGCAATCGTTCCTGCAGAGAATATGAATGACCATCCCTCTCGGCGCTTGAGATTGGCAAACATTCCAGCCACCCATAGAAGTGCTACCAATGTGGAGAGAATCAACACGGTTGTGTTCAATTCTGGCAACATCAAGTTAGTCCAGACCAGGAATGAAACGGCAGCAACTGCTGCCACCACACCAGTTACTTTGGCTATTTCATGTGACTTATCCCGAATAGAACCTGTTGTCTTAAGTGATAGGAAAACAGCTCCATGGGTAAGGAAAACTGTCAAAGTAACAACGCCACCAAGTAGTGCATATGGATTTAGGAGGTTGAAGAATCCACCTACATACTCAAGTGATCCACTTTCCGCTCTCTCGATAGGAACTCCGCGCACGATATTTGCAAATGCAACACCCCACAAAAGTGCAGGGATGGTGCTGCTAATAAGGATCGCAATATCCCACCGTTGTCTCCATTGTGCCTTTCCATACTTGCTGCGATATTCGAATGAAACACCACGAACAATAAGACAGACAAGGATGAGAAATAGCGGTAAGTAGAAGCCACTAAACAAAGTCGCATACCACTCAGGAAAAGCAGCAAATGTTGCGCCTCCCGCAACTAGTAACCACACCTCGTTGCCATCCCAGACAGGACCAAGTGTTGTTAGAACCGCGCGACGATCAGCTTCATTCTTCGAAACAAAACGCAGAAGCATGCCGACACCGAAGTCGAAACCTTCAAGGATGAAGTATCCAACCCATAGAACCGCAATGAGCAAAAACCATGTTGTTTGAAAAGTCATTTCCATACTCCTTTCTTAGTAGGCCATCACTAGTTGTTTGTCTTCGGAACCGCCAAGCTGAGGATCTTCGTAATCAAACTCTTCTGCTGGGCCGTTCTTGATAACTTTCAATGTGAGTCCGATTTCAATAAATGCCAGGACTCCGTATAGCAAGGTGAACACGATCATTGTGAACAAGACCGCTCCTGCAGAGACAACAGCGCTGACTCCATCTGCTGTCTTGATTAATCCAAATACAGCCCATGGCTGACGAGCTGTTTCTGTAAAGATCCAGCCAAAGGAAATGGAAAGAAGCGGGATGAATGGAAGTGAGTACATAGCCGGTGCAAACCACTTGCCCTTAGGCGTTGCCCCGCGGCGCAAACCCCACATAGCAAGCAGAACAAAGAGCAAACCTAGAAATCCAAAGCCGATCATCAATCGAAAGGACCAATAGGCAAGAGGCACATTGGGTGTGTAATCCCCGGCGCCGTATTGCACATCATATTTAGCTTCTAGGTCGTTTACCCCTTCAACGACACCGTTGAAATTTCCTGTAGACATAAAGGAGAGCATCGATGGGACGCCGATCTGAAACACAGATCTAGATCCATCTAAAGTTCCAATTGTTAATAATGAGAATGGTGCATTTTCTTGAGTGTTGTAGAGAGCCTCAGCTGCAGCCATTTTCATTGGTTGTTGTTCGGTCATGACGCGTGAAGTTATATCTCCAGTAATAAATACCAAAACAAAACTTACCAACATTGTGATCGCACCTAGTTTAAATGTTGAGCGAGCGAGAATTTCATCCTTCTTTTTTAGAATCAGATAGGCAGAAATTCCTGCCATGAATGCGCCACCAGCAAATGCTGCTGATGGAATGGTGTGAAGGAACTCGGTAACGGCAGTCTTTTGGGTAAGAACAGCTTTTATATCTACTAACTCTGCTCGACCCTTTTCAGCATTTAATACATATCCCACTGGATGTTGCATCCATGCGTTTGCTGCCAAAATAAAGTAAGCAGAAAGAACTGTGCCAGTTGCAGCTAACCAAATACTTGCAAGGTGTAACTTCTTAGGCAGTCGATCCCAACCAAAAATCCACAATCCTAAGAATGTGCTTTCTAAGAAGAATGCGAGCAAGCCTTCGATTGCAAGTGGTGCACCGAAGATGTCACCTACGAAACGGCTATATGAAGACCAGTTCATTCCGAATTGGAACTCCTGCACAATTCCGGTTACAACACCGATTGCAAAGTTAATGAGGAAGAGTTTTCCGAAAAATTTAGTCGCACGTAGATACTGCAGCTTCTCGGTGCGATACCAAGCCGTTTGAAGGCCTGCGACTAGAAATCCCAAACCGATTGTGATTGGGACAAAAAGGAAGTGATACACAGTTGTGATGGCGAACTGCCATCTGGCTAGATCTAAGGAGTTCATAGAACCCGCTCCAATTCTGAGCCGCTCTACCGGCTCACAGGCAATCTTGCGCTTGAACAGATGTGAGCACATCGAAGAATCCGTGGGCTACCCCTCATGTTGCCTAACTCACGCCCACGCTGGATCCACGCTCAGCGGTGATTAGCTTCCTCCCCCGCCTAC
>JBILAD010000130.1:0-2864 GCA_044354355.1 Candidatus Planktophila sp. | reverse complement strand
TGATGGAATTTACGGACCGCGAACCGAAATGGCTGTTAGAGATTTTCAAAAATCTGTTGGTGCAACCATTGATGGAAAATGTGGTCCTGCAACAATTATTGCTCTTATTCGTTTAACAAAGATTGTTTCTGGGGGAGTCCCATCAACGCTTCGTCAAAATGCGATGCACCAAAGCCGTGGACCTGCACTTGCAAATAAAGTTATTGTTTTAAACCCTGATGGTGATGATCAGCTTATCTATGATGTTGCAGTCCGTACAGAGGGTCGTCTGCTTGCATTGGGTGCTTCTGTCTTCTTAACTCGTGGTGCAACAAATAATCCTTCCGAACTTGAACGCATTTCATTTAGTAATAAAAGCGGTGCTGATTTAACGATTTCTTTGAATGTTGATTCATATGCCAACGAAAAGGCACATGGCGCAGCAACATATTTTTATGGCAGTGATGCTCACGGTGTTCATTCGATTGTCGGGGAACGTTTTGCATCGTTGGTGCAACGCGAAATTTGTGCTCGTACTGATTTAACAAATTGCCGCACTCATGCAAAAACATGGGATTTGCTACGTATGACAATGGCCCCGACCGTTCGTATTGATTTGGGATATGTAAGTAACCCTGGTGACTTAGGTCGCCTTTCTCGCCCAGATTTTCGTGATGTGATTGCTGAAGCCTTAGTTATTGCGATTCAGCGTCTTTATTTAGCTGCTGAAGATGATGCAAAAACAGGAACTTTACGCATCTCTGATCTTCGTAAAGCCGGCATTCGTCGTTAAATGACACTCAAGCAATCCCTTGGATATGACAGACTTAGACCATGTCAGAGATAACGCAACGCTTCTCAACAGGTGCACCTCAAAATCTTGAGGAAAGATTTGCATCTCGTGCCGCGCGCATGAAGCCGAGTGAGATTCGTTCACTTTTTGCCGTTGCATCCCGTCCTGAAATTGTTTCACTTGCAGGTGGAATGCCAAATCTTTCAGCACTTCCTATGGGAATGATGGCTGATGTTGTTAGTAATCTAGTTCGCAACAACGGGCAAGAAGCGCTGCAGTATGGAAACGGTCAAGGTCACCCAAAGCTTCGCGAACAGATTTGTGAAGTGATGGCACTTGAAGGTATTCGTGCAAATCCCGATGATGTTTTAATTACAACTGGCTCACAACAAGCTTTAGACCTTATTTCACGCATCTTTTTAGATCCTAATGATGTTGTTCTTGCTGAAGCGCCTTCATATGTTGGCGCGCTCGGAACTTTTCATCAGTATGAAGCATCTGTGGTTCACGTTCAAACAGATGAAAATGGATTAGTTCCCTCAGCACTTGCCGAAGCAATTAAGAGCGTGCGGGCCGCAGGCCGGAAAATTAAATTTTTATACACAATCCCCAACTATCAAAACCCAAGTGGTGTTTTATTGCCACCAGCTCGCCGAACAGAAATCTTGAGCATTTGCCGTGAAGCAGGAATTTTCGTTGTTGAAGACAATCCATATGGGTTGTTGGGTTTTGATAAGCCATCACCTAATGCAATGCGTGCTGAAGACTCTGAAAACGTGATCTATTTGGGCTCTTTTTCAAAGACAATTGCACCTGGTTTGCGCGTGGGTTGGGCTTTAGTGCCACCTTCATTGAAGGAAAAACTAGTTATTGCGAGTGAATCCTCAATTTTGTGTCCTTCAAACTTCACACAGCTCACTATTTCTAATTACTTGGCTGACCAGCCATGGCGCGATCAGATCGCATCATTTTGCGAGTTATATAAGGTTCGTCGCGATGCAATGTTGGAATCATTAGATGAACACTTTCCAGCTACTGCGCAATGGACAAAGCCTGGCGGTGGTTTTTATGTGTGGGTCACTTTGCCACCAGAGATTGATACGACAGTAATGATGCCAAAGGCGATTGTTGCAAAGGTTGCTTATGTGCCAGGCACCGCGTTCTATGCAGATGGTTTTGGTTCATGGTCTTTGCGCTTGTCGTATTGCTATCCAACACCTGAACGAATCCGCGAAGGTGTTAAGGCACTTGGTGGTGTTATTAAGCAGGAGATGGCAAGTCGTAAAGGTTTTGAACTAAAGGGTTAGTTTTCTAACGCCTTTGTAATTCGTTTCAAATCTTCTGCTCCAGCAAATTCGATAACGATTGTTCCTTTTTTGGCGCTGCCTTGAATTGAAACTCGTGTGTCCAGGGCGTCACCAATACGTTCGGCGATTTCTTGTAGTTCAGGACTAGTAGATTTAGTCTGCTTTGGTTTTTTAGCAGATTGTCCCTTAGGGGCTCCAGAGGAAATGATTTCTTCGGTGGCACGGACAGATAGCCCTTCGCTAACGATTCGTGCAGCAAGTTTTTCAATTGTGCCAGCATCGCTTAATCCGAGCAGGGCACGTGCATGTCCTGCAGAGAGCGCACCTGATGCTAATTTTTGTTGAACAGATGTTGGTAAATTCATTAAACGAATTGTGTTTGAAATCAGTGGACGTGATCGTCCTAGCTTCTGAGCAAGTTCATCATGTGTGCAATTAAAATCAGTGAGAAGTTGTGAATACGCTGCAGCTTCTTCAAGAGCGTTGAGTTGGCTGCGATGAATGTTTTCAATGAGCGCTTCACGGAGTAGTTCATTATCTGGTGTTTGACGAATAATGACAGGAATTGTTGTTAATCCAGCGGCTTTTGCAGCACGGAAGCGTCGTTCTCCCATAATTAATTCATACTTGCCTGGTGTTGTTTGACGCACTACTGGCGGTTGTAAAATTCCGATTTCTTTAATTGATGCAATTAGCTCTTCCAGTGCAACTGGATCAAAGTGTGTTCGGGGTTGACGCGGGTTAGGTGAAATCGCACTGATAGCAACTTCGTTTTGCTGTCCCAC
>JBILAD010000131.1:0-2864 GCA_044354355.1 Candidatus Planktophila sp. | reverse complement strand
CTATAGCCATAGGTTACTGCCCTCTTGTGAAAAGTTCGTAATGGAAAACGGGGGTTAGTCGCGGATTAGTGAGAGAACCGCATCACGTACCGACTCCATTTGAGCCTGAGTAGAAGCCTCAACGTTAAGCCTTAGGAGAGGCTCGGTATTTGATGGGCGAAGGTTGAACCACCAGGTATCCCCATTTACTGTCAATCCATCTAATTCATCCATCGAAACATCCTGTGATTGGTAAATACTGCGAACATGCTCAGTTGCTTGCAGGGTATCTGAAACTTTTGAGTTGATTTCACCACTTGAGCTATATCGAATAAATGGAGCTAAGAGCTCTGACATCGTGGAAGATCTTTCGCCAAGAGCTGCGATCGCATGCAAAGCGGCAAGGGCACCACTATCTGCCATCCAAAATTCTTTAAAGTAGAAATGACCAGAATGCTCACCACCAAAAATTGCTCCGCTTTCGGCCATCATCTTCTTGATGTATGAGTGTCCGACCCGACTACGTAAACCTTTGCCGCCATTTTCTTCAATAACTTCTTGAACGGCGCGCGAAGAAATTAAATTGTAAATAACGCTAGAACCTGGTCGTTTCTTTAACTCACGTTGTGCAATTAGTGCCGTTAATGCAGAAGGATTAACTGCAACGCCTCGTTCATCTACTAAGAAGCATCGATCTGCATCTCCATCGAAAGCTAAACCTAGATCGGCTTTGTGATCAATCATTGCTTGCTTAAGATCCTTTAGCGTTGATTCATCCAACGGGTTAGCTTCATGGTTGGGAAATGATCCATCGAGCTCGAAGTACATAGGAATAACTTCGCAATTGAGCCTTGCAAAAATTGCAGGAGCGGTGTGGCCCGCCATGCCATTGCCAGCATCAACAATGATTTTTAAGGGCCTAATCTTGGTGACGTCAACTAGCGATAAAAGATGATCGACATATTCATTGAGCATATCTCGATGTTTTTCGACACCAACATTACGCAATGCAATCGGTGAACCTTCTCGAACGAAATTTTCGATTGTCAGCAATCCTGACTCTTTGCCTATCGGGCGCGCCTTGCTTAAGCACAATTTGATTCCGTTGTATTGAGCAGGATTGTGGCTTGCCGTAAACATCGCACCTGGCAACCCTAATTTTCCAGATGCAAAATACAACATATCTGTTGAGGCCAAACCGATTCGAATGACATCCATGCCTTGCGAGGACGCACCCGCAGAGAATGCTTCGGCAAGCTCTGGAGATGAGGGACGCATGTCCTCACCAATAACAATTGTTCCAGGCTCACGTTCTATCTGCAAGAAACGAGCAAATGCAACACCGGTTGCGAAAGCAAAATCAGCATCGATTTCAGTGTCCACTAAACCTCTGATGTCATATGCTTTAAAAATATTTGGAGTTAGATTCATAATTACTTAGGTGGGAACCGCTCGCAAGTGACCACGACGACCAATTTGCTGTTGCGCGGATGTTGATGGAGTTGGAGTGATTGGATCAACTTCTTTTGAAGCAACTTCTCGCACGGCATCTGCTATCGCCATCAAATCATCATCACTTGGCCCTTGAGAAACTCCGTCTAGTTCCTGCTTGATAACGTTCCATCCATGTGGAACCTTTAATCGTGTTCCATGAACAACACACAAGTCATATGCATGTGGTTCTGAAAAAGTAGCTAGTGGGCCAACGACGGCAGTTGATTCGGAATACACGTAGGTCAGGGTCATCGTTGCAAGTGATTTGCACCCTGCACGGGAACAGCCTCTGCCACCTTGAGTTCTCATAAGAGAAACATTAGTGGGAGCGGGTGGAAAAACATGGGATTATCAAGGATTTAAAATGCGAATATTTGAATCAGGTATTTCAACTCTAGTGAGCATGCTTCCGGGTGCAATTGGGAAGTATCCGTAGCCATTTACCGAAGCCACCAATGCACCTGCATAAGTCTGCTTACCCACCTTAGTTATCGTGAAGGAGCGTGCAGATGCCGGCACTTTCCAAGAAGCGACATCTGACCCCTTAATAGTTTTCCGGAGCACCTTGCCGTTTACCAAAGTGATATCAATTGCAACATTGATCTCTATTCCAGTAAATGCGATGAGTGGTTCAAGACCTGTAACAGCCATTGTGAAATCAGTTAATTCGGGTGCTGGGGTACTCCACGTAAAGTCTCTTCTTCCCCCTACCACCACCGAGGATTCAACGGCAGCGACAATTGGCTCGGTTGAAGTGATTTTCAAGGCAAACACTGTGGAAGAAATACTTGGAGAAAATGTAAATTCAGTTACTAGGCCTGCAGAAACACTTCGTGAATTCAGGCCAACAGGAATGAAAACGCCATCGCCAGAAACAAGTTCTACGGTGACGCTTGCATCAACTTCACCTGGCGTTAAAACTCGCAGCACATGAGTAGTTCCTGCGCTTTGCCCCGGCTTTTTCTTTTGATTAGGAATAGCTGGAATAACAAGCGCCTCAGTTGGTGCATTTATAGGATTGACTAAATCTCCGCCTAGCGCCCGCAAGCCTTTACCTTGTTCATCAATCATGAATGAGTTGATTCTGCCTGAGCGAGGAAGAACATGGACTGTTAACGTCTTATCCCCCGGTGCAAGTGAATCAACCGGAATAACCAGATAGTTTTTGGATGGGACATCTAAAGTACGAAGAGGTTGCTTTCCTTTTTCCGTGAACACATTAACATCCACCACAGCATCACTGAGTCCACTATTTACAACAATGAGTCGACCTTTAGTTGTGATGTCTGCACTTGCGCCAACAAACCATTGCGATGACGCAGGGCCTGAACACAATGCACCACCAGCCCAACTTCCGGAGCGGCTTTGCCACACGACGGGAGTTGAACCTT
>JBILAD010000035.1:0-10377 GCA_044354355.1 Candidatus Planktophila sp. | reverse complement strand
CTTCTTTGGTGCTGCTTTCTTTGCTGCGGCCACGTACTTCTCCTATCGGAATGGTTCGGATCCGTCACCCAAACCTGTTCGTGGATAAGCGTGACATCATTTGGGCAAAAATGCCAACATTTTGTGAGAAATTATTTAGTGCGTGTCGCAAATTTATTATTTTATTTTTTATGCATTTGCGAAGATTTCGATGTTTTTTATTATTGCAATTTATTAATCTCGGAAAAATTTACGAAAATCCCGCAAAAAACTGTCAAGTTAGGAATTCTCCTCCTCAGATTGAGGGTTTAGGCGTAGTTTTTCTGCCATTTTCTGGTTTTCGAGGGCATATTTGTTGGTTCTGATGTCGAATTTTCTGAAATCCGGTAAGAAACTGGCCAGTAATACAACCACGATGACGCAAATAATTCCGCCGCTTGTTACCGAAACACTTAACGTAGTAGCCGCAGCCATAGAAGCTGCTCGCATCTGTCCTGCTAACGGTCCTATTGAATAGGACAGCAGTTCGATACCGGCAAGACGTCCTCGAAGATTATCGGGGATGGTTTGGTTCCACATCGCAGATCTAAAGAGGGTACTGATCATGTCAGAGGCCCCGGCCAGAGTTAGAAATAGAAGCACCAGCCATAGGTAATTAGTCGCTCCGGATAATGCAATGGCAACGCCCCATCCAATCGCCGCCCACATAATCGCCCGGCCATAGAAGTGCACATTTTTTGCCCACCCACTTGTCAGAATAATTGCAATCGAGCCAATTGTTCCGGCGGCATAGAGCAAACCAAGTGCCCATGGCGCACCTAATTGATCTGCCCAAAATGGAATAAGTGCGGTGGGCATTGCAAAAAACATTGCAGCTAAATCAATCAGATAGGTGCCCAGCAAATCCTTCCTACTGAATGCATATTTCACACCATCAATTAATGCTGACAGGGATGGGGCTTCGGCCTCGTGGGAGGGCGGGATGTTTTTCATAAAGGCAATCAGGGCAATTGAAATTACGAAGGTTGCAATATCTGCGGCATAGCCAACTGCTACTGAATAGGATGAAATCAAAATTCCACCAATAGTCGGACCCACAATCACACCGATCTGCCAACGTAAACTCATCAATGCCGCAGCAGCTGTCATATCTTCATGATCGACAAGTCGGGGAAGGGCTGCCTGCATTGCAGGTTGGCGCAGTCCGCTGGTGGCAGCAAATAATCCTGAGACGATGTAGATCAGCAGCAGATTAGGTGAATCCATCATGGCATTAATCAGAAGTACTGCGGTGAAGAGGAGTGATAGCAGCTCTGTTACCCAGATCAGTTTTTTGCGATCTAGGGCATCTGCTAAAACTCCGCCATATAAGCCAAAAATAACTAAGGGAACAATTTCAACCAGGCCACTTATGGCTACTGCAACATATGAACCGGTCAGCTCTTTGATTTGAAAGGGCACGGCAACATAGGTGATCATCGAACCGAAGTAAGAAACCAGGCCAGCTGCCCAGAGGAGAGAAAAATCCCTGGACTTTCTTAAGGGTGCTAGATCGATCGCAAAATTGGCCACGAACCAACCCTAGTTGAAGGTTTGGGCCTCAGTGGGGAAGTTGCTTGAGCGAACATCATCGGCAAACTCTTTAGTTGCAGCCAACATTTCAGCACGCAAATTGCGATAGGCCTTAGCTAACTTCGGTGCCTTCTTGGTGATGCCCATTAAATCGGTCCAGACCAGGACTTGTGCATCGCACTGAACACCTGCGCCAATTCCAATTATTGGAATACTTAATTCAGAGGTAATGCGGGCTGCTAACTCTGCAGGGACTAGCTCCAAGACAATGGCAAAGGCACCTGCTGCTTGCAGCGCTTTAGCTGCCTCCACAATGAGATCGCCATCTGTGCGGCCCTGGACTTTGTAACCACCTAATTGATGCATCGATTGCGGGGTTAATCCCAAGTGACCCATGACTGGAATACCGCTACTGACTAGCTTTTTAACAGATTCGATGTGAGCACCTTCAAGCTTTACCGCCATGACCCCAGATTCTTTGAAGTAGCGAACTGATGTTGCAAGTGCTAATTCGGGGGATGCTTCATAGGATCCAAAGGGCAGATCAGCAACAACCATGGCTCTGTGTGAACCACGGACAACTGCGCGGGCAAGTGGAATCAACTCATCAACAGTGACAGGGATTGTGTTCTCTTCACCTAGAAAATTGTTACCAGCGCTATCGCCAACCAGCAGAACTGGAATTCCTGCCTCATCAAAGATTTCAGCGGTCATGGATTCATAGGAGGTAAGCATTGCCCACTTTTCACCGCGCTCTTTTGCGGCGGCCAAATCCAAGATCGTCACGCGTCGGTGCAGCGCACCGCCATAAAGGCTTTCCATTTAATGTCCTCTCCTCGAAGCCGCCTGAAGCAGTCCCCGGGTACAAGGCAAAGGGTACCCCCGTTACACTTGAAAAATGAAGTTGCGCGTGGCGCTGGCCCAAATCAACCCAACCGTTGGTGACCTTGCGGGTAACGCACGCCTGATCGCCGAGTCTGTGAAGAGCGCTCAAGCACACGGTGCCAATCTGATTGTTTTCCCGGAAATGATCGTGACCGGATACCCCGTTGAAGATTTAGCGCTTCGGCCATCATTTCAAGCAGCCAGCATTAAAGCTGTTGAAGAGATTGCCACCGGCATTACAGGTGACCTTGTGGCAGTTGTTGGTTATTTAGACAAAGGACCAAAAAACGCCGTTGCAGTTATTCATGAGGGAAAAATTAGGGCGCGGTATGTCAAGCTCCATCTGCCCAATTACGGTGTCTTTGATGAGTTCAGAAACTTTGTAGCAGGGGATCAAAGCCTTGTGGTTCGCATTCATGGTGTTGATGTTGCCGTAGCCATCTGTGAAGACATCTGGCACTCACTGGAAGAAATCGCTGCCAGAACTCCAGGATTGTTAGTTGTTCCAAATGGTTCACCATTTGAACGTAACAAGGATGATGTGCGATTGGCTCTTGTGCAAAAGCGGGCTAAGGAGATTGGCGCACCGGTTGCCTACGTCAACATGACAGGCGGCCAAGATGATTTGGTTTTTGATGGCGACAGCATTGTTGTTGGCAAAGATGCAAAGCTTCTTGCACGAACCGCCCAGTTTGATGATCAGTTAATTCTTGTTGATATTGATTGCAGTGAAAAAAGCTCACAGCCAGATGTTGTGATTTCAGATGAAGCAGCAACACATAGTGATTCACTGGAATCGTCAATTGCCACACCTCTTTCAGATGAAGCGGAAATGTGGCAGGGCCTTGTTATGGGGCTTCGGGATTATGTTGGCAAGAATGGATTTAAATCTGTTGTCCTTGGGTTATCAGGTGGAATTGATTCGGCGCTGGTGGCTGCAATTGCAATTGATGCACTGGGTGCAAAGCGAGTTAATGGCGTTGCAATGCCAAGTAAGTATTCATCTGGCCACTCTGTTGAAGATGCCCAGGCGTTGGCAGATGCGACAGGTATTCACTTCAGGATCACTCCCATTGCACCCATGGTTGATGCCTATATGGGCAATATGGTCTTAAAGGGTGTGGCTGAAGAGAATCTGCAGGCACGTGTTCGCGGCACGACGCTGATGGGTATTTCAAATCAAGAAGGCCATCTTGTTTTGGCAACGGGCAATAAGAGCGAGTTAGCTGTTGGTTACTCAACTCTTTATGGCGACGCCGTGGGTGGCTTTGCTCCGATTAAAGATATTTACAAAACTGATGTGTGGGCACTTTCTAGATATCGCAATGCTCTAGCAACAGAGCGCGGGGAGACCCCACCAATTCCTGAGCGCTCTATTACAAAAGAGCCAAGCGCCGAGCTGCGCCCTGATCAAAAAGACTCTGATTCATTGCCGGACTATCCATTGCTAGATCAGGTGCTGCGTGCTTATGTTGATGAGGATCATGGCTACGAGGCGCTGTTGTCTGAAGGCTTTGATCCTGAGCTAGTTCGCAGAGTTATTTCACTAGTGGATAAAGCTGAGTACAAGCGTCGTCAATATCCACCTGGCACCAAGGTATCGGTGCGTGCTTTTGGAAAAGATCGTCGTTTGCCGATGACTTCACGCTGGAATGAGCAGTAGTTTTTGCGAATACCTTGCAACTCGCTTAAATAATTCAATTCAGTAGAATTTGCACATGCTTACGATCATCAACTGGTTATTTACACGAAACCGTGTTGTTGATTTCTGCCTGTCAACATCCTGCAGCTGCTAACTCCTTTTTTTCGCAGCCCAGCTTTATTCCTTTTAATCCATGAAATACCAAAAACTAATTTTTAGGGGAGAACTATGAAGGTCTATAACAGCATCACAGAAATTTTCGGAAACACACCATTGCTGCGCATCAACAAGATTACAGATGGCGCTTCAGGAAATGTTTATGCAAAGCTTGAGTTTTATAACCCAACATCATCTGTGAAGGATCGCCTCGGGGTTGCAATGATCGATGCAGCAGAGGCAAGTGGTGAGCTAAAGCCTGGTGGCACAATTGTTGAAGCAACATCTGGAAACACAGGAATTGCAGTTGCAATGGTTGCTGCAGCTCGTGGCTATAAGGCGATCATGACAATGCCAGAGTCAGTGTCAAAAGAGCGTCGTAAGCTCATTCGTGCATATGGCGCAGAGCTAGTACTCACTCCTGCAGCAGAAGGCATGAAGGGCGCAGTTGCCGCTGCAGAAAAGCTTGCAGAATCTGGCGCTGTGTTGGTTCGCCAGTTTGAAAACGAAGCAGGTCCATTTATTCACCGCACAACAACCGGACCAGAAATCTGGCGTGACCTAGATGGCAAGGTTGATGCATTCATTTCAGGTATTGGTACCGGCGGAACAATTACTGGCACTGGTCAATACTTAAAGGAAAAGAATCCTGCAATCAAGGTGTTTGGTGTTGAGCCAGCTGCTTCACCAATTCTAAATGGTGGCGAGCCAGGGCCTCACCCAATCCAAGGAATTGGAGCAAACTTCATTCCTAATGTTTTAGATCGCACTGTTTATGATGAGATTTTGGATGCAACTGCAGCTGATGCAATTAAGTATGCACGTCGTGCAGGAGCAGAAGAAGGCTTCCTTGCTGGTATTTCATCAGGTGCAACGTTGTGGGCAGCATCAGAAGTTGCAAAGCGTCCAGAGTTTGCAGGTAAGAACATTGTTGTTATCTGTGCTTCAAATGGTGAGCGTTATCTATCAACAGTTCTCTATGAGGATTTGGTTGATTAATTAATGGCAATCCTGTCTCGCATCATTGAAGACCTTGATAACGCGATCAGCCATGATCCGGCTGCGCGTAATCGTCTAGAGGTCGCTTTGGCATACCCAGGTGTGCATGCGGTGTGGGGACATCGAATTTCACATTTCTTGTGGAATCACAAACTTAAGTTGATCGCACGAATCCATTCCAACTTAGTGCGCTCAACAACAGGAATTGAAATACATCCAGCTGCAAGTATCGGACGCCGCTTTTTTATCGATCACGGTATGGGCGTTGTCATTGGTGCCACATCAATTATTGGTGATGATGTGATGCTCTATCACGACGTAACACTTGGGGCTCGTGGCATTGAACATGGCAAGCGCCATCCAACAGTTGGAAACAACGTTGTTATCGGTGCGGGTGCTCGCGTTCTCGGCAATGTGACCATAGGCGAGGGCTCACGTATTAGCGCTAATGCTGTAATTACCAAAGACCTAGCCCCTAAAACTGACCTGGATCACGCTGATTTCTTTGTCATCTAGGGGTAGTTAACACAGCCGTAACCTGCATTTGTAAGAATGCCTCTTATGTCAGCAGATCTTAATAAGCAGCAAGAGTTTGTACTTCGCACCCTTGAAGAGCGCAATATTCGTTTTGTGCGTTTGTGGTTTACCGATGTCTTGGGATTCTTGAAATCTGTTGCAATCGCACCTGCCGAACTTGAAAACGCATTTGATGAAGGCATTGGTTTTGATGGTTCTGCTATTGAAGGTTTTGCACGTATAACTGAGTCTGACATGTTGGCAAAGCCAGATCCTGCAACATTTTCTATTTTGCCATGGCGCACTGAATCTCCAGGTGCTGCTCGTATGTTCTGCGATATTGCGATGCCAGATGGTTCTGCTTCACCCTCTGATCCACGTCATGTGTTGCGCAGAACTTTAGATAAAGCAGCTCAACTTGGTTACACCTGTTACACACATCCTGAAATCGAATTCTTCTTGTTTAAAAACCCTCCTGAAACTGGTGTTGCACCGGTTCCTGTTGATCAAGGTGGCTATTTTGATCACACGCCAGCAGTTGTTGGACATGACTTCCGTCGTCAAGCAATCACCATGCTTGAAGCAATGGGAATTAGCGTTGAGTTTTCACATCATGAAGGTGCTCCAGGACAACAAGAAATTGACTTGCGATATGCAGATGCTTTAACAACGGCAGATAACATCATGACTTTCCGTCATGTAATCAAAGAGGTTGCAATGGATCAAGGTTTCCATGCCTCATTTATGCCAAAGCCTTTTACAAATCACCCAGGAAGTGGAATGCACACACACGTTTCGCTCTTTAAAGGTGAAGACAACGCTTTCTATGATTCAACAGCAGAGTTCAACTTGTCCGCAGTAGGTCGCTCATTTATCGCAGGTCTGATTAAGCACGCACCTGAAATTACTGCCATTACAAATCAGTGGGTAAATTCCTACAAACGTTTACATGGCGGGGGAGAAGCACCTGCATTTGCTAATTGGGGGCAAAGTGATCGTGGCGCACTAGTGCGAGTTCCGATGTATAAACCAAAGAAGGAAAATTCAACTCGTATTGAATTCCGCTCACCAGATACAGCGTGTAATCCATATCTTGCCTATGCGGTGATGTTGGCTGCTGGTCTTAAGGGCGTTGAAGAAAAGTATGTTTTAAGTGATTCAAAGGATGCAGTTGCCTTGCCATCAAATCTGAATGAAGCAATCATTGAGATGGAAAAAAGTGAATTAGTGCGCGAGACCTTAGGCGAGCATGTATTTGAGTACGTGCTTCGTAATAAGCGGGCAGAATGGCTTGAATACAGCCGCCAAGTCAGCGCTTTTGAACTTGATCGTTATTTGCCAGTCCTTTAATACACGCGTTACCCTTTACTCATGAGCAACCGCAGCCTCCTCCTTAGCTGCCGTGGCGGGGCCAAATAACCGGTCCCCTCGCCGCGGGGTTTGTCGTACCGGTTCACCCATGACAAAACCCGCCAAGTAATAAGGAGCACTTAATGAATTTTCCCAAGCAAGTTCCATCCAAGATGCCAGTGCATCGATATGAGCCATTCCATCCGATAGATCTTCCAGATCGCACATGGCCTAACAAGAAAATTACACAAGCGCCTAAGTGGTGTTCAGTTGATCTTCGCGACGGAAACCAAGCGCTGATTGATCCCATGGACACACCTCGCAAGTTAGCGATGTTCAAGCTTCTTGTTGCGATGGGTTACAAAGAAATTGAAGTGGGCTTTCCCAGTGCAAGCCAGACAGATTTTGATTTTGTGCGAAAGATTATTGAAGAAAAGTTGATTCCTGATGATGTTGTGATTCAGGTTTTAACGCAAGCCCGTGAAGCTTTAATTATTCGCACCTTTGAAGCGATCAAGGGATCAAAGCAGGCAATCGTTCACCTCTATAACTCAACCTCAACTTTGCAGCGCCGTGTTGTTTTTGGTCTAGACAAAGATGGCATTAAAAAGATTGCAACAGATGCTGCCAAGATCTGTTTAGATTTAGTGGCAACCGTTCCTGAAACTAAGGTTTCTTTTGAGTACTCACCTGAGTCATACACAGGCACTGAGCTGGAATTTGCTGTTGAGGTGTGTAATGCCGTCAATGATGTGTGGAAGCCAACCCCGCAGTGGAAGACAATCATGAACCTTCCAGCAACTGTTGAAATGGCAACACCAAATGTTTATGCAGATTCCATTGAGTGGATGTGTCGCAACCTTAATAACCGAGAGAGCGTGATTGTTTCTCTGCACCCACATAATGACCGTGGCACAGGTGTTGCAGCAGCAGAGCTTGGTTATCTAGCAGGTGCTGATCGCATTGAAGGAACACTGTTTGGAAATGGTGAACGCACCGGAAATGTTTGTCTTGTAACACTTGGTATCAACTTAGTAACACATGGCATCGATCCACACATTGACTTTTCAAATATTGATGAAGTTCGTCGCACCGTTGAATATGCTAATCAATTACGTGTGCCAGAGCGCCATCCTTATGGCGGCGATCTTGTCTTTACCGCTTTTTCTGGTTCACACCAAGATGCAATTAAAAAAGGTTTTGATCACTTAGCTCGCGATGCAAAAGCTGCAGGTAAAGAGGTGCGTGATCACACCTGGGCAATTCCATATCTGCCTATTGATCCATTAGATATTGGTCGCTCTTATGAAGCAGTGATCCGCGTGAATTCACAATCAGGCAAGGGCGGCGTTGCTTACCTAATGAAGAATGAGCATCACCTTGATTTGCCTCGACGTTTACAAATTGAATTCTCTAAAAATGTACAGGCTAAGACAGATGCCGAAGGTGGCGAAGTAAGTGCTGAAGATTTGTGGAACATCTTTGAAGATGAGTACTTGCCAACAGATGGCGCGCCATGGGGACGCTTTCGACTTAAGGGCTTGTCACAAAGTTCAGTACTGGGAGAAGATGTTTATCTGACAGTTTCACTGACAGATCGCGGCGAACACCATGAACTCAAGGGTCAGGGCAATGGTCCGATTGCAGCCTTCTGTAATATTTTGCAGGCATATGGGGTAGATGTACGAGTACTTGATTACTTCGAGCACGCATTAGCTGCAGGTGGCGATGCCTCTGCTGCTGCCTATCTTGAATGCGCAATCGATGGCGATGTCTTCTGGGGCGTTGGAATCGATCCGAACACCACAACCGCTTCATTAAAAGCGGTCGTGTCTGCGATAAATCGCGCAATTCGCTAATCCACGCACTACCTTTACCCGTATGAGTTTGTACCGGGATGAGGCAATCGTTTTGCGCACTCAAAAACTCGGTGAAGCAGACCGCATCATCACAATGCTTACCCGCGATCATGGACGTATTCGTGGAGTTGCAAAAGGGGTACGTCGTACTAAATCTAAGTTTGGTGCTCGTCTTGAGCCTGGAAGTCACGTTGATATTCAGCTCTACACCGGCAAGACCTTTGACACCGTCACCCAAGTAGAAGCGCTCATGAATTATGGTGAAGCGCTGACAGAGGATTATCAACGCTGGACAGTTGCTGCTGCGATATTAGAAGCAGCAGAGAGATTTACCAGCCAAGAAAACGAACCAGCGCTGCAAGAGTTTCAATTAGTTGTCGGTGGCATGAAAGCGTTGGCAGAAAATCGTTATGAGCCATTGCTGATTCTTGATGCATTTTTGTTGAGGTCATTAGCTGTTGCTGGCTATGCGCCATCAATGACGGTGTGTTCCAAGTGTGAAGCACCAGGGCCTCATCGATACTTTTCATTAGTGGGTGGCGGATCTGTGTGCGCAGATTGTCGGCCATCAGCGTGTGCAACACCTGCACCAGAGACTCTTGATCTCATGGGCGCATTGCTTTCTAGTGATTGGGATATTGCCACAGCAAGTGAAGGAAAATTTCGCCGTGAGGCTAGTGGTTTAATCGCTGCTTACTTACAATGGCACCTTGAGCGCGGCCTGCGTTCTTTGCCGATGGTGGAGCGGGTATGACAATAAAGATTCCAAATCACGTTGCAATCGTGATGGATGGCAATGGTCGCTGGGCACAAAAGCGTGGACTTCCCCGCACAGCAGGACATGAAGCAGGTGAAGCAGCGCTATTTGATGTTGTTGAAGGCGCACTTGAATTTGGTGTTAAAGAAATCAGCGCATACGCATTTTCAACTGAGAATTGGCGACGCTCACCTGAAGAGGTTAAATTCTTGATGGGCTTTAACAGAGATGTTATTCGCAGACGCCGTGATCAAATGAATGAGATGGGTGTTCGAATCCGTTGGATTGGACGACCTAAGCGATTGTGGAGCAGTGTTATCAATGAGCTAGAAGAGGCTGAAGAGTTAACAAAGAAGAATAAGAAGTTAACTTTGAACATGTGCGTTAACTATGGTGGGCGAGCAGAGATTGTCGATGCCGCTGCAGAGCTTGCTCGCGACGTGAAGCGAGGCAAAATCAAAGCTGATGCAATTACCGACAAGGTATTTGCTAAGTATTTAGACTCTCCTCAGATGAGTGATGTGGACTTGTTTCTCCGCTCATCAGGCGAGCAACGCACCAGTAACTTCTTGCCCTGGCAAAGTGTTTATGCCGAGTTTGTTTTCATGGATGTGTTGTGGCCAGATGTCACGCGAAAGACTTTGTGGAAAGCGATTGAAGAG
>JBILAD010000034.1:0-10381 GCA_044354355.1 Candidatus Planktophila sp. | reverse complement strand
TCAATGAAACTGTTGGACCAGATTGGCTCAATCCGAAACTCTTTCGAATTGGAGCCAGTGCATTGCTCAATGATTTATTGATGCAGCGCATGAAGATGGATGATGGTTATTACACTAGCCCTCAGTACGTGACGATGGATTAATGGAGACCACTATGACCTTCGAATATGCCCCAGCGCCTGAATCTCGCGCAATTGTCACGATTAAGCCCAAGTATGGACACTTCATTGGTGGCAAGTTTGTTCCCGGTGGGAAGCATTTTCCAACAATCAACCCGGCAACAGAAGAGGTGCTCAGTCAGATAGCTCTCGCCGGAAAAGCAGATGTTGACGCGGCGGTAAAGGCAGCACGCAAAGCCTATGCAAACACCTGGTCAAAGATGTCTGGCAAAGAGCGCGGAAAGTATTTGTATCGGATCGCACGGATCATGCAGGAGCGTGCACGTGAATTTGCAGTGCTCGAAACTCTTGATAACGGCAAGCCGATTCGTGAATCTCGAGACACCGATATTCCATTGGCAGCAGCTCACTTTTTCTATCACGCAGGCTGGGCAGACAAGCTTGAATATGCAGGCCTTGGAACATCTCCCAAGCCACTAGGTGTCGCAGGACAGATTATTCCTTGGAACTTTCCATTATTAATGTTGGCCTGGAAAGTTGCACCAGCACTTGCTGCCGGAAACACAGTTGTATTAAAGCCAGCTGAATCAACACCACTTACTGCATTGTTATTTGCAGAAGTGTGCCAACAAGCAGAGCTTCCAGCTGGCGTAGTCAACATTGTTACTGGTGATGGAACAACCGGTGCCCTGATAGTTAATCACCCAGGAATCGACAAGATCGCATTTACAGGGTCAACTGAGGTAGGAAAGATTATTGCTCGCGCCGTTGCGCCAACAAGTAAAAGCGTCACTTTAGAACTAGGTGGCAAGGCTGCCAATATTGTTTTTGATGATGCACCAATTGATGAAACCGTTGAAGGAATAGTCAATGGAATCTTCTTTAATCAAGGACACGTCTGCTGTGCTGGTTCACGACTCTTGTTGCAAGAAAGTGTTGCTGAAGAGGTCTTACATAAGTTAAAAAATCGCATGGAAAAGATTCGTGTGGGCGATCCAATGGACAAGAACACAGATGTCGGTGCGATTAATAGCAAGGAACAGCTTGCAAAAATTATTGAACTCGCTGCTGTGGGAGATTCAGAAGGGGCTGAACGTTGGAGCCCGGCATGTAATCTGCCAAGTAAGGGATTCTGGTTTGCACCCACAATCTTTACCGGCGTAACACAGGCCCATCGCATTGCACGTGAGGAAATATTTGGTCCAGTTCTCTCAGTTCTAACCTTTAGAACACCTCAAGAAGCTATTGAAAAGGCCAACAACACCCCCTTTGGTTTATCAGCTGGCATCTGGAGCGAGAAAGGAAGCCGCACATTGTGGGCATCTCAGCAATTACGCGCTGGTGTTATTTGGGCTAATACCTTTAATAAGTTTGATCCGACATCACCATTTGGTGGATATAAGGAATCGGGGTGGGGCCGCGAGGGCGGACGCCACGGCCTGTCTGCATATTTGAAGGGAGTTAGCCATGAGTAATCGCATCGATGTGAAGAAGACTTACAAGCTCTATATCAACGGCGCTTTCCCACGCACCGAATCTGGTCGCACCTACGAAGTAAAGAATGCAAAAGGTGTATTTGTTGCAAACCCTTGCCTTGCATCACGGAAAGATTTGCGTGATGCAGTAGTGGCAGCTCGCGCAGCACATGCCGGATGGAACAAAGCAACGGCATATAACCGCGGTCAAATTTTGTATCGCATCGCAGAAATGCTGGAAGGACGCCGCGGACAATTTGTAGAAGAGATTGTTAACGTAACTGGTGCAACAAAGGCAAAGGCCGACAAGGAAGTAACCGAGTCTATTGATCACCTTGTTTGGTATGCGGGTTGGACAGACAAAATTGCATCACTTGCAGGTTCCACAAATCCTGTTGCTGGTCCTTTTTACAACTTTACAATCCCAGAAAGCATGGGAGTTGTTGCTGCCATTGCGCCTGAAACCCCATCACTTCTTGGATTAATTGATGTAATTGCACCAATCATTACATCAGGAAATACTGTTGTGGTTTTAGCAAGTACTAAAGCACCATTGTCAGCCATGACATTTGCTGAAGTGCTAGCAACGAGTGATCTACCTGCAGGTGTTATTAATATCCTGACAGGTAAGAAAGATGAGATCGCTCCTTGGATGGCTTCACACATGGACATCGATGCGTTAGATATCTCAGGTATGCCAGGTAAGAAACATGCTGATATCAAGGTTGCTGGTGCTGAAAACTTAAAACGAATTTATTCTTTTAAGTCAGCAGATCCTGGTCGCATAATTGCCTTTATGGAAGCTAAAACTGTTTGGCACCCAATCGGTCTTTAGTTAACCTGTATTGCCACGCTTTCATAGCCACGCAACACAAAGGTTGGACGACGAATCGCATCGCCTGCTAACTCCATGTCTGGATATTTTTCCCACAAAGCTGGCAATGAAACACTCATTTCAAGACGGGCTAGTGGCGCACCTAGACAAAAGTGAATGCCTGCACCAAAGCCAATATGTGGGTTGGGATCACGGGTTAAATCCATCGATTCTGGGCTGGAAAACACTGATTCATCACGGTTTGCCGAGCCTATAAGTGCTGCAATCTTTTGGCCTTCCTGGATCCGCACTCCCCCAATTTCAGTATCTACTGTTGCGGTGCGTTCAAACAAATGTAATGGAGCATCAAAACGCATGAACTCTTCAAGAGCTGTGTCAGTAATGCCACGTGGATTAGCGCGAAGCAGCGCAGATTGATCTGGACGTTGCAATGTTGCAACCATGCCATTACCAAAGGCATTCACACTTGCCTCATGACCAGCATTAAGTAGGAGGACGCAGGTGGCAACGAGTTCATGCATGTTTAACTTCTCGCCATTTTCTTCCACACTTGCAAGATCTGAGATCAAATCCGCACCAGGTGTTTTCTTACGGCTCTCGGCCAATTCACGAACATAATCGGCAAACTCTCGCGCAGCAATTTTTGCCTCATTTTGATAGTTCACACTTGGATTAACTTCATACATCTTCACAATTGCTTGCGACCATGGTCGTAGCAAGTGCTCTTCAGATTCAGGAAAGCCCAAAAGGTCAGCAATGATTTTTACGGGTAATGGTTCAGCGTAATCAGCGATGAGATCAAATGTTTGACCAGCCTTAACTTTCTCATCAATGGCATCGAGTAATTGTTCAGTGATGCGACCGACCGCAGGGCGCATGCCTTCGATCTTTTGACGATTGAAGGCCTTTGCCACAAGTGAGCGAAGTCGAGTGTGCTTAGGTGGTTCGCTATCCAAAATTGAATCGGCATGGAGCCAATTAAAGATTTCCCACTCAAACTCTGGGCTCTTTTCTTTGAATATTCTGCCTAATGATTTATTGCGAAAAACATCATTTGCATCAATATGTCTAGCAGCTAGAAACATCTGCATTCCTTCATGCCACACAGGCTCACCTGCAGCACGAAGTTCTTTCAGCTCTGGGTATGGATTAGATGCAAAGGCTGGATCACTAAAGTCAATCATGAACCAGATGAAACCTTTGCATACCCAGGCTTGATGATCTGTTCAATGATCTTCAAACGCTCTGGATATGGGATAAACGCGCTTTTCATAGCGTTAATAGTGACTCTTTGCAGCTCGGCAAAATCCCATTTATAGGCCTTAACAGCCTCTTCCATTTCAAATGACATAGAAGTTTGGCTCATAAGACGGTTATCGGTATTTAAAGTCACGCGGAAGCGCAGCTTTGCTAACACCCCAATTGGATGTTCGGCATAACTTGCCGCCGCCCCTGTTTGAAGATTTGAAGTAGGACACAACTCAAGTGGAATTCTGCGGTCTCGAACATAGGATGCAAGTCGACCTAATTGTGGTTCAGCACCTGAAAAATCAATGTCATCAATGATTCGAACACCGTGACCTAGTCTTTCGGCTCCGCAGAGTTGGATGGCTTCCCAGATGGACGGGATTCCATACGCTTCACCAGCATGGATAGTAAAATGGGCATCTTCTTTACGAAGATAATCAAAAGTATCTTTTTGATCAGATGGCGGGAAACCATCTTCAGGACCAGCGATATCAAATCCAACAACCCCCTTGTCTCGGTATTTAACAACCAACTCAGCAACTTCTTGTGAGTTTTTGTTTTGACGCATGCCACACAACAGTGAACGCACGACGATTGGATGTCCTTCGGCTGCTGCCTCTTTCATTCCAATTTCATAACCTTCAACTGTTGCTTCAACAACATCTAACATTGTTAAACCTTTTCCAGTAAACAACTCTGGTGCTCCGCGTACCTCGGCGTAAACAACACCATCACGCGCAAGGTCTAATGCGCATTCTCGTGCGACTCTAATGATGTCTTCCCGGCGTTGCATCACAGCAATCGTGTGATCAAAGGTTTCAAGGTAGCGAACTAAAGATCCTGAATCACAACTTTCGCGAAACCATGTCGCAAGCTCTGTTGCATCAAGAGTTGGCAGGGCGTCATAGCCAATCTCTTTGGCTATATCGATAATTGTTTGTGGGCGTAGTCCGCCATCTAGGTGATCATGTAACAACACCTTTGGAACTAATTTGATCTGATCCTTAGTAGGAATACTGTTCATCGACATTGTCTTAGCCCCTTAA
Source organism: Candidatus Planktophila sp. (assembly GCA_044354355.1). Classification (GTDB taxonomy): domain Bacteria; phylum Actinomycetota; class Actinomycetes; order Nanopelagicales; family Nanopelagicaceae; genus Planktophila. The sequence goes on along the minus strand of JBILAD010000034.1, from coordinate 5,658 downwards.
TCAACGATACGTTCAATAACCAACGGCAGGCGATTAATGCCACCTGCAGGCACAGCGCCAATGCTCACAGAGTTCTCCAGAGACTCCAAAGCCCTCGCAAAGGCCGCTGGAGTGTCTGTGTGGAGCGTATAAAGAGGTGATCCAGCGCTTATTTCATCTCCTGGCTTGGCGTGGATCTCAATTCCAGCCCCTGCCTGAACAGCCTCTCCCTGACGAGAGCGCCCCGCACCTAAACGCCATGCAGCCATGCCGACCTTCATTGCATCCATAGACAAAATTGTTCCACTGCTGTGCGCCGTTACAACCGTGTTTTCCTTTGCAACTGGAAGCTTTGCATCAGGATCTCCACCTTGAGCTGAAATCATTTGACGCCAGACATCCATTGCTTTTCCATTTTTCAATGCTGCAGCAGGATCTGCTCCCTTAATGCCAGCTATTTCTAACATTTCTTGTGCCAGTAAAACTGTTAGCTCAACGATGTCAGATGGTCCACCACCGGCTAAAACTTCTACGGATTCTCGAACTTCTAATGCGTTACCAGCGGTTAACCCAAGTGGAATATCCATCGCTGTAACAAGTGCGACGGTGTTAACACCAGCACGCTTTCCGAGTCCAACCATTACGTGGGCAAGTTCTTTTGCCTTCTCTGGATCACTCATGAATGCACCAGCACCGGTTTTAACATCCAAAACTAAAGCGCTAGTTCCTTCAGCGATCTTCTTGCTCATAATTGACGATGCAATAAGTGGAATCGCTTCAACAGTTGCAGTCACATCTCGCAATGCATACAGCTTCTTATCTGCAGGTGCTAACCCCGCACCTGCTGCACAAATTACTGCGCCGCAATCTTGTAAGACTTTTAGCATTTCTTCATTTGATAAAGAAGCACGCCATCCTGGAATAGATTCCAATTTATCCAAAGTTCCACCTGTATGACCAAGTCCACGGCCAGATAATTGTGGAACGGCTGCGCCACATGCAGCAACAAGTGGTGCTAACGGCAAGGTAATTTTGTCACCAACGCCACCAGTTGAATGCTTATCAACTGTGGGACGTGAGAGAGCAGACCAATTCATGCGTTCGCCGCTGTTGATCATGGCATCTGTCCATCGTGAGATCTCACGATTTTCCATTCCATTGAGCAAAATTGCCATGAGTAGCGCAGACATTTGTTCATCTGCAACTGCGCCTCTTGTGTAGGCATCAATAATCCAGTCGATCTGTGGATCAGTCAGTGAATGGTGATCTCGCTTTGCCGCAATGATTTCAGCGGCTGAATAGGCTTCAATCACTTAACGCTCGTTGCGGTCTAGGTCATCTGGGCCAAAAGCCCAAGGCAACATGGCAGACATTTGTTGAGGTCCATCATCTGTCATTAACAACGCCTCTGGACCACCATGCTCAAATAACAATTGGCGACAACGCCCACACGGTGCCAAGTAATTTCCTTGTCCATCTACGCACACGACGGCGATCAATCGTCCACCACCTGTAGAAATCAGATTAGAAACTAATCCGCACTCAGCACAAAGTCCAACGCCATAACTAGCATTTTCAACATTACAACCCGTAGCGATCCGACCATCACTAACGAGTGCTGCAACACCGACTGGAAACTTTGAATATGGAGCGTATGCATTCTTCATTGCACCAATAGCTTCCTGGTGGATTTGATCCCAGTTGATCTGGGTCATCGCAAGCCACCTCGACGATATGGAATTCCATCTGCAGCTGGCATTCGTAATCGCTGCGATGCAAGTGCCATAACTAAAATAGTTGCAATATATGGAGTCATTGTTACAAGCTGACCTGGAAGTTCATCAACTGCAAAGAAGAACCACAATGTAAATGCAGCTGAGCCAAGACTAATTGCCGCACTCATGTGCTTGCCACCCTTGAACTTTCTAAATGCTACAAACAACAAGATCACAACAATGAAGAGAAGTAGCGCATGGATCGCAGCTGAATCACGAAGTTGCAGTGCATCGGCAAAACCAAAAAGTCCAGCACCTGCTAACAATCCACCTGGGCGATAATTTCCAAAGAGAAGTGCGGCAAGGCCAATGTATCCGCGGCCTGCAACCTGATTTTCTTGGTAATTACTTGCTGCAACGATTGCTAAGAAGCCTCCGCCTAATCCAGCTAGACCACCAGAAATAAGTACTCCTGCATACTTCATCGCATAGACGTTAACGCCCAGTGATTCTGCAGCAACTGGTGCTTCACCAGCACTGCGAAGACGTAATCCAAATGCTGTGCGCCACAAGATGAAGTAAGCCAGTGGAACAAAGGTAATTGCCACAACGGTTACATAGGAAACATCACCGGTTAAACCACGAAGAATTGATGCAAAATCAGAGATGAAGAACCAGTTCTGATTTGCCAGAGAACCCAGTAAATCTGGACTCTTCCAGCCAAAGTAATGACCACCTGATAGAACGGGCAAGCCATTAACTGAAATTGTTTCGATGCCTGGAGATTGTGATGGCCCCGGCCATGATCCACCTTGATAGAGAAGTGTGGAAAGGTACCGAACCAAGCCTGCGGCAATAATGTTGATTGCAACACCTGAAACCACATGGTCAACACCAAAGCTGACTGTTGCAATCGCATGCACCAACGCACCGATAGAGCCAAAGACAACAGCGGCAAATAATCCAGCCCACGGTCCATGCTGTGAACCAATGTATCCACCGGCCCATGCACCCATGATCATCATGCCCTCAAGGCCGATGTTCACAACACCAGCTCGTTCTGAGAACAATCCACCTAACGCTGCAAGAACAATTGGAACTGAAAGAAGCAGTGCTGCAGAGGCGGTACCAGTACTTGTTAAATCTGAGGCTCCAGTGATGACGCGGATAGATGCCAAAACAAAAACAAGCATGGTTGCATAACGCAAAATCTTCATAACTTTCATGCTTGCACCACCTTTGCTAACTCATTGCTTTGCAGCGTCAATTTAAAGCGTCTGACCACTTCATATGCAATAACAGAACTCAAAAGAATAGATCCTTGCATGATGACATAAGTCTCTGGTGCGATATCAATGAGCTCTAATGCTCTAGAGCTCACTTCAAGGAAACCAAAGAGAAGTGCGCTAATTGCCATACCGCCAGCAGAATTTCGACCTAGTAGAGCAACAGCAATTGCAGAAAAACCGATACCTGCGCGGAATCCAAGGTTGTAAGAATGAGTCTGACCAAGAACTTCAGGCAGACCTGAAAGTCCAGCAATTGCACCTGAAATTACTAGTGCAATAAATGTCATCTTTTTTGAATTTACTCCGCTTACTCGAGCTGCAATTGGATTTAATCCTGAGGCGCGTAGTTCAAAACCAAAGCGCGTGCGATTAACTACAAACCAGAAGATGAATCCCAGAGCAACAGCTACGAAGAACATTCCGTAAACGCCTCCGCCAGGCTGATCTTCAACACCTAGTTTGCGTAAAAGGGGCATCAAATCTGGAACTTGGGCCGATGCTGGTAGCTGCTTAGTCTGAAGATTATTTGAACCTTCTTCAATGACTGCAAAGTGCTTTGAAAGCAGATAAGCAGATAAGCCACCTGCAAGACTATTGAGCATGATGGTGGAGATAACTTCATTCACGCCACGCTTGACCTTCAAGTACGCAGCAATTGCTGCCCACAAACCACCAAAAGTCATCGCAACAATAAACACTGCTAGAACATGTAGGACGGGTGGGAGCACAAACATTGCTCCGATGTAGCAGCTAAACAATGCTCCTAGGCGCAGTTGGCCTTCAACACCAATATTAAATAGACCTGCTCTGAAGGTGACCGCAATAGCAATTGCTGCAATGTAATAAGGCGTTGCTGTATTGAGCACTTCCATGAGGGAACCGGCTTGTGTACCAAATTCCCACATTGTCTTAAATGCTTCAACTGGAGATTTCTTACTTGCAATGACAGCCAGACTTGAAATTAAGATTGAGAAAATCGCCGCAGCCAATGGTGCAGCAATTGCTAAACCAACTTTACTTGGCGATAGCTTCCTGGTGAGCACGTTACTCATTCTGCACCTGTCATCGCTGAGCCAAGTTGTTCAGGAGTAGTTTTTGCTGGATCAAGTTCAGCTGTCAACTTTCCGCGCAACATAACTAAGAGTCGATCTGACATACCAATTAACTCTTCTAGGTCTGCAGAAATTAGAACAATCGCCATTCCCTTTTCGCGAGCCTTGCGAAGCACATCCCAAATAGCACCTTGTGCGCCAACATCAACACCACGAGTTGGATGAGATGCCACCAATAACGCAGGTGCTTTGCTCATTTCTCGTCCTACAATAAATTTTTGTTGATTTCCACCAGAAAGTGCAGCTGCCAAGGTATCCGGACCAGGTGCTCTCACATCAAACTCTCCCATGATTGTGCGAGTGCTTTCAATGGTTGCTTTCTTATCAATAACAAAACCGCGCATCACAGGCTTACTTCGTTGGTGTCCAAGAATTCTGTTCTCCCATAATGGAGAAGTCATCATTAATGCCTGGCGCTGACGATCTTCAGGAATTAAGCCGATTCCAAGATCATGTCTATCGGCAACGCTTAACTCATCGATAGAAGAGCCATTAAATTTAATTGAGCCGGTGTAATCACGCAGACCCATAATTGCTTCAACTAATTCGGCCTGTCCATTTCCCTCGACACCTGCAATACCAATGACTTCACCAGCGTGTAGATCAAAGGAGATATCTGTTAACAGATCACGACTACCAGTAGTTGTTGGGATGCAAACATCTTTGAGTGACAAAGTGACTTCTTCTCGGCGCGTATGGCCCAGCGTGGATGGCTTAGGAAGTTCACTTCCCACCATCAATTCGGCTAGCTGACGAGCTGTTACATCTTTAGATTTAACCTCTGCCACCGTAGAGCCTTGGCGCACAACCGTTACTTCATCTGCAACACGCAATACTTCATCAAGCTTGTGTGAGATAAAAATCAGCGCCATTCCTTGTGCGCGTAAACCTTCCAGTGCTTGAAAAAGATCATCTACTTCTTGTGGAACTAAGACAGCAGTTGGCTCATCAAAGATCAAAATCCGAGCGCCACGAAACAAAACCTTTAAAATCTCAACTCTTTGGCGTTGCCCGACACCTAGCTCTTCAACAAGAACATCTGGGTCAATATCCAAACCATACTGCTCTGCCATTTCAACAATCTTCTTACGGGCTCCGGCAAAATCGATAGTTGCACCATGGTGTGGCTCAGAACCCAAGATAATGTTTTCTAAAACTGTGAAGTTATCAGCCAGCATGAAGTGCTGATGAACCATTCCAATTCCTGCATCTATCGCATCATTGGGAGTTTTAAAGTTAACAGCTTTGCCATTAACTAAAATTTCACCAGAGTCAGGGCGTTGCATTCCATAAAGGATCTTCATAACAGTTGACTTGCCAGCACCATTTTCGCCGACAAGAGCATGGACCGTGCCAGTTTCAACTTTCAGCGAAACGTCCTTATTGGCAACTACGCCAGGAAAGCGCTTACTAATGTGTCGCAGTTCTACTGCTACTGACACTTAAACTCTCCTTTGATTCAATTTATTCTGGGAAAAACATTTGGCCCAACAAGGAGATTAAACTCCATTGCTGGGCCAAACGCCACTTACTTAAGCGAGATTATGGCTTTGTTGGAACCTT
>JBILAD010000129.1:0-2931 GCA_044354355.1 Candidatus Planktophila sp. | reverse complement strand
CCGTGCTGGAAATGAGTTCTTGTACCAAATCATGGCAGCTGAAAACATTGAAACATTTAAGGAAGTATTTGCTGATCGCCCTAAGGGTAAGAAGAAAGTTGTTGTTACTTGCCCACATTGCTTCACAACGATTGGTCGCGATTATGCACAAAGTGGTTTTGAATTAGAGATGGTTCACCACACCCAACTACTCAATCAATTAATTCGTGAAAAGAAACTACTGCCAGTAAAGATGAGTCACACTGCAATGACTTATCACGACCCTTGCTACTTAGGTCGTCACAATGAGATCTACCAACCACCACGTGAAATTCTTGAAGCAACTGGTGCACAGCTCACCGAAATGCCACGTAATAAAGAACGCTCGTTCTGTTGTGGCGCCGGTGGCGGTCGCATGTGGATGGAAGAAAAGATCGGAACGCGTATTAACTTAAACCGCGTTGATGAAGCTATTGGAACTGGGGCAGAGGAGCTAGCTGTTGCCTGTCCTTTCTGCCGCGTTATGACTACCGATGGAATGAGCGCTCGTGAGTCATCCATGGAGGTTCTAGACGTGGCACAGGTCTTGCTGCGCTCAGTTAAGGGCTAAAACAAAGGCCATTCTCAGGAAACTCCCAGTCAATGGGAGCATTGTTGAGCCATGACCACAACTGCCCAAAAGAGTATGCAACGCATTCTCGTCGTTGACGATGAATCAAGTATCAGCGAGTTAATTTCAACAAGCCTTCGCTTTGTTGGCTTTGATGTTCGCACCGCAGCAAATGGTGCACAAGCACTTGCAATGGCTGAAGAGTTTAAGCCGCATGCAATGGTCCTTGATGTCATGTTGCCTGATCTAGATGGTTTTGAAGTCTGCAAAATGATTCGCAATGAAGGCGTTGATACTGGAGTTCTTTTCTTAACTGCTAAAGATGGCATGGAAGATAAGGTCAAAGGTTTAACTCTTGGCGGCGATGATTACATGACTAAGCCATTTTCACTTGAAGAGCTAGTTGCACGACTGCGCGCACTACTGCGCCGCATAGGCGTTGACCATATTGAAATTGATGATGAAAAGATGCGCTTTGCAGATCTTGAACTAGATGAAGCAACACATGAAGTTCGCCGTGCTGGTCAATTACTTGATCTCTCACCGACCGAATTTGCATTGATTCGTTACTTAATCATTAACGCTGATCGCGTTGTCTCTAAGTCACAGATTCTGGATCATGTGTGGCAATACGATTTCCGCGGTGATGCTGGAATTGTTGAAACCTATATCTCATATCTTCGCAAGAAGATTGATGCTTTTGATCCACCATTGATTCACACCGTGCGCGGTGTTGGCTATCGCTTGCGAATGCCAGCTAAGTAAAGAAAATGAACTCTCCCCTTCGCCACTGGTCACTACGTAACCGCCTAACTGCAGGTATATTGGCTCTATCTGCCGTTGGATTTATTGGTGCTGGTTTAGTCGTTCAAGAATCTTTGCAGGGCTATCTCATCCACCAAATCGATGATCAACTCATTAGTGTTGTTGGTGGTACTTCACAGCGACTTAATCAAGCTGGAATTGTGAATGAAGAAGAGGAAGAGGAAGACAGGCAAAGACAAGCAAGACCTGTGACTCCGCTTAATCGCATTCCAACAACCACCTCAGTCACGCTTTTAGATCAATCTGGTGTATTTGTTGGTGGTCTTGGAGGAGATCTCAATGCCAACAGAATTACCGATTTCATTACTGGTTGGACTCCAGAAGTAGTTGCATCCTTTGGAAGCAAACCTTTTACACTAGAAACTCCTGGTCCTGACTTTCGAGTTATTGCGCAAGCCCTGCCTTCCTCTGTTGGCACGGTAGTAGTGGCCCAATCACTAGCTGATTTCGAATTGACCACACACAAGATAAATCGCATCTTCTTGCTCATTGGTTTGATAGTTCTATTTCTTATCGCTTTTGCAGCACGACAAGTTATTAGAATCAGTATGAAGCCGTTAGAAAATGTTGAAGCAACTGCAGAAAAGATTGCAGCTGGTGACCTCACTGCTCGTTTAGAGAACTTTGAGCCAAATACTGAAGTTGGGCGCCTAAGTTCATCCTTAAACACAATGCTTAGCCGCATTGAAGAATCTTTTGCTATTCGCACAGAGAGTGAAGATAAACTTCGTCGCTTCGTGGCAGATGCAAGTCATGAGCTGCGCACACCACTGACAGCTATTCGCGGCTTTGCAGAACTTCACCGCTTAGGTGCAGTCCCTGATGGTGAAAAGACTAAAGAGCTTCTTGGGCGTATTGAGAAAGAATCTGTGCGGATGGCAACTTTGGTTGAAGATTTACTCCTCCTTGCCCGCCTAGATCAATCACGAGCGATTGAATCTCATCCTGTAGATCTCGCACATGTTATTGAAGAGACCGTTGCGTCCGCATCTGCTGCTGGGCCTGAACACCCAATAAGCGTTGATATGCCCAAAGAACTATTTGTACTGGGAGATTCAGGGCGTATTTATCAAGTAATGACTAATCTTTTAGCCAATGCGCGTGTTCACACACCTTCTGGCACAGCAATCCATGTTCTTGCGCGCAATGAAGAAGATGGTGTTTACATCTCCGTTGCCGATAACGGACCAGGGTTAAGTGAAGAGGATCAAAAGAGAATTTTTGAGCGCTTCTATAGAGCAGATCCTTCTCGCCAGCGCACCAGCCAAGAAGGTAGCGGGCTTGGTTTATCTATCGTTGATTCAGTGATGCAGGCTCATGGTGGCAAAGTTGGTGTTGTTTCAAAGCCAGGAGCTGGAACAACTTTCACGCTCTTCTTCCCAAGAGAGAAGAATTAGTTCAAAGACTCCATCGCTTTTAGAACTGCAATGCGCTCTGCAATAGGTGGATGTGTTGAAAACATCTTAGAAACAGCTTTTGCATCCAATGGTGATTCAATCCAGATATGTGCAATGGAG
>JBILAD010000033.1:0-10666 GCA_044354355.1 Candidatus Planktophila sp. | reverse complement strand
CTCGAAGGCAAGGAACTTCCAGGCCTAAAAGCATTAGAATTAATTTAATAAGAATCAATAGCGGGGGAGTAATAATGCGTAAACCATTAATGGCAGGAAACTGGAAGATGAACCTCAATCACCTTGAGGCCATTGCAGTTGCACAAAAGTTGGTTTACGGTCTAGATGACAAGGATTACGACGCAGTTGATGTTGCGGTAATTCCTCCCTTCACAGATATTCGTTCAATTCAAACTTTGGTAGATGGCGATCGCCTGCGTCTTCAGTACGGAGCTCAGGATCTCTCCCCTGATGCAAGCGGTGCTTTTACCGGTGATATTTCAGGTTCGATGCTGGCAAAGCTGGGTTGCACATATGTTGTCATCGGGCACTCAGAGCGTCGTGCGATTCATCAAGAATCAGATGCATTGATTAATCGAAAGATCAAAGCAGCGCTAGCCAATGAAATGATTCCAATTTTCTGTGTTGGTGAAGAGCTAGCGATTCGCGAAGCTGGAACACATGTAAGTCATGTAATCCGTCAGGTGCGAGCAGGCCTAGAAGGATTTACAAAGCCAGAGCTAAAGAAGATTGTTATTGCCTACGAACCTGTGTGGGCAATCGGTACCGGAAAGACAGCAACACCTGAAGATGCCCAAGAGGTGTGTGCTGCAATTCGCGAAGAGGTGGAAAACATTGGTTCACCTGAGATTGCTGCAAATATGCGCATTCTCTACGGAGGTTCAGTGAAATCTTCTAACATCGTGGAAATCATGAAAAAGGCCGATGTTGACGGTGCCTTGATTGGTGGAGCGAGCCTAGATCCTGAAGAATTGGCCAAGATCGTTAAATTTCACGCGGTGAGCGAGTAAGCATTACCCCCACAGGGCGGGTATCCTTACCCCCTACGAACTAGGAGTTAAAGAAAAGTGAAACTAGCTCTATCAATAATGCTGATCATTACCAGCTTGCTCATGATCCTTTTGGTACTTCTCCATAAGGGCAAGGGAAGCGGCTTGTCCGATCTATTCGGCGGCGGAATTTCATCAAACTACGGCGGTTCATCTGTCGTTGAGCGCAACCTTGATCGCATCACAATCGTCGTTGGCGGCCTGTGGTTCGCATTAGTTGTGGCTCTATCTCTTGTCCTAAAGTAAACAATTTTCTTTTCAGTGTTCATTAAGTAAAACAAGGGGATACGTATGGCAAGTGCAATTCGCGGAAGTCGTGTTGGCGCCGGCCCAATGGGCGAGGCAGAGCGCGGCGATTCAATCGCTCGTGCATATGTTTCTTACTGGTGTGCAAATGGACATGAAGTTCGCCCATCATTTGCAGTTGAAGAAACTGTTGTAATTCCAGCTGAGTGGGATTGCCCAAAGTGTGGTTATCCAGCAGGTCGCGATCGCAACAACCCACCTAGCCCAGAAGTAAACGTGCCTTACAAGACTCACCTTGCCTATGTTAAAGAGCGTCGCACAGATGCTGAAGGTGAAAAACTGCTTGAAGAAGCACTCCGTAAACTTCGCGGAGATGACGAAGAATAAATATTAAAGAGCTCTAGCAGCTTTTAGTAATTCAGAGATACCCATTGCTCGATTTGTTACATTAAATCGAAGTAGTGGGTATTTTCTTGACGCCAGTGCTTTCCCATCACCGAGTGCTTGAGCTGCAACTAATGTCTTAAAGCCATAACTTTGACCAGGGATTGGAATATCTTTCTTCACATCTCCAGTAATTTGCAGAAAGACACCGTTTTGTTGGCCACCTTTATGGAACTGACCAGTTGAGTGCAGGAAGCGTGGACCCCAACCAAGGGTGACTGGACGTCCAGATTTAGTAGCAAGAATTGCTCGTAGTTCAGCAATCTCAACATCATCTTTGCGATCAAGATAAGCCATTATGGCTATGTAACCATCGACTGGAATGCGCGAAATTAAATCTGACAAAGCTGCTGTGGCATTACTGCCTACGCCAAAGATTTCTAAAGCACCATCTGTTGCATCACCAGAAAAGGTTGGTAGGAGGCCGTTCCACTCGCTCAGCAGAGCTGATGTTTGTTCTTTGGCTTCAGTAACATTTGGTTGATTGAAAGGATCAATGGCAAGGGCTGCGCCAACCAGAGCGGTAACCCATTCCCACACGATGAATTGTGATGCTAAATCACCTTTAACAACTAGATCTGCGTTTCCGGTGAAAGCGATTGTGAAGGCATTGCCTTCTAGCCCGTGCTGAGAAGATTCTGCAACAACAGGCAAGCGACCAATTTGGTTCTTTCCAGTTGATTCAGCAACTAATTGTTCAATCCAGTCACTCAAGCCTGGCATTCCAGAACCCTGATCTGTGAATGCAACATATTGATCAGCAACATATGTCAATAAATATGCGATGTCGCACATCAATTGTGAGTCGGCAAAGAAAGATGCTTTGGTATCACTGGCGTTATCAAGCAACACTGAAACATCAACACCGATCAGTGCAGCAGGAACCAAACCAAATGGGCTCAAAACACTAAAGCGCCCACCAACATTCGGATCAGCATTTACTACTGAATATCCACCTTCGCGAACCTGCTTATCAAGAGGAGAGCCTGGGTCTGTCACAAAGACCATGTGATCAATGGGATTGAGGCCAGCATCCTTAAATGCCCCCTCAAAGAGTGCGCGCTGGGATGCCGTTTCAATTGTTGAACCAGACTTAGAGCTGACAACAACAACGCTCTTGGACAGGTCAGTATCTAGGGCATGTGCAACATAATTAGGATCTGTTGAGTCTAGAACGAAAAGTTTCTTGGAAAATGTTTGAGCTATAACTTCAGGACCCAGAGATGAACCACCCATACCGCACAAAATCACTGAGGTTTTGTCTCTGTGCTTTGCCGCGAGCGCGTCAAACTGTGGCAATAGTTCGCGCGATGACTCAGGCAGATCTATCCAGTTCAACCGAGTAGCAGCCTCTGCTTGAGCCTCTGGCCCCCAGATAGTTGAATCCTTTTGCTTTAAGCGTTCGTGGAATGCTTGCAGCGCTGTGTAATGCGTAGAAGAACGGTCAATCTTTGAAAGAGCGGTTCCCTTGATTGAAATCATTGTTGTTGGGCAGCCTTTACATTGTTTAGTAATTCATCCCAAGCTTGGGCAAACTTCTTAACTCCATCGATCTCTAAATCTGTTGTTATTTGGTCGAGTGAAATACCAAGAGCAGACAATCCCTTAAGGACGTTGACCGCTTCTGCGTAGTTTCCAGAAATGGTATTTCCGCGCACTACGCCATGATCGATTAAGGCATCCAAAGTTGATTGAGGCATTGTGTTGACAGTCTCTGGCGCAATTAACTCAACAACGTATTGGGTATCAGGGTAGGCAGGATCTTTGACACCTGTAGAGGCCCACAATGGACGTTGCTTATTTGAACCCTTGGATGACAATGCGCTCCAACGATCTGAGGAAAATTTCTCTTCAAACAATTGGTATGCCAGATGGGCATTTGCAATAGCAGCCTTGCCCAAGAGTGATTCTGCATCAGAGGTGCCATTGCTTTTGAGTAATCCATCAATAGTCGAGTCGATACGGCTCACGAAGAAAGAGGCAACCGAGTGAACCTGTGATGGATTCTCACATTGTTCGAGGCCCTTCATGAAAGCATCTATAACTTGTCCGTATCGATTAACGGAAAAGATCAAGGTTACGTTCACACTAATGCCAGCGGCGATCAGTGATGTGATGGCTGGTAGGCCTTCGATTGTTGCCGGTACTTTAATCATTACATTGGGACGATTAACAATTGCCCAGAGCTCTTTGCCAGCAGCGATTGTTCCTTCTGTGTCGCGAGCAAGTCGTGGATCAACTTCAATACTTACTCGGCCATCAAAACCCTTGCTGCTTGAAAAAATCGGTGAAAACAAATCGCATGCTTGGCGAACATCATCAGTAGTCAGTTTCTTTACTACATCATCAACAGTTGCACCTTTCATGGCTGCAATATCTGCGCTGTATTCAGCTGCTCCACTGATGGCACTGCTGAAAATACTCGGGTTAGTAGTAACTCCTACGACGCCACTGTTTGCAATTCTGGCAGGAAGTGAATGAGGATCTGTGCCAGTGATTTTTGCGCGTGAGAGATCATCTAACCAAATTGATGTTCCAGCACTTGCTACATCATGAACACTCATTTGATCGCCTTCTTAACCTGGGTAACTACATTCTCGACGGTAAAACCAAACTCTTTAAAGAGTCGCTTTGCATCAGCTGATGCGCCGTAATGTTCTAGCGATATTGCAATTCCAGTATCACCGATGAGTTCACGCCAGCCTTGTGCGATGCCAACTTCAATACTTATCTTGAGGATATTGGGGGATAGGACTGATTCTTTGTAGGTTTGATCTTGTTCTGCAAACCATTCAAGACAAGGAGCACTGACTACTCGGACATTGATGCCTTCTGCAGCTAAGGCAGTTTGTGCATCAATTGCCAATGAGACTTCAGAGCCTGTTGCAATCAAGATTGCTTGTGGGCTTGCTACATCCTTCAAGATGTATGCACCCCTTGCTACACCTGTTGCAGGTGCGCAGATGGTGCGATCAAATACCGGCAAATTCTGACGAGATAGAAGAATTCCTGCGGCTCGGCCACGAGTAATGATCTTCTTCCATGCCTCTGCAACCTCGTTAGCATCGCCGGGGCGAATAACATCTAGTCCAGGGATTGCGCGCAGTGCTGCAAAATGTTCAATCGGCTGATGAGTTGGCCCATCTTCGCCAACACCAATCGAATCATGCGTCCACACATATGTAGATGCGATGTTCATCAGCGCTGCAAGACGAACTGCAGGTCTCATGTAATCGCTAAAGACAGCAAATGTTCCACCGAAAGATCTGGTTAAACCATGGAGCGCAATTCCGTTAAGAATTGATCCCATTGCGTGTTCGCGAATACCAAAGTGGATGATGCGTCCATATGGATTAGCTCCAGGGATAGCTGAGGTGGAGGGAAGGAAAGAGCCAGAGCCCTTAATGCTCGTGTTATTTGAACCAGCTAAATCTGCAGATCCGCCCCAGAATTCAGGCAACTTCGCTGCGATTGCATTGATGACATCTCCAGATGCAGAACGTGTTGCCATTTCCTTATCAGGTGCGAAAACTGGAATATCTAAATCCCAACCAGCAGGCAATCCCTTAACACGCAATCTTTCAAGTAGAGCAGCTTTGTCTGCATTGGCAGATTTCCATGTAGCAAACTTTGCATCCCATGCTGCGCGAATTGACGCGCCGCGATCTTTAACCAGGCGTGCATGAGCTAGAACATCTGCAGGCATCGCAAAATCTTCATCAGGATTTAGACCGAGGGCAATCTTTGTTGCTTTGACCTCATCCACGCCGAGAGCAGATCCATGAGAGCCAGCTGTTCCTTGTGCTTTAGGTGCAGGCCAAGCAATTACTGAATGCATACGAATCAAAGTTGGTTTTGTACTTTCTTTCTTAGCTGCAACCATGGCAGCATCTAATGCAACAAGGTCAATGTTTCCCGTTGCAAGTGCGGCGACTTCAATGACATGCCATCCGTACGCGCGATATCTGGCAGCAACATCTTCTGTGAAAGCGTTATGTGTGTCGCCTTCGATTGAAATTCTGTTGTCATCATAAATAATGTTTAGATTGCCAAGCTCTTGCGTGCCAGCCAAGGAAGATGCTTCAGCACTCACACCTTCTTGTAGATCACCATCTGAACAAATAACCCAAATGGAGTGATCAAAAAGTGAGGTGTTTGCAGGTGCTTCAGGGTCAAGCAATCCGCGCTCATAGCGAGCGGCCATAGCCATGCCAACTGCTGTTGCAACGCCTTGACCTAGTGGACCAGTTGTCATTTCCACGCCATCTGTATGACCGTATTCAGGATGGCCTGGAGTTAGAGAACCCCACGTTCTAAAGCTCTGCAGATCCTTCATTTCAAGGCCATAGCCGCTCAAATATAGTTGAATATAAAGAGTTAATGAGGAGTGACCACAGGACAAAATGAATCTATCGCGACCTAGCCAGTGTGGATCTGATGGATCATGAACTAGATGGCGTTGGAATAAGGAGTATGCGACAGGTGCAAGGGACATCGCAGTACCAGGGTGGCCATTACCAACTTTTTGAACTGCATCAGCAGATAGTGCGCGTGCATAGGCAACAGCGCGATCATCTAATTCAGTCCAACCGGTTAGTGCGCTCATCTCTTATCCATTCTGTGTGATTACTGACAGTCGGATTCGCCACGCTGCGATCCATACCAAAGTAGCTCCCAGCAAGTGAGCAGCTACTAATATTTCGGGAATACCGGTGAAGTATTGAACATAGCCAATCGCACCTTGTGCAAGTGCGATGACTGTAAAAATCTTGATTGCTTTTTTAGTGTGAGCACTAGTTCCTTGTGCAACATAAAAAGCAAAAGTGATACCAAGTAGAAATATCACCACATCGGCATGGAGCCATGCAACGGTACGTATATCAAAGTCAAATCGTTTTGCTTGGGCATCACCTGCATGTGGTCCTGAACCTGTGACGATAGTTCCCAGAATAATTACAAGAAATGAAATTGCGATGTGTGCCTTGGAAATTTTGGAGGTTAAAGGAGCTGCCTCTACAAAAACAGCAGGAGAGTATCTTCGCGAGTACAGCGAGGTAGCACCGGCTATCAAGATAATTGACAAGAGGAGATGACCTGCGACGGGGATCGGATTGAGATCTGTTAACACCGTAATTCCACCAAGGATTCCTTGTCCAAAGATTCCTAAGAATTGACCAATGGCTAAACCACGTAAATCTTTGCGCTTACTTTTTAGAACTGCGATGATGACTGCAGCTGATGCAATGACCAAAACAAAGGTGAGTAATCGATTTCCAAATTCAATCCAAACATTTAGTTGCGGTTCGGCTTGATGGGGGACTGGGGTGTAAGAACCCGGTGTGCATTCAGGCCAGGTGGGACATCCCAATCCAGAACCTGTCAGCCGTACAGCCCCGCCAGTTACAACAAGGGCGGCCTGTAAGAAAAGGAGCAAACCTGTGGCTGGGGCCAAAACCCTGGTGGCTAGATCTGCGGGTTTTGACATGGCCTAAGCCTATGACCCCTGAGCCACGCGGGGCTCTCGAGTGGCTGATCGTGTCGAATTACGACACAATACTGTTGTGAAAATGACCGGAGCCAATCCAGCAGGGGACGATGCCCGTACCCGCGACCTTGTGGCCCGCTCAATTCTAGAAAATGGACCATCGACAGCTGCTGTTTTAGGTGAGCGTTTAGGGCTTACCGCCGCAGGAATCAGACGCCACTTAGATCTTTTGGTTGCAGATGGTGTTGTTGAGGCGCGTGATCCACGTTCCTCGTCAATCCGTGGTCGAGGTCGACCATCAAAGGTTTTTGTTATGTCAGATGAAGGTCGCGAAAAGTTTGAACATTCTTATGACGACCTAGCTGTCGCTGCGTTGAAGTTTATGTCCGCTCAATCAGGTGCACATCTAGTGGATGCTTTTGCACAATCTCGCGCAGATGACATTGAGCGTCAGGCACAGAAGTTTATTTCAAAACGTGCAGGCAAAGTTGATGCACTTGCAGATTTCTTAACTGATCAGGGGTATGCCGCAAGTGTTCATGACAAGCCAATGGGACAAGAGTTATGTCAGCACCATTGCCCAATTGCACACGTTGCATCTGAATTTCCACAGTTATGTGAAGCCGAAACTGAAGCACTGTCAAAGTTACTCGGAACACACGTTCAACGTTTGGCGACAATCGCACACGGCGATGGCGTTTGTACAACTTTTATCCCAAAGACACACACTACAACCCGAAAGGTACGTGCATGACTACAGCACATCCAGAACTCGACGGACTCGGCAACTACGAATACGGCTGGTCAGATAAGAGCTCAGCTGGCGATAACGCTAAGCGTGGCATCAATGAGGATGTTGTCCGCGACATCTCATCTAAGAAGTCTGAGCCACAGTGGATGCTAGATATGCGCCTTAAGGGTTTGGATCTATTCGGTAAGAAGCCAATGCCAAATTGGGGATCAGATCTTTCTGGAATCTTTTTTGACACCATCAAATACTTTGTCCGCTCAACTGAAAAGCAAGCAACCACATGGGATGACTTGCCTGATGAAATTAAGAACACCTACGACCGTCTTGGTATTCCAGAGGCTGAAAAGCAACGCCTAGTGTCAGGTGTAGCTGCTCAGTACGAATCTGAGGTTGTTTATCACTCAATCCGCGAGGATCTTGAAGCTCAAGGCGTTATTTTCCTTGATACAGATAGCGCGCTAAAGCAGCATCCAGAGCTTTTCAAAGAGTACTTCGGAACAGTTATTCCAGTTGGAGATAACAAGTTTGCAGCACTAAACACCGCTGCTTGGTCTGGTGGATCATTTATTTATGTGCCAAAGGGTGTACATGTTGAGATTCCATTGCAGGCTTACTTCCGTATTAACACTGAGAATATGGGTCAGTTCGAGCGCACATTAATTATCGCTGACGAAGACTCATACATTCACTACGTAGAAGGTTGCACAGCGCCAATCTACAAGTCTGATTCTCTGCACTCTGCAGTTGTTGAAATCATTGTGAAAAAGGGTGCACGCGTTCGTTACACCACGATCCAAAACTGGTCTAACAATGTTTACAACTTAGTTACTAAGCGCGCAACATGTGCTGAAGGTGCAACCATGGAATGGGTCGATGGAAACATTGGGTCAAAGGTAACCATGAAGTACCCAGCAATTTTCTTGATGGGCCCACATGCAAAGGGTGAGACATTGTCACTTGCTTTTGCAGGAGAAGGTCAGCATCAAGATTCTGGAGCAAAGATGGTTCACGCAGCTCCTTACACATCATCTTCTGTTATTTCTAAGTCAGTTGCACGTAACGGTGGTCGAACTTCATACCGTGGTCTTGTGCAAGTTCAAGAAGGTGCTCATCACTCTGCTAGCACAGTCAAGTGCGATGCGTTGTTGGTAGATACGATTTCTCGTTCAGATACATATCCTTATGTTGATATCCGCGAAGATGATGTTTCTATGGGTCACGAAGCAACAGTCTCAAAGATCAGTGATGATCAATTGTTCTATCTGATGTCACGTGGATTAAATGAAGATGAAGCAATGGCCATGATTGTTCGTGGATTCATTGAGCCAATCGCTCGTGAACTTCCAATGGAGTACGCACTCGAGCTCAATCGTCTTATTGAACTTCAGATGGAAGGTGCTGTCGGTTAATGTCAGTTTTAACAACTAATTACTTAACGCCTACAGGGCGCGAGGAAGCGTGGCGATTCACGCCGCTCAAACGTCTTCGCGGTTTGCATGATGGCACCTCTGTGCAATCTGATCGATCAACACTGGTCGCAAAAGATGCACTTCCTAAAGGCGTGAGCTTTACTCGTGAGAACTTAGAACCACTGGCTGCAAGTGATGATGTGATTATTGAACGTATTCGTTCTTTTTCACCATCAGTAGCGCACCTGTCTATCGCCGCAAACACAGAAGTATCAGAGCCAATCTTTTTGGGTCGTACAGCTGGGGCCTTAGATTCTGCTGAGTTTTCCCGTGTTCGCATTTCACTTGGAACCCACGCGGTTGCAACTGTCATTGTTGAAAACACAACAGACACTATTTTGGCTGAGGATTTGGAAATTGCGTTGGCTCCAGGGTCAAACCTGAAGTTTGTAACTTTGCAGGAGTTTGAATCCAAATCTGTTTATACAGCGCGCCACCATGCTGTGGTCGATAAGGATGCAACCTTCAAATCGGTAACTGTTACCGTGGGCGGGGATGTAGTTCGTATTTTGCCAACAGTTGAGTTCACAGCACCTGGTGGTTCTGTTGATCTACTCGGCGTTTACTTTGCTACAGCTGGTCAATTCTTTGAACACCGCATGCATGTTGATCACGCTGTTCCGCACGCAAAGTCAAATGTTAATTACAAGGGGGCACTTGCTGGCCAGGGTGCGCACACTGTATGGATTGGCGATGTGTTGATTCGTGCAGCGGCGGAAGGTACGGACACTTACGAACTTAACCGTAACTTGCTCTTAAGTGATGGAGCACGTGCTGATTCGGTTCCAAATCTTGAAATCGAAACTGGCGAAATCATCGGTGCAGGACATGCAAGCACAACAGGTCGTTTTGATGACGAGCAGTTGTTCTATTTGATGTCTCGCGGAATCGCGATGTCAGATGCTCGTCGTTTGGTAGTGCGCGGATTCTTCAATGAGATCGTTCTAGAGATCGGTAATGAAACGGTTCAAAACCGAATCATGGACCGCATTGATAATGAGCTAGAAAAGGCGGCCAATGGTGGCTGATTTGGCTCTGGATCAAATGACGCAAGGCAAGCCAGTTCTTATTGAGAAGAACGGTAAGTCAATCTGCGTTGCACGCGTAGGGGATGAGGTGTTTGCAATTGATGACACCTGCACTCACTCAGATGCATCCTTATCAGAGGGCGATGTCACAGGATTCAAAATTGAATGCTGGCTACATGGCGCAGAGTTTGATCTGCGCACAGGAGAAGCACTCACCCTTCCAGCAAACATTGCATTAAAGACTTATGCGGTATCAATCGACGGAAACGCCGTCACGGTAGAGATTTAGTAACGAGAGAAGAGAGAAAAAATGAGCACACTAGAAATCCGCGGCCTGCAGGTATCGGTAGATA